>JABEUS010000043.1 GCA_013044285.1 Acidimicrobiaceae bacterium
AAAGACCCCGTCCACCCCGTGGTCGGCGGCCCGGCGGGCCAACTCCAGACTCGAGTGGGCGTCGGCCCGAAAACTGGGCAGAATCAGCCCAACCTTCACCCCGCGCGCTCGAAGGCCACCGCCGCGGCCCCGATCGCGCCGGCGCGCACACCGAAGGCCGAGGGAACGAGAGTGATGGGGGGGCGCGAGGGGTAGCCCTCGACGAGTTCGGCGAGGTAGGTCGTCGCCGAGGGAACCATGAAGTCGGCGGCGACCGACAGTCCGCCCCCGATCACGAAGTGTCCCGCGTCCATAATGGCGACCAGATTGGAGATTCCGAGAGAGAGCCACCACGCCACCTCGTCGAGAAGCGCGAGGGCTTCGCTTAAGCCCTCGGCGGCGGCGGCCGTCACGTGTTCGGCCCGGACCAGTTCGGGACCCCCCGCTCTCACCGACAGCGTGGGCAGTCGCCCCTGCGCCGCCGCGAGCGAGGCGAGGCGCCCGAGACCGCTGCCCGAGGCGTAGCGCTCCCAGCAGCCGTAGCCTCCGCAGTGACAGGGGGCTCCACGAGCCTCGACCACCATGTGACCAATTTCGCCGGCGAAACCGCTGCGCCCGCGCACCAGATCCCCGTTGGCGATGAGGCCCCCACCGATTCCGGTCCCGAGGGTCACCATCACGAAGTCGTCCACTCCCTGGCCCGCACCCCAGGCGTACTCGGCCAGGGCGGCGCAGTTGCCGTCGTTTTCGACGTGCACCGAGTGATTATTGAGAAGGGCGAAGAGGGCGCTCGGGAGGTCGGCCCCCGAGGCGCTCTGGAGGTTCGGGGCGTAGGCCAGACTCCCGTCGCGGCGTACGAGACCCGGTACACCGATACCGATCGGAACCTCGGCGGCGTCGACTCCGTGTCGAGCGGTCAGTTCGCGGGCCTGGCCGGCCAGCACCTCGGCCATGGCCTCTCCCGCCGCGCGCGAGGGGTCGTGGGGGGTCGGTGTCGTGAGTTCGTCGAGAACGTCACCGTTTCTGGTCATCAACACCGCGAGGGACTTAGTCCCCCCTACGTCAACTCCTAGTGCGATGTCGGACGCCACGTCGCGCACCTCCTCGCCCCAAATCTACTCAGCACCGCTCCCCCACCCCGAGTCGAAGGGGGCGAGGCCGTCGGCGAGTCGTCGCGCGCTGTAGGACCAGTCGCCCCCCCGCTGTACCCACGAGCGGCTGGCGTCGGCGAACTCTCGACGTCGGGTCGGGTCCCGCCACAGTTCATCGAGGGCGCGCGCGAGATCGGGAGCACTACGGGGATTATCGAGAACAATCCCGGTCTCACCGTCACGCACCGCTTCGTGACTGCCCCCCGAGCGACCGGCGATCTGGGGTACGGCGCAGGACGCGGCCTCGACGAAGACCATGCCGAAACCCTCCTGTTCGAGCCCGGCCCAGCGTCGACGACAGTCCATCACCATCACGTCGGCTGATCCGAGCCAGGTCGGGAGATCCTCGTCGGGCACCCGTCCGAGAAACTCGACCGGGGCCCCGCGAGTGGAGGCGAGCCGCTCGAGCCGGGCCCGGTCTCTTCCCAATCCCCCGATCTGTACCCGTAGGTGGGGACAGCGCGTCTGGAGGAGAGCCGCCGCCTCAATCAGAGTGTCCATACCCTTGCGCGGGACGAGGCGAGAGTAGGAGACGACGAGAAAGTCCTCCGAGCCCACGCCGCGACGCTCTCGTTCGAGGAGGCGCTCCTCGTCTTCGAGGGGGCGAAAACGGAGACTGTCGACCCCCGGTGGCACCTGAATAATCGGGGGGGTCCACTCGGCCGCGTTCCTCCGCGCTTCGTTGGCGCAGTACTGACCGGCGGCGACCACGACGCTGGCGTGGCGAAGGACGTAGCGCAGGCTCGAGGCGACCAGGGGAATTCGAGCGGGAATCGTGACCTCGGCCCCGTGCAGGACAACTCCGTAGGGCCGCGAGAGACGTGGTCCGAGAAGTCCGAGGGGCCAGGCGGGATCGAGGAGGACCAGTTCGGGCTGGTGGCGCTCGATAGCCGCCTCGATCGCCCGGTAGGCCCCGAGGGTCGGAGCAAAGAGCGTCGAGTGAGGAACCCGCTCGATAACGAGATCGCTGTTCTCGTCAAAGGAGGTGGCCTCGGGATGGGAGTTCGCGGTGAGAATCACCGCTCGTCCGGGTTCCAGGCGACCCCAGAGTTCGTGGAGATAGACCTGGATTCCGCCCGTCTTCGGGGGAAAGTCGTTCGTAATCAGCAGGTGGCGAGCCACCCGCCCACGCTAGTGGGGCGAGGAAGGGCTCCCCGGTCGATACTTCAGCTCCGGGAGAAGTCCCTCGCTTACGAGTACGTCGGCCGCGGCGGCCAAACTGCTCGAGAGACTCAGGTGTTCGGGCGTGCCGCCGATGACGTAACTCACGAGACAGTCGGCGCACTCGGGAGTGGAGTGGCGGGCGCACTCCTGGCAACTCACATCTACGATCAGCGGGTTTCTCGTCTGCAGGTTCATGTCTCCACTGTGCTCGGAGCTTGTCACACGAGGAGGGGTAACACCTCGGCGAGAATCTGGTGAACGTCGAAGACCGCTCCCTCCGCTACTACCCAGTCGTTCGAGTCGATCACGGCGTAGTAGGGAGCTCCCGTGATCTGTAGGTCTTCGACCAACTCGGGGTCGACGCGCACCGGAGTCTCGAAGTCGGTCCAGTCCACAGACTCCCGACTCACCAGCACGAGTCGCAGGGGGACGAGTGCGCCAGGGTCCACCCGGGAGAAGCTCTGACAACTCTCGCAGTTCGCCTTGAGCGATACGACGAGTGTCCAGGGAGCATCTACGTCGTTCCCACCGAGACGGTGACGCCACGACTCGGGGGCGCGACGACGACGAGGGGTCTCGAAAGACCGCAGATTCACGCCACGACTTCGATGTTGCGCCCGTGGCCGCACCACCGACAGGTCACCGAATCCACCGTCGCACTCAGTACCTCGGGCTCTTCGACGTTGAGGTCGCCACCCATGGTGTAGTGATGAAACGCGCGCACCGTCGTCGTCGTCGTCACGTCGAATCGAGTCAAATTTCCACAAGCGCTGCAACGGTAACGGTCCACCTCCCCACGCTACCGGCTGCACCTCACCTGCCGACTCTTCAGACGTTGCGCATACTCGTCGCGGCCATTTCGAAGTACTCGGTCATCTCCTCGTAGGCCTCGGGGCTGATCTCGTTGCGCACCTCGTCGAGGGCGCCGGTCATCGCCGTCAGCCAGGCGTCGCGCGCGCGCTTCGTGATCCGAAACGGTGCGTGGCGCATTCGCAGACGTGGGTGGCCGCGTTCTTCCAAGTAGGTCCGAGGACCGCCCCAGTACTGAATGAGAAAGAGTTGCAGGGTGCGCCTGGACTCGTCGAGCTCATCGGGGTACATCGGACGAAGAATCTCGTCCTTCTCCACTCGAGCGTAAAAGCCCTGCACCAGACGGCGAAAGAACTCCTCGCCACCCACTTGTTCGTACACCGACACTTCGTCCACCCCCGTAGCCTACGGGGCTCCCCGGCGCTCCTCGTTGGGGCCGTTAGCCTCTAACGGTGTCTTCTCGAGTACCCCGATGGCTACCGATCTACCTCGGGGTCGGGGTCATCTGGGGGTGCTCTTTCTGGTTCATCAAGGAGGGCCTGGGATTCTTGAGCGTGGGTGGAGTCGCCTTCGCCCGCTCGTCGCTCGGCGCCCTCACCCTGCTGATTGGCTCCCGGCTGACCTCGACCCCCCTTCCCCGCTCGAAGCGGGTCTGGGGGCTGCTCACGGTGAACGGGCTCTTGATGAACGTTGTGCCCGCTCTGCTCTTTCCCCTCGCCGAAACGCGCGCCACTTCGGTGCTCGCGGGACTCATGAACGCCCTGACCCCGCTCTCGACCATCTTTTTTCTGACTCTCGTCTTCCGCGACGAACGACTCACTCGAGATCAGCGACGCGGGCTCAGCCTGGGACTCCTCGGAGTGCTCGTGGTCCTCGGCGTGTGGCACGGACTCGGTCGCAACCCGTGGTGGACAATCGTCGCGTTACTCCTCGCGGTGACCTGCTACGGCGTCTCGTTTCCCTTTACCCGGCGCTACCTCACCCCCTTGAAGCTTCCACCGATGTCCATGGCGACCGGCCAGTTGGTCACGACCACCCTCGTCCTGAGCCCGGCCCTTCTCTGGCACCCCCACCACGGCGGAACTCCGTCGATGGGAGCAGTACTCGCCGTGCTCGCTCTCGGGGCGGGTTCGAGCGGCCTCGCCTACGTCTGGAACTTCCACCTCATCGAGCGGGCCGGATCGGCCATTGCCTCTACGACGACCTACCTCACTCCAGTCGTCGCCGTCGCCGTGGGGGCACTCCTCCTCCACGAGCGAGTGACGTGGAACGAGCCGGTCGGAGGAGTTCTCGTGCTTCTCGCCGCGGCCTGGGGTCAGGGGTGGCTCACCCGGAGACGGCGAGTGGCCTGACTCGATGGTGGCTCGCTTAGAGTCAGACGATCTCGTTAAGCCACCTGGACTCACCTCCTTCGCGCTTCCGAGCGCCCTTCTAGAGTCACTTCTCAAGGTATTGTCACGCGCTTCTTACCGGCTACTTACCTACTAAATCGACACTCTGGGGGACGATAGGTTCGAGACACGAAGAGGCGTAAAGTCCGTTGATGAGAACTCCCCGAACGCGATGCATCGATCGCCCCACCCAGGGGCGTTAGTGGCTCATCGCGTCCTCATTGTCGAAGATGAAGTGAAGTTACGTCATCTCATTCGCACCAATCTGGAGCGAGAAGGATTGAACGTACTCACGACCGGGTCGGGCGCCGAGGCCATTGAACTCGTCGCTCGCAACACCCCGGAGTTAGTCATCTTGGACCTCGGGTTACCCGACGTCTCGGGACTGGACGTGGCTAAAGAAATTCGATTCACCTCCGACGTGTTGATACTGATGTTGACCGCACTCTCGAGTGACGAAGACCGCATCCGTGGACTAGAGCTCGGGGCCGACGACTACGTCACTAAACCCTTTAGTCCCCGCGAGTTGGTCCTCCGGGTGAATGCCCTGCTTCGACGAGGGAGCGTGGTGGGCGCTCGGTCCAACTTTTTCTCCTTCGGTGAGGGCCTCGTCACCATTGACGAGGAGCGTCACGAGGTTCGTTTACGAGACGTCGCCATCAATCTCTCCCCCACCGAATGGGGCATTCTGGTCGAACTCGCGCGGGTGCCGGGTCGAGTCTTCTCGCGCTACGAACTGGTAAACGTGGTGCGCGGCTACGAATGGGACGGCTACGAGCGGGTGATCGACTCGCACATCAAGAACCTGCGCCGCAAACTCGACGACGACTCCACCAATCCCAAGCTCATTGAGACGGTCTTGGGCGTGGGATATCGACTCTGCCTCACCCGCGACGACCTGCCGTGACGCGTCGATTCTGGAAGCGCTCCGAGTGGCTCGGTCCTCTCGGGGTCCGCCTCGCGCTGGCCTCGATTCTCGTTGCAATGACCTCGGTGATCCTCCTCGCCAGTTTGACGTTGCTCCTGACCGACATCGATCTGACGAACGCTAATAATGAGCAGGAACAGGCCAGCACCACCGCCATCGTGAACTCGGTGCGGGCGACCTACCTGCGTGACAAGGACCGCGACTGGAAACCGCGGGACCTCGCCGCGTCGAGGGACCTGGTGCGCGCTATTGGCGTCGGTGTCGTCATCCGCGCGAACTCCATGATCTACCTGCTCGTCCCCCCCTCGGTACCGGGGGGGACCGTGAAAACGGTCGACATCAGGGTCGGTCCGACGGTGATCGCGACGGGCACCTTCACCTTTCCCCGTAACGGCCTTCTCCCCGAAGAGGTCGCCTTTCGTCGTTCCATCGAAACATCGGTGTTGGTCGCCTCGGGGCTGGCGCTCCTCGTCGCCCTCGGAGCGTCCATCTTTGGCACACGCCGGATTGTTCGACCGTTGCGCGTGCTCACGGCCGCGACCCGTCGACTCGCCACCGGTGATCGCGCTAGCCGCGTGGGACCTCTGCACACGACCGGTGAACTCGTCGAACTCGGCTCCGCGTTCGACACGATGGCTGGACAACTCGAGGTTGAAGACGCCCTGCGACGTTCAATGGTGGCGGACCTCGCGCACGAACTGAGAACCCCCCTCTCGGTCCTGCACGCACAACTCGAGGATCTCTCCGTGGGCAATACCCCCCTCAACAACCAAGCGATCGTGTCGCTCTCCGAAGAGGTCCATCAACTCACTCGACTTATCGAGGACCTACGCGTCCTCTCCTCGGCCGAGGCCGCCGGACTCACCCTCGAGATGGCACCACTGGACTTGGCGGGTGTTGCGTCCAACGCCGCCGCACGTCTCGCCCCGCAGTTTGTCCAGAGCGGCGTGGACTTATCGGTGCAGTTCTCCCCCACCAACGTCCGGGGCGACGCCCACCGACTCGAACAAGTCATTGTCAATCTCTTATCGAATGCGGAGAAATTCACTCCCGCGGGTGGTCGCGTCCGCGTCGTTGTTCAGCCCCACGGGGACCAGGGGCGCGTCACGGTGAGTGACACTGGTCGCGGAATCCCGCTCGCCGAACTCGGCTCCGTCTTCGGTCGCTTTTATCGGGGAACTAACGCCAGCGGCACCGCGGGTACGGGGGTCGGACTCGCCGTCGTAGAGGCGCTCGTCAGCGCGCACGGTGGTCACATCTATCTCACGAGCACCCCGGGTGCGGGGAGCGAATTCACTTTCGATCTACCCCTGGTCGAACGGAACGAACTGCCTCCGAGCGAACCAACTCCCCACTAGAACGACGAGCCCTCGACCTACTCGTTCTTCGACACCTGCGTGACGTCGGTCGCCGAGGCGGGTGACGAAGAGTCCTCGAGAACGAGGATCCACCCGCGCTCGTCACGTACGTAGGTCACACAGTCCGCGGGGGCTCCGAAGTACTCTCCTGCTCGCGACGACGATCCTTCGAGGAATCTCGCCAGGGCTCGCAGACTGTGACAGTGACCCACCACGAGAACCGTGTCACCCGTCAGAGTCAACGGTTCAATATCTCTCACCCACCCCTCGACGAGTCGCTGGTTCAACTGAGCGAGCGACTCGGAATCCGGTAAGCGGCACGCGTCGACGTCGGCGTAGCGGGCGTCGTGGCGGGGATGACGCAGATCCTTTTCGTCCAGTGCCGGTGGTCGCGCGTAGGGCTGGCGCCTCCACGCACGAAAGTCTGCCCGACCGTAGAGAAGTATCGCGGCCGCGCGGTCGAGCCCCTGGAGCGCCCCGACCTGACGTTCATTTAATCGCCAGCAGGTGCGCACCTCCAGGTCGAGATCGAGGACGCGCACAATCTCGAGCGCGGTCTCGAGCGCTCGAGTACTCCGACTGGTGACGACGTGCGAGGGAACCTCGCCCCGGCGACGCAGCAGATCACCAGCGGCACGGGCCTGCGCGCGACCGAGCGGACTTAACTCCGGATTCGCCCAGCCGGTCATGAATCCTCCCGAGTTCCAGTCCGTACTGGCGTGTCGGACGAGGATGATGCGCGCCGCGTTCGCCCTCGCGGAAGAACCGGCCACGGGGGGAATGTGAGACTCGGTCAACGGAGTGAGAGGACCCGACGGGTCCGCTGCTCAACGAGGTCACTCACGATGCGGGCCGTCTCCGTGCTCCCTCCCAGGTCAAAGGTGACCGTGGGCGTCCTCATGGACAGTGTGCCGATGATGGCTCCACTTAAGGTTTCGGGAGTCAGGTCATTCATGGACAACGAGTTCACCACCCCCTTGCGGGCTAGTCGAGTCGCGCGAAACGCCTGCTCGGTCTCGCCGTCGGCGTCGTAGGGAACGACGAGGGCCGGCACCCCCGCGCGGATGATGTCGAGGGCGGTGTTGTAACCACACTGACTCACCGTCATCGACGCCGAAGCCATCGCTTCGCAGAGGTGGGGTTCGAATCTGGAGATCTCTAACGTCGCACAACCCCTAGCGTCGGCCTCGAGTTGCGCGACGATCACCGGGTCCACAAACGGTCCGGTGACGACGCGGGTGCGCACTCCGAGCGGGTCGAGGTATCGACAGTGCGCCGTGACGGCGGCTCGAAATAACGACGCCCCCACCTTGCCGCCCCCTGCCGAGATGAGCACCTCGGGTGCTGAAGGTCGCAGGCGGGGTGGTCGGTGAGCGGAACGCACCACGAAGCCCGAGTAGTGAATGGAGGGTTCGACCGGAATCGAGGGACGAAACGTCTCATCGAGGGTCGCAAAATTCGGATCCGCGTGCACGATGATCGCGTCGAAGTAACGATTGAGCTGAAGGGCGGCACAGTCGTCGAGCTCTCGCTGGTTGTACTTCGAATCGACGAGAATGTCGCGCACGCTCGAGGCAATCACCGGAGCCGGGTCGAGGGAAGTGGCTCTTTCGAGGAACGGAACCAGTTCGCGCGCGAACTTTCGACGACCAAACGGAAATAACTCGATCACGAGGGCGACGGGGCGAACCTCATCGAGCAACGTCCCGAGCACGTTCTGGCGCCGCCGCCACACCTCCTCCAAATCGAGCCCGGTCTCAAGACTGATGAGCTGGGAGCCCCGTCCGTCGGACGAGCCAATGGCCGGCAGGGCTACCAGTTCCACCCCCGAGGGCACCGCCAGTTCCGGAGGAACCGCTCCCCCACTCGCGATCACGACGCGAAATCCCTCACTCAACGCCTGGGCAATGGCGAGAGATCGCACGAGGTGGCCCAAGCCCACTGAGTGCTGGCAGTAGTAGAGCACCGATGGACGCGGCGTCACTGGGTCACCGTGACCGGTCGCGGTTCGGCGTCGAGCATCCACTCGAGGGGCGGCCACAGCACGGGCGCGAAGTCGGTGGTCAGCCCGCGACCCACTCCGTAGACGTCGAAGTCGACGTGCGCCACCTCCCCGATGCTGACGACGTTGACCGCGTCGATCACGACGTGGCCCGACATCGTCTCGCGCAGGCGTTCGTGATCGAGTTCGCGATACTCCGGCCACGCCGTCATGATGACCAGGGCGTCGGCACGTTGCGCGGCGTCGTAGGGGTCACTCACCAGTTCCATCGTGGTGCTGATCGGAGTAGCGACGGGGTCGTGAGCTCGAACCAGGGCCCCGCGCTCAGCGAGGGCGTCGGCCAGTCCCACTCCGGGAGAGAATCGCACGTCACCGGTGCCCGGCTTGAACGCGAGTCCGAGGATGGCGATTCGCTTGCCCGACAGAGACCCTAGGGCCACCTCGAGCTTTCCGAGAAGCCCCACCAGCGCCTCACCATTGACCACTTGAGCCGCGCGCGCGAGGGGGGCGAGCTGGCCCACCGACTGAGCCACCGCGATAAAGCCCCCCAAGTCCTTCGGCAAACACGATCCACCGAAACCCGGTCCCGGCGAGAGGAAGGCCCCGCCGATTCTCGCGTCGAGTCCGACTCCGGCGAGCACTTTCTGAGAGTCCGCACCCAGGGCTTCGCACAGTTGAGCGACCTCGTTCGCGAAGGAGATCTTAACCGCGAGAAACGTGTTGGCCGCGTACTTCACGAGTTCCGCACTACGCCGATCACAGACGATCAGGGGCCACTGCGCCGGGTAGAGATCGGTGACCAAGTGCTGCATCTGCGGGTCGTCGATTCCCACCACCACCCGGTCAGGATTAAAGAAGTCCCAGACGGCTTGACCCTCTCGGAGGAACTCGGGGTTCGACGCCACCACGACGTTGACCCCCTCGCGAGCGTGTCCCGCCGCGAGCAGTTCGAGCGCTTCGCAGGATCCCGGGGGTACCGTGCTCTTCACAATCAAGAGGACGTCGCTGTGCGCGGCGGCCACCATCTGCGTCGCGGCGCGACCGAGTTGGCGTAAGTCGGGTTCGCCGTCGGGGCGCGGGGGCGTCCCCACGCACAACAAGACGACGGCGACTCCGTCCATGGCCACCTCGACGTCGTCGGTGAACGAGAGTCGACGACTACTGGCGTGTCGGGTGAGGAGGTCGTCAATGCCGGGCTCGTGAATCGGTACTTCGCCGCTTAAGAGCCTCCCGAGTCGCTGGGGGTTGGACTCTACGCATACGACGGTGTGGCCCAGTTCGGCCAGACACACCGCCGCGGTGAGTCCCACGTACCCCGCACCCACGACGCACACTTTGCTCGCTCGTACCGACAGTTCTTGCGTGTTCTTCCCGTTGTGCATGTTGTTCCTCTTCTCTTGATGGATCGTTGTCATAGCGACACCGACTCGTCCACGTCGCGTTCGTGGAGGTGAGCGCTCTGGAGTTCACTCAAACTCCAAAAGACACTCCGGTTAGCGACGAGTTCGGCGTGACTACCGGTTTCGAGGATTCGCCCCTCGCTCAGGACCGCGATCTGGTCCACCCACCGCAGTCCCGCGAGCTGGTGACTGACGATGATCGTGGTCGGTCCGTCCGCCGCAATCTCCAGGGCCGCCATGATCAGCGACTCCAACTCCGCGTCGAGGCCCACGGTGGGCTCGTCCAGGAGCAGTACTGGAGCCTGTCGGACCATGGCCCGAGTAATGGAGACACACTGACGTTGCCCCCCCGAAAGGGCGAGACCACGTTCGCCAATCATCGTGTCGTAGCCCTGGGGAAAAGACTCGATGACCTCGTGAAGTCCGGCCCGTCGAGCGACGTCGATCGCCGTCGCGCGCTCGCCCCCCTCACGTCCGTACAGGATGTTCTCCCAGACCGTAGCGCGAAAGAGGTAGGGCTCCTGGGGCACGTAGGCGATCTGTCGGCGCAGGTCCGTAAGGTTCGCCTGAGCGATATTCGCCCCGTCCAGGGTGACCACACCCGAGGTCGGGTCGAGGAACCGCGGGATCATTCGCAGCAGGGTGCTCTTACCGGATCCGGTCAGTCCCACGAGCGCCTGACGCGTACCGGCCGGAATCTCGAGATCGACCCCGAAGAGCACCGTGGTGTCCTCGTCGTAGCCAAAACTTACGTTACGAAAGGTGAGCACTCCGCGGGTCCGGTGCAGGTGCGCCGCGTCCGGCGCCACGAACACCTCTTCGTGGGTATTCAAGATCTCGATGACTCGATCGGCCGCGGCGTGGGCGCGGCCCACGACTCCGGCGAGCTTCGAGAGCTGGCGAATGGGGCTGAACATCCCGCGTAGGTAGGCCATGAAGACCAGGAGGTCTCCCGCACTCAACTGCCCCGAGTTGATGGAGCGCACTCCGAAGTAGATGACCACGACGGTGGACATGGTCATCGCCAAGGTGACCAGGGGCGTGAACTGGGACTGCGCCACGATGGCCAGTCGATTCTCCTCCAGTCCTCGACCGGTCGCTTCCTCGTAGCGCTTCGCCTCGACGTCTTCGGCGCCGAAGGCTTGAACGACGGTCATCGACGTCAACACCTCTTGGGCCACGGAACTGGCCTCACCGTCAGCCTGGCGCGCGCGACGCTGTATCGACTTAATCTTGTTTAAGTAGTAACGGCTCGCGAACCCGAGAACGGGAACGAGAACCAACGCGAGCAGCGAGAATCGCCAGTCGACCACGAACATGATCGCGATCATCCCGACGAGGGTCAAGACGTTGCGCACGAGGGTCGGCAGCGCGGTAACGACGGCACTCTGGATCGCTTGTACGTCACCCCCTAGACGTGCCAGGAGGTCACCTACACGGCGACGCTGATGAAACCCGGTGCCCTGGGCCTCAATGTGGCGAAACAGCTGGCCGCGAATTGCGAAGATGACTCGCTGGCCCGCGGTGGCGACGAATCGAGTGGAGAAGTAGTCCGAGAGGGCGAGCAACCCGGCCACGACCGCCATCACGGCAACCATGAACCACAAGAGAGAGTTGGCGCTCGTCGGAAGCCCCGACATCCACGACGGCAGGGGCTTGTGGCTAATCACGCTGTCGAAGATGTATTTGAGCGGCCACGGGGCGATCCATTGCATCACCGCCGACATCACACTGGCGAGCAGGCCCGCGCTCAACAAGCCGCGAACCGGGCGCACGTGGGGACGAAAGTACTGAAACAACGTCTCTATCCCTCGCGATCCGCGACGTAGGGCACCGTGAACTGGCCGAGTGCGCCGGGCCGTGTCCCGACCTCCACACCGAAGAGGGGGGCGATACGTAGCGCACAGGCGGTCCGATCGAACTTCTCCACCACGTGCTCACGGGCTTGATCACCCAGGCGTTGGCGCAGGGCCACGTCGTCATCGAGCCTCTCGAGGGCGCGGGCGAGGGCGAGGGCGTCACCCGGGGGAACGAGGAGACCAGAGGTCGGAGTGACGACTTCTGGGATACCAGCGACGTCGCTCGCGACAACGGCCAACCCACTCGCCATCGCTTCGAGCAGCGAGTTAGGAATCCCGTCGCGGTCGCCGTTAGCGAGGACCACGCTCGCCTGAACGAAGACGTCGGCGCGGTGGAAGTGTTCGGCTACTTCTTGGTGAGTTTGGGAACCCACGAACTCCACGGTCGTGGTGAGACCGAGGTCATTGACGAGCGCGGTCAGTTGCTCACGGTCGGTACCCTCTCCCACAATCGTGCACCGTGGAGTGCGACCGGCTGCGTTCATCATCTTGAGGGCCCCTAAGAGAACGGGATACCCCTTCTTCGCGACGAGTCGTCCGACCGCCAGAATGCGTAGGGGTGACTCGTCGACGCCGGTCGACCCTACCCATTCTGATGAGGTAAAACGTTGAGTATCGACTCCGTGATGGGCCAAAATGACCTTGGTGGTGTCCGCTCCCGCCAGTGAGGTGAGAGCAGTGCGCGCCGACTCCGAGCACGAGAGAACGAAGGACGCGTCACGCACCTTACGGGCGAGCAGGTCCGGGGCCGAGACGTAAATGTCCTTGGCGTGCGCGGAGAAGCTGTAGGGCAGACCGGTGAGGAGGTGAACGAAGTGCGCCACGGACGCCGGTCCGTGGGCGAACGCCGCGTGCAGGTGACGGGTGTCATTCTCTCGCAACAGTGCCGCCAGTCGACCGGCCTGAGCAAAGTTCTTCACGGTCGAGAGGTGCCGGCGTCGACGGGCGATATAGAAGACGACACCGAGGTATCGACGCGGCGATTCGCGAAGCAGCTGAGTGTGGGCGACCACTGTCTCGCGCAAAGCCCTCCAACGCTCCACGCCAGCAGCGCCACTCTGTAAATACACCACCGGCGACTTCACCCGGGAGACGTCGGGCTGCACTAATTTCTCGTGCGGATCAGCGATGGCGTAGAGGCGAAGAGGAACGCCCGCCGCCTCGAGACCCAGAATTTCGTCGAGAATGAACGTCTCCGACAGTCGAGGAAACCTCTTCGTCAGGTAGGCCACGGTTCCGGTCATGACGACGCCTTCGACGTGGACCGAGCCGTCCGGTGGGACTCTGCGTGGCGACGACTCGCGCTGGCCTCTAACTCGAGGGCGGTCTCGATGCGGTCGAGTCCCCCGAGGTCGAGCACCGTCGAGGAGGTGACCTCCTCGGAGTCAATAACTCGGGCCAGCGTGTCTCTCAATCGACTCGCGAGGTCCTCTCCGGGCAACTCGACCGACACGATGCCGAGGTCCGCGAACATCTGGGCTCGAATGGCCTGTTCTCGGCGCGGGTGGACTCGCGGTATCACGACGGTGGACGCCCCCAACGCAATGAGTTCGCACAGTGAGTTGTAACCACCCATGGTTACCACCACCTTCGCACGACTCATCATCTCGCTCGGGTCGCTCACGAACTCCACGATGCTGGCGTGATCGTGTGACGCCGCTACACGCTCGAGGACCCGACGATCGGGTTCGCTCATGAGGGGGCCGGTCGTAACGACGCAGCGCCGCGCTAGGGCCGCGCTCGCGCTCAACGTCGCCGCCAGCACCTCCGCACCGTCACCGCCACCTCCGGCGATGCCCAGAACGAAGTCTTCGACGTCGTCGCGGGCCGAGGTTCCGTACCGGTGACGACTGACGTACCCGCAGTAGGTCAACTTCGCCGAGACCTCGTCGGAGAGACCGTAGAGGGAGGCGACGTCGAAGAGATCGGCGTTGCCGTAAACCAAGATTCGGTCGTAGACCTCCTCCAGAGTGTCGTATACGCCGGCGTTCTCCCAGTTGTTGCGGACGATTTCAGGTGTGTCGATGACGTCGCGCAACCCCAAGACAATCCGCGTCGCCGGTGACTCGGAGCGCAGAACTTCAAAGACCGGAAGCAACTCTTTCTTCATCCCTTGGGGGGCGTGGTCGACCAGGAGAACGTCGGGCTGAAAACGACGGGCGGTGTCCTTCATAATTGCGCTGCGCGAACGTCGAACCAAGTCGGTGCTCCAGCGAGGGTCGCGCGACTGATAGTCCTCGTCTCCGACTTTGATGACGGGAGGCAACTGAACAATCTTGAGACGCGCCGGAGTACTGAAGCGATCAGCCACCGAAGAGCCCGTCATGAGAACGACCTGCAGATGGGGGTGCCCGTCCAGGAGGTGCTCGGCGATGGCCAAATTGCGACGGAGGTGCCCTAAACCGTAGGTGTCGTGCGAGTAGAGCAGGACTCGTCGAAGAGTGCTCGGGGTCCGAGTCATCCCTTCCTCCCGGCGTTCGAAAGAAGCGACTGCAACCACTTCACCTGGGCGCTGTAGCCACTGCGGAAGTCAACCTGGGCCTTGAATCCGAGTATCGACTCGGATCTCTCGAGGGAGGCGCCGGTGTGCATAGCGTCGCCTCGTGCGAACGACTCGTAGTTGATGGTGATGTCTTCATCCGTTAACTCGGCGAGGATCTCAAACACCTCGAGCAACGTGATGCGCGAGCCTCCACCCACGTTGATAGCGAGCCCACTCACGGAAGTGTCGGCCGCGCGTCGAGTGGCGGCCACAATGTCGTCGACGTAGGTGAAATCTCGACTCTGCGTTCCGTCACCAAAGAGTGTGAGGGGTCGGCGCTCGATAGCCGCCTCGGCGAAGAGCCGTAAGCCCATGTCGGGACGCTGTCCGGGTCCGTAGACGGTGAAGTAGCGCAGCGCCATCGTTTGGACGTCCTTCCCGTCGCTCTCGAGGCAAAGTCGCTCCGCGTCCAGCTTCGACTGGCCGTAAGGAGAGAGGGGATTCGTATGACCGTCTTCGCGGAATGGGAGGTCGGCGTTGCCGTAGACCGAAGATGATGAGGCGTAGACGAGCCGACGGACGCTCGGGGCTCGCCGTACGCTGACGAGAAGATTGTCAGTCGCCTCAACGTTGTCGTGACGGTATTTGGCGAACGACGTGAAGCTCTCGCGGACTCCGGCCCGACCCGCCAGGTGGTAGACCACCTCCACCCCGCTCAGGAGTCCATCTAGTGACGCGTCAGCAAGGTCCACTCCCGAGTGACGGTAGTGAGGATGTACGCGTAACGTCTCGAGACGTGCGAGCTTCTCCGCGGGGTTGTACGCATCAGTGGCGCAGTCCACGCCAATCACGTCGAAGCCGTCGTCGAGTAGTTGTCCGGTGAGACGCGAACCGATGAAACCGAGAGAACCGGTAACCATAATTGTCGAACTCATCTACGCTCCTTTAGGTGGGGAGCGAGGCGGCCATCACTCTTGCCACATCCATCTCCCACACAATTTCCAGTGAAGCAACCCCGTCTGGGCGTGTGGTGGAGACGATGTGTAGTGGGTGTGCTGTTTCGGTAAGAAAACTTCAATACCCGTGTAAGGCCGATACTTATGGAGCCACTTTCGCGCCCGACAGTCCTACCTCGAGACGATGACGAGTGTTTGCGCGCCGACGAGGCCCAGAAGTGACTCCACTCGACGACACGGAGAACGGCAAGTCAGGGTCGTACCACCCCCGATCGATTCCGTGTTGCTGGCCTGCGCACCCGATGGCAATCGCGCCAGGAAAAAGGTTTTACGCTCTACCGTTTCAAGGACCGCGACTGACCAAGTTGCGGTGTTCTAGACTGCATAAAGTCTGATTGCAGACACGCGGGTGTAGCTCAATGGTAGAGCTCCAGCCTTCCAAGCTGGCCATGCGGGTTCGATCCCCGTCACCCGCTCCGCGTTTTTCTTTGTCCTGATTGACGTTTCGTTCCATTGTCGTTAACCGTGGTTACCCATGAGCGACCAATTTTGACCACTGTTAAGCGCCCGTTAGCGCCCGAGTAGCGCCCGACCAACACTTTCCGCATCGAGTAAGTGTTTGCTAGCCGGATCACTGAACTGTAAGACACGCCCGACGCCCTGCTGGTCCCTCGCGCCTCTTAGCGGTCGCACCACAGTCTTGAACGTATGAGTACTGTTGTCGTTGGTGGAGGAATTTCTATGGCTGCCCAACAGTTGGCCAACACGAAGACGAGTGCGGAAGTAGCCGGAGAGAACCGACCACGTGCTTGGTGGGCCAATCCCGTTGTGTTGGGCAGCGTCACAAGCGCTGCCATTGGACTCATGGTATCGCCGCGCTCTGCGAACACCACGGTGTCGGCACGGCTCTTCGGTCATAACTTGGTCGTGGCGCATGGGGGGGCTTCTACTTTCGCCCTCATGGTGATGTTCTTCGTCGGGTTCTGGGTGCCTGGATGGGCGATCGTCAATGCGATCAGAACCCCGAAGTCCACTTTCGCATCACTCGGCCGATCCAAGGCCAGGTGGGTCGCATCGATGGTCATCCTGTTTGTCATCGGAGACGCATCGCTCGTGTTGGTACCGATTTACTATCTGCTGCGCGTACGACCTCAACTCATCAGCGACCAAGAGGCTAAGCAGCGCTAACTCCCCTGGGCCATGTTCCTGTTAGTTGGAAGTCTGAGGCCCGAATCGCCCCAGCCCTACCCAAAACTGTGGACGGGAGTGACATGGACACCTTTCAAAAGTGTTGTCTTGTTGGCCTTGGCATTATTGATTAATCTCTTGACGCTCACTTGTGAGTAGAGAGTTCCTTTTTCACTCGCGCTCGAAGGCAACGTGCTCACGACGCGGGAATTCGGGGGTCTCGATCGGTGGATCGTGATCTAATTTCCAGCGTCGTCCACATTTCACTCCTCCGTCGCCGTGCTTCCATCAACCTTGACTTGAGAAGCCGTCGTGGCCATCGACTCGAGTGCGTCCGCCAGAACTCGATCCCGATCCTTGGTGGCGTGCTGATATCTCAATGCTGCGGACGCCGACGAGTGCCCGGCGCGATGCATGAGTTCCGCGGTGGTTGCACCCGTTGCTGCCGCCAGAGTTAAACCAGTGTGGCGCAGGTCATGGAAATGCAGATCCGGACGGCCGACCTTGGCTCGAGCTCGCTCCCACGACACCTGAAGCACATTGCAGGTGAGGGGAATCCCGGTCTTGCCGAGGAAGACAAGTGACGTCGGCGAATGTTCGGTGAACCTTTCCAGATGATCCTCGAGGGCCGCCATGAGATGTCTTGGAATGGCCAGTGTCCTCTTTCCGGCATTCGTCTTGGGATCTTTGACGAGTGAGGCGCCAGTCATCGTGAACGTCCGACTTTGCTCGATTCGCATCGTCGCATGAAGCGTGTCGATGTCTTGGCGCCGCAGTCCCAATAACTCTCCTCTGCGGAGTTGACACCACGACGCGAGAAGAACAATGAGTCTCAGGTGCTCGGGCATCGCATTGGCGAGCGCCTCGATCTCGTCGAGGGTCGCGATGGGTCTCTCGGCGGGTCGTTCGACCCCGGCCTTCTCCACCTTGCACGGGGACGACAAGATGATGCCGTCGGTGACCGCGGTCTTCATGATGGTCGACAGCAATCGATACGCCTTGGCCGCGGTGCTGGCGTGACGCATCGATAGCTCCGCGTGCCAGCCTCGAATCTTCGACGGTGCCAATGCGGCCAACGCGATATGGCCCAGGTCGGGATAGATCTGACGATCGAGAAGATAGCGATAAAGCTCCCTGGTGCGAACGGCAAGGTCCGGGCGCCGTTCGAGCCACAAGTCGCCGTACTCTCGAACTGACACCAAGCCCGCTCGAGGGTCCACCCACGAGCCTCTTCTCACGTCAGCCTCGACCGTCGCTAGGTGTGCCAAGGCATCGGCCTTGGTCGGAAAGGTACCCGCAGAGTGGCGCTTGCCTTCGAGCCAATACGTGACCTGCCATCGACCCGAAGGTCGACGACGAACATAACCAAAATGACGACGTCCACTCAAGACGACTTACCTCCTTCTAGCTCACACTTCCCAACGGTCGCGGAACCAAAATTGGCTTGATAACCGCCCTTTCTGCGCAATTCGAAATGCCCTGAGAAATTCATCGGTCACCTCCTGTCGTGGGTTCCGGGCGTGGCGCTGACTTCTTGGCTTCAAGGGACAGCCAGTGCAAGAACTCCGCCACTTCGACGGTGTGGGGATCGTCGTAGCCACGGCCCTCGAAGACGAAGGTGCCCGACATCGGGTCACCCGTCGACTGCCTCGCCATGTAGGCGGCGCGTGCTGCTCGTAGATCGAGGAACCGGGTCGAATAGTGACGCGACTTCGTGATCAGTTGTCCGCGGTGCCCGAAGGCGTGAGCGTGCGCCCGGAGGTTCAAGTTTTCGAACTCGGACTCGAGAGCGAGGTCCCAGGCGGTGAGGGCCAGTTGGCGAAGGTGCGATGACCCGTTGAGCGACGTGATGTTGGAGCGCGCCTGAAAGCTTCGGGCGAAGTCCTTGGTGCCGTCGGTGCTCTTGGTCGCGTACTTCGCGAGATAGCCCGCGATGCGCAGGTCATCACGGTCAAGAGTTGAGGCGTCGCTGAGGTCGAACTGGCGTCCCCACGCGATCTCCCCGTGTGACGTAATGATCGAGAACTCCCGGACCACGTCGGCAATGACGAGTGACAGCACTTCGGTGGTGAGTTCGGACGGTGGTGCACTGAACGCTTCGCCGGCCCCGTCGAGGCGCAGCACGACGTGGAAGTGGACGAGTCCTCGTCGCTGGAACTCGGCCACTTTGAGGTAACTCAAGCGAAATCCCTGGGGATTGTCCTCGAGTCCCGGTGCAAGGCAGACCGCGAGACGGCGTCGAATCTGCTCGAGGGTGCGGTTCCATAGGCGCGACGCTTCGGCGTTCCAGAGGATGGCGCCCTCGTAGTCGAAGCACGCGTCACAGAGTGGACTACCGACTTTGAGATCCTTCTCGTCGTGGCGAAGTTGGCATTGCAAGGACCTTCCGTGGGGGCAGGGAGGTTGTGGTCGGGGGCGACACGATCCGTCAGCTTGCCGAGCGTGGACCGCGCCGAATGAGGGCGCCGTGAGGGTCAAGAAGAGCCGTGGATGCTCGCAGACCGACGCTGGCACTCCTTTGCCACCAATGAGACCGGCCGAGACCAGGATCCAGGCGTCGGCCTTGTAGAGGTAGGAGCAGGACGGACAGACAACGGCACGTCGGTCCTTGCAGGCGACCATAAGGGGACGCTGGTTCACTTCCCCGGTGTTGGTGTTGATGAACTCGCCGCGAAGACGAATCGGGTGCGAACAGCCCCCGGCTTGATTGATCTCCTTGACGACCTCTGACGGTGATTTTCGTGGTGACATTTCGGCTCCCCCTAGAGGAAGAAAAAATGTCTCCTCTACTTAAGGAGCCACAAAAATCGGGCCGAATAGGACACAACTTCAATGACAATTTCGTAACAGGACAGCCGTGGTCACTCACGGTCATTGGCGGACACATCTCCCCAGAACAAATCTTTGACACGACCATTGCGATCTGGCGTCATTCACCGATTCGCGCCGTCTCGACGCATGTCGAGGACGATGGCTCAAGAGATCAACATTTCGATTCCGGGACAGGAATTTGGAAGTATTTGCCAATCGACGCCTGAAGAGTCCTTCGAGTCGAAATCGAACAACGTGTCGTCAATGGTGCCGAGGGTTTGATTTTGAGATCATTCCTTGGCCCACTGGGCCCCTTGGCGCTGCGCGCCCGCGGCCCAGTGGCGAGGGAGCATTAATGGAAATCAGACCTCGAACGGGAACCTGATGCGTAACATTTCTTTACGTCAGTAGATGGCGATCTACGCGCGTAACAATCTCGGACTCACCGGGCTGATCCATCTGGCCACATCACAAGTCTCCCCGAAACCAGGCCTCGTACTCACGTTCCGCATCAGGCATATGAGTATCAATGATCACCATCGCACACGCCACGTACTGGTGGTGACATGCATGCCACATATGAACGACTCTTCAACGCGGAGTCGCTGGTGGCAACATCTGATTTAAGAGGACGACGACACGTCGTCGAATGAGACGAAATAGCACCAGATGTGTTCCGATCAACACGGCGACAATCACTAACAGAAGGACTTTCGGCCCGACTGAGGTCTTTGCCCACGACACGAATAATTCGTACCCCGCAAAGACCAAAATCGCCGTCTCTAGGGCACCGTAGAAAGACCATATGAGCGCAAAACCAACCACCTGATTATTGGCCGGATCAATCGGACTCGACAATGTCGGCCCGCCCAGACGAGTCCTTCCACACCACAATTCATTGAGCACCGGAACAACCCAAAGGGTAGCGCTGGCGCAAACGAGTGCCATCGACATCAGCAAGCGACCGTGCAAGTGCAAGTACCGATGCAACAAGACTCCCACTTCGACTGCAGCGACGATGAAAACAGCCGGCGAAATGATGGTGTAGACCATAATTTGTAGGAGGAAAAGAGCGCGGCCAATAATGCCAACTTGTCGACCTCCTCCCAAAATGCGGCTGTGAAAACCGGCAGTCACCATTCGATCTAACGGATTCATCTCATCAACCTCACCTCGTCACTATCCGGCACGTCACTACCCGGCACGTCACTCCCCGTTGCAGTTTGAATTCGGGACCTTTGTCCAGCTCGCTGGAAAACCTCCGGGGTTATAAATAATGGGTCGTCCGGAAGGTCCGTAATACTGATAACAAGCAGTTGGGACAATGTGTTGTAACTCCACGACGACGTCGCGCGGCTGAGCAGCTGGAAACAAATTCGATTGAAACAATGCTTCCGCTGCTGTACAAATTATGCCGAACGCTCCAGACGCAGCTGCTCCGTAAGGTCCAGCCAAATACCCAAAGTATGTGTAAGCCAAGTAAGCGCATACCGCACCTACGCCGAACGCTGGCAACAAAGTGCCCCAGACACTATCCAAACTCGCTTGAGCCTGAGGAAACTCCCCTTGGATAAAGCCTCCGGTGAGATTGAGATATGGCCCCCATCCCCAAGTGATGTACGGGTCCGCCACCACCGGAAACACTGTTGCTGTGGTTACGTCGACGTGCTGAACGAGAGTGTCGCCTTGAATGGTGTAGGTCGTGGTGACGAAGTTGCCGGCAGCATCTTTTGCCCAAGGTGCTTGAA
The DNA here is from genome assembly GCA_013044285.1 of Acidimicrobiaceae bacterium. GTDB lineage: Bacteria > Actinomycetota > Acidimicrobiia > Acidimicrobiales > RAAP-2 > RAAP-2. Next base: position 21,228 of record JABEUS010000043.1, read on the forward strand.
ACCTGCCGAGTGAGACGGATCCTCCCGAGAAACTTTTCATCACGGAGACGCTCCCGTCAGGATTCGAAGCGAGAAACTCACCGGCCGGTAAAGTGACGGGGAAGGAGTAGACGGAAGGGGCCAGGGAGTTCTGCATCGCCACCGATTCGCGAACGCCACTCGACGTGATGGTGGCAGCGACGGAGAAGTTGTCGGGCGAGCCGTAGAGAGTGGTCGAGGGGGCAATGGCGGTTCCGACTCCCGTTAATCCCGCAGGAAACCCGAGTCCGAGCGCGTCCGTCGATGACGAAACTTTGATCTGGCCACTAGCCCAGTCGGGCAGTGACGCTGACTCACCCGAGGAAAGAGTCGCACTCGTCACTCCCCCGAGGTGAACGGTGCTCGAGACACCATCACTGAGGGCTCCCGACGAGTAGAAAGCGGCGACATCGGCCGAGTTCGACCCGTCAGCTGACGCGGCAAGTGGTGAGAGAGTCAGCGAACCAGTGAAGAGTACTACCCCCCCCCGTTATCAGCGAAAAACCCTTCTTCGAGAAAAGACGGCGCACGTTCCCCCTACCCTTTAGTGTTCCGAGACTCTCTCAGAACACTCGATATCGCCGAACTATAGGGGGCGTCCGGCCAGCGTTCGCGTCCGTCCAGGACGGTGAGCGCCGCGGGTCCGGCGAGAGCTAGGAGGAGATCGTCGTCAGCAGAACGACCTTCAAGAAGATCTACGCAACCAGCGATCAACTTCGCTCGCCCGCGCCGCTCGCACTCTGCTTCGATGCTTTGCTTTGGAGTAATTCCCCATTCGGAAACCATCAGTCAATGATGCCACCGACAACAGTTCTACGCCCGATTTGCTTGCTCTGATGTCGGAGGCCCAAATTGACAGGTCTGCAACCTTGCACTGGCGCTTGGGCTAGACCGTGTGGGTTCTGCTCTGAGGGCCGACGTGCACATTCTCCGACTGGCGAGTGACAACGTGGTTCGGTTATTGATAGACCTCTCGACGATGACCGATGGTAATGACCACAATTAGTAGCACGCCATCATCGACGGTGTAGATAATCCGATAGTCGCCAACTCTGAGTCGGTAGCCGTCGCGTCCGCGGAGTTGGCGGGAAGATGGGGGTCGCGGATCTTGCGCGAGAAGTGCAATCGCGCCTTGGATTCGGGGCTGCGTCGAACGTTCTATCTTTCGAAGCTCTCGAAGTGCCGCCGGCCGAAATTCAATTTCGTAAGTGCTCACGACCAGCCGAGGTCGCTCTTTACTTGTTCCCAGGGGATGTTGTCTCCGACTTCCGCCAATGCGGCATCGAACGCCGCTACATCATGTGACTCTTCGAGTGCTTCGAGCATCTCGTCGTATTTATCAGGGCTCACCATCACAGCGGCACGCTTTCCGTAGAGCTCGAGCACCACCGGCTCTGATTGAGACATTTCGACAACTTCCGAGAGTCTTTCCCGTGCCTTGCTGACAGATATTCTCACCATGAAGATATTGTACAACAACTGGGGGCGGTTTGTACATGTTCGTGTCGAAAGTCCGACGTGCGCATTCTGCGAGTGGCGAGCCTTCGAATGGGCAAAATGAATGCCGGGACCAGAGGTGCATTGGCGCGGACCGAGGACGCCAGGTTTAGAAGGTGGAGTGTTGGCGCGTGGCAAGAGTCGTATCGAGAAGCGCCATTGATCAGTTCTGGCCCGACTGGAGGCTTCAAACTCAGTTGAAGTGCTTTCGAGACACGTCTCTCTAAAGGGTGTCCGCCTGGAATGACATGTGGAACGCCGCGCAAGAGCAATTCGCTCTGTGGTTGACTTGCATTTGTGATCATTGCGGCGATTGCATTGGCTCTAATCGCTTTCATCGTCATTTTCCGAACGGTCGGGTTGCCATCGGCACAAGAGCGTGATGCGAGGGGATTGGGGGCTCGTTACAAAAGGCTCCGCGTGACCTTCCATTTGGCGTTGTGGGGAGGACCGGCGATCATGATTCTCGGCGAGTCAATCGGCTGGAAATGGATGTACCACCTTGGAATAATCATCTGGATAATGGCGGGCCCATTGTTCATTGGGGTGATCGTTGAGATTGTCCGCAATAGGCGAGGCATTCGCGAAGGCGAAACTGGACGAGGCGTAGCCAAATGAGCAATGCGGAACATCGGGCGCGCTCCCTGATGCTCCTATGTCTTTCAACTGGCTTGGCGGACGTCAACAATCTTCGACGGGAGAGTCAGCACCTGGATTCCAGGTGCGAAGAATACAATTGGTGGGTCACAATAAGGTTCGGCGTACCTGGAGACAATGACCGTGGAAATCATCAGTGGCCCGACTATCGAAACGCGGTTAGAGAT
>JABEUS010000044.1 GCA_013044285.1 Acidimicrobiaceae bacterium
CCATAACTCCACCGGTGAGGTCGAGGTGCAACCGGCCGACCTCGTCCTCATCGCCGCCGGATTCGTCGGTCCCGAACTACGCACTCTCGGTCTCGCCGACGAGTCTCACACCACGGCGCGCGGCACTCTCCAGGTCGACACCACGTGGCGGGTCGCCGGCCTCGACGATGAGGGGGCCGGAGTCTTCGCCTGCGGCGACTCCGTGAGAGGTCAGTCCCTCATTGTCTGGGCGATCGCCGAAGGTCGTTCGGCGGCGGCCGGAGTGGACGCCTTCTTACGCGGGGGCGAGACGGCCCTGCCGGCACCGATCACCCCATACAGCCTTTCGTGGTAGCCAGGCTCTAGCATTCTGGGAATAATGACGAGTCTCCCCTCGACCATGCAGGTCGCGCCACTCACGGTGCGTGACATCGTCCACCACGCCGAGCGGGTCTACCCCGACCGGCACGTCTTCACTGTGGAGCGCGACGGCGTGACCGAGACGACCTTCACCGAAGTGGTCGCCCGGGCTCGTCGACTCGCGCGAGCCCTCGAGGGACTGGGGGTCAGCCGGGGTGAGCGCGTGGCGACGCTGATGTGGAATAACCAGGCTCACCTCGAGGCCTATATCGCCGTCCCGACAATGGGGGCCGTGCTTCACACCCTCAACCTCCGACTCTTTCCCGACCAGTTGGCGTTCGTCATCAACGACGCCGAAGACGCCGTCATTCTCGTCGACGCCAGTGTGCTCGGTCTCTTGGCCCGTATTCGCCCCCGAATTAACCCTCGCCACATCGTCGTGCGGGGTACACCGGAGGACACTTACGGACTGGATCTCCTCGACTACGAGGAACTGCTCGCCTCGGTCGACGACGCCTACCTCTGGCCCGACCTCGACGAGAGTGAGCCGGCCATCGCCTGCTACACCTCGGGAACGACCGGAGACCCGAAGGGCGTGGTCTACTCCCACCGTTCGCTCTGGTTGCACTCGCTCGCCATCCAGACGAAGAACTCCATCGCTCTCGGCGAGTCGGACCGGGCCCTCCTCGTCGTGCCGATGTTTCACGTGAACGCCTGGGGCATGCCCTACGGGGCCCTCTGGTGCGGGGCGGACCTGGTGATGCCCCAGATGTTCCTCCAGGGCGAGCCACTCGCGCGAATGATCAACGACCTTCGCCCGACGGTCGCTCTCGGGGTCCCGACCATTTGGATGGACCTTCTGCGGGCCGCCGAATCGGGCGAGTACGACCTCTCCTCCCTCCGAGTACTGGTCGCCGGAGGAGCTGCGGTCTCGGCGACTCTCATCCGGGCCTACCGGGACCGGCTGGGTCTCGCCATGCTCCAGGGCTGGGGGATGACCGAGACGAGTCCCCTCGTCGCGGTGGCGATTCCACCGGCCGGAGCTTCGGGCGACGAAGAGATCTACTACCGCGCGAAGACGGGACGTCTCGTCGCCGGAGTAGAGATTCGGGTCGTGGGGGAGTCGGGGGAGGTGCTCGATCACGACGGGGCGAGCGTGGGGGAGTTCGAGCTCCGGGGCCCCTGGATCGCCTCCGGCTACATCAAGGGCCGAGACCCCGAGTCCTTCCACGACGGGTGGCTCCGAACGGGAGATATCGGCACCGTCGACGCCCACGGTTTCATCGTGATCTCGGACCGGCGCAAGGACGTCATTAAGTCGGGCGGGGAGTGGATTAGCTCGGTCGAACTCGAGAATCTCGTCATGGCCCACCCGAGCGTTCATCAGGCGGCGGTCGTCGCGATTCCCCACGAACGCTGGCAGGAACGACCCCTCTGTCTCGTCGTGTTGCGCGAGGGTCACTCCCTCGACGTGGTGGCCCTGCGCGAGCACCTCGGCCCCCACGTCGCCTCCTGGTGGGTCCCCGAGTACTGGGCGACTCTCGAGGAGATGCCCCTCACCAGTGTCGGCAAGTTTGATAAGCGTGAACTCCGTCGTCGCCACGCGGCGGGCGAGATTGAGATTCACGGTGTCTGAGTCCCTAGAGACGTTGGCCAACGAGATCTCCAGTATCGAACGCCGGGTGTCCGACGCTCTCTACGACGCCCTGCGCGCCCAGGTGCGTGACGAGGACGCGCAGAACGCGAAGGAGTTGGAGAAGCGTCTCGCCAAAGTTCGGCGAAGCCTGATGAAGGCCGAGTCTCTCCTCCGAGGTGCCTCCGACGACTGACCAGTCGAAGCGGCGGCGCTGGACATTGACCCAGTGCCCCAGATGTCCATTGAACATACGAAGCGGAGACTTCTCCTTCGAGTCGACAGAGTGTACATTCTCCCCTCAAGTGCGACCACCAATCTCGATATTGACCCCTGAGGCCAGTCCACGAATCGACGTGGTTACGTCGGCCACGGTCACGAGTGTTCGAACGTCGAATGCCTCCGTTCGAATCAGTATCAATGAATCTCGCGACACTGAATTCGATTCCCGGCAAGCAGTGGTGCCAGATTGTGAGAGAGTTCGACGGTCAGGTGATTCCCACGAAGGAGCGGTGTCTTCATCGTCACGGATCATCGAGCGACCTCGTCTCCTCACCGACCTTGGTCCGAGGGAGAAATCCCATCGACTGTCACGCTCGCGGCTGTCGATCGCCGGATTAGCTCAACGGCTCCTCGTCGGCGTTCAGGACGTTGATCGCCCCGACGAGTCGGGCGTAACGCCGTCCGTCGTGGGCGAAGGTGAGGCTCAGGCCACCGTCGCTCACGTCAATGTCTCCGAGAGTCTCACTCAGAGTCGCCAGCGTCTCCGCCGATACCGGACGGCGCAGTCGCAGGTGGGCCGAGCCCGCCTTCACCACGGCCGACTCGAACACTCGGTAGAAGGCGTCGAGATGAGTGACGGCGTCTTCGACGTCGTCACTCAGGCGGTACATCGCGGCGTCTCCGGCACTCAGGTACCCGTCGGCGACGACCCGGTCCATCATGCGACACCACGGCGCCCAGAAGTCCCCACCCGGCTCGTCCATCAAGAGAACCGGGGCCGGGGGAGTCTTCGAGGTGTTGAGGAGAGTGAGCACTTCGAAAAGTTCATCCATCGTGCCCACCCCACCGGGGAACGCGACGAAGGCGTGCGCCTTGCGGGTCAAGAGGACCTTGCGGGTAAAGAAGTGGGCGGTCGCCACGTGGTTCGCCTCGGCGTCCACCCACGGATTCATCCCGTGTTCGAAGGGCAGTTCGATATTGACTCCAATGTTGCCCTCTCGCCCGGCCCCCTTGGCCGCGGCCGCCATGATGCCCGGACCAGCTCCGGCGACGATCATCCAGCCGCGCTCGCGGAGCCGGGCCGCTAGACGTTCGGCCGCTCGGGCCACCGGGTGCTCGAGATCGGTGCGCGCCGACCCGAAGATAGTGACGAAGGGTCCGTGGTGTCGCTCGAAGACTCGTTCCCCGAGCACGAGATCCCCAATGACCTCGCCGATGCGTTCGAGGTCCCGAGTGCGCTCGAGACTCGCGAGCTGACGGAGCGGAGTGGTGATCCGCTCGAAGACCTCGTCGTGAGAAGACGCCATCGTCACTGATCGATCGACGTGCCCGTGAGGGCGACCGGAGAGTAGAGGGTGGACCGTTGCACCAGGGGTCGACCCAGGGGCGCCACGAGTGACTCGAGGGCGGCCACGTCCATTTCCTGGCCGTGCACGGCCCCGGCGGCCCGAGAGATGTTCTCGTCCATCAGTGTTCCGCCGACGTCGTTCGCGCCCGCGGCGAGAATGCGTCGCGACCCCTCGACTCCCATCTTCACCCAGGAGACCTGAATGTTGTCGATGACCCCGGCGTAGTGCAGTCGGGCCACCGAGTGCATGAGGAGCGCCTCGCGGAAACTCGGACCCCGCCGGGCGAGACCCCGCAAGAAGAGGGGGGTGGCCATGTGGACGAAGGGGAGAGGCACGAACTCGGTGAAGCCCCCGGTCTCTCGAGCGAGGTCTCTCGTCACGACGAGGTGTTCGGCCCACGCGGAGGGGTCTTCGAGGGCTCCGAACATAATGGTCACGTTCGACTGCAGGCCCACGCGATGTGCGGCCCGGTGAACGGCCAACCACTGCTCCGAGTTGATCTTGTCCGGACAGAGGAGAGCGCGCACGTCGTCGCGCAGTATCTCCGCCGCCGTTCCGGGCAGAGTCCGCAGGCCCTCGTCACGTAGACGAGTCAGGTAGGTCTCGAGGTCCTGCTCCGAGCGTCGCGCACCCTCGAAGATCTCGAGGGCGCTAAAGGCGTGCACGTGCATCTCGGGCACCGCGGACTTGACCGCCCGAATCACCTCGACGTAGTAGTCCCCGTCGAAGGAGGGGTGTATTCCTCCCTGCAGACACACCTCGGTCGCTCCGCGGTCCCGCGCTTCTCGAACCCGATCGGCGAGTTCTTCGAGCGTGAGGAGGTAGGGGTCACCCCGCAGGTTGAGTGAGAGGGGACCCTTCGAGAAGGCGCAGAAGCGACACCGGAAGGTGCAGACGTTCGTGTAGTTGATGTTGCGATTCACCACGAAGGTGACGTCGTCGCCCACTCGAGCGTGTCGCACCTCGTTCGCGAGTCGACCAATCGCCTCGACGTCAGCCCCGCGGGCCCGGTAGAGGACGTCGAGTTCCTCGCGCGAGTAACCCCGTCCGACCTCGAAGCGCTCGAGGACCGTACTCACCGAGGGAGTACGGGAGCGGCGCGTCTCGGCCGGGGGAGGAGACGCCTCGCCCCCGGAGAACCACTCGTCTCGACGAAGCAGTCCCGTCGAGTCGGCGCTCGCGAGAACGGCCGACTTCACCGCGGGCTCCAAGAACTCGTCGTTGATCCACTCCGGATAGACACTGAGGCGTGGTTCGAGAACGAGTCCCGCCCCGTCGACGTCCTCGCCGAGTCGTTCGAGGGAGGGCCAGGCCCGTTCCGGATTGACGTGGTCGAGGGTGAGTGGTGAGATTCCGCCGAAGTCGTCGATGCCGTAGCGGAGGAGTTCCACGGGGCGCTCCGAGAGATTCGGTGGCGCCTGGAGGTGGATCTCGGCGGGCAAGAGGAGTCGAGCCACGGCGATGGTCCAGTGGAACTCCGTCTCGTCGCAGGCCGGCTCCTTCGCCATGAGGGTGCGGGGCTTGGGCAAGAAGTTCTGGATGATGACCTCTTGGACGTGGCCGTGACGACGATGGGAGTCGGCGATGGCCTCGAGCGCGACAATTCGGTCCTCTCGGCTCTCGCCGATTCCGACGAGCAGACCGGTCGTAAAGGCGATGCGCTCTCGTCCGGCCGCGTCCAGGGTCTCGAGTCGTCTCTGCGCCGTTTTGTCCGGCGCGTAGTGGTGGGCGGGAACCTCGGCCAGAGTCTCGATCATCATGCCTTGAGAGACCGAGGCGGAACGCACCTGGCGCAACTCGTAGTCGTAGAGGGCCCCGGCGTTCACGTGGGGCAGGAGCCCCGTCCCTTCGAGCACCATCTGAGCGGCGTTAGCGACGTAGTCCACCGTCGAGCGATAGCCCCGTTGGGCGAGCCAGCGCGCCGCTTCGTCGTAACGCAACTCGGGGCGTTCTCCGAGGGTGAAGAGGGCTTCGGAGACCCCCACCCGCCGACCAGCCTCGGCGAGGGCCATCACCTCGTCGAGACTCATGTAGGGCGCACTCACCCGGGCGGGGGCGGTGGCGAAGGTGCAGTAGCCGCAACGATCACGACAGAGCCGGGTGAGCGGAATGAAGACCTTCGGCGAGTAGGTCACCACGAAACCGTGCGCGTCGCGGGCGCGCGCGTAGGCGGCGTGCGCCAACTCTTCGAGCGGAGTGTGAAGGAGTGGGCGGTTCTCGTCGTTCACGTTCTCTCCTAGAGACCGAGCACGTTCGAGGCCTCGGTGAGGTCGTCGACCATGATTTGATAGACCGCTCGACCCGAGTGGCGCATCGCCCGGTAGTCCCCGATGGCTTGTGCCATGTGCAGGTCGTGAAAGCTGTAGGCCCGTCCCTCGATACGCGTGGGCGCACTCGTGGGACGCTGAATGACCTGCAGACCCACAATCGAACGAGGGCCGCCCTTGTGGAGCTGTCCCGTCGAGTGCAGGTAGCGGGGTCCGAGATTGGCGCTCGTCGTTCCGTAGGTCGCCTCGAGTTCGTGGCGAAGTTCAGAGAGCGCCCCTCCGGCAGAGAACGGTGCGAAGGCCTGGACCGCGCGGTGGTCGGCACTCTCCAGCGCACCGCGGAGATCTCCCGTCTCGAAAGGTTGCGCCGTCCACTCGACCGCACCCTGAAGAATGGCGAAGACCTCCTTCTTCGTGGACTCGACGTCGGGCTGATTGAAGGGATCGACACCTAGTCGGTAGGCGAGAAACGCCGCCACGAGGTGGTAGTGCATCATCTCCGAGGGCCGATACACCTTGACCGGACCGCGCTGGACGGGGACGAATCCCCGTCCGTCCTTACCCGTGGTCTCGGCGACGAGCTGCTCTAACCACAGCGCCGCCCCCGAGGCGATCGGGTCGGCGCCGAGGGCGAACACCCCCCAACCGTCGTGGGAGAGATCGACGAGACGGTCGGCCTCGTGGAGCGCTCCGGCGACGAGGTCGTCACTCAGCGCGCACGCGGCGAGTTCTTCTCGCAACTCATCGACCGACCAGCCGGCGTAGAGCGCCGGTACGAGACCGAAGGGGGAGAGGGAACTGTAGCGTCCGCCGGTCTCGGGGTCTCCGTAGATAACGCGGGCCCCGAGCGACTCTCCGAGTTCGGCCAGTGTGGTCCCCGGGTCGGTGATGATAACGAGGTCTTCGGGGACAAGGCCGTGCGCGAGAGCGTGCGCCAGCAGAGTCTGGGTCTCGACCGTGCCGCCCGACTTCGAGGAGGCGATGACCTGACTCGAGGAGAAGTCCACCTCCGACAGGGTGTCCGGATTAGTGGTGTCGAGGACCTGGAGGTCTCCCTCGAGACGCCAGTCGGCGTAGAAACGAGCGGGGGAAGATGACCCGCCCATACCGAGCAGAATCGTACGGCGGTGACGTCGGGGCAGTGAGGCCTCGGCCGTCTCTAACCACTCTCCGAGGTAGATCTCGGGGTGACGCAACCATCCGGTGGCGTGGGGGGCCGTCTCGCCGGGGAAGAACGAGACGTCACCGTCCAGTATCTGATGGACTACGTCCACGGGAGTCTCCTATCTGGTGGGGGAGTTCAGTTTCGCAGAGATTGTGTCGAGAAGTTCGTCGTAGGCCGCCGTGAAGGAGGCGACGCCCTCGTCCTCGAGGCGTTGAGTCACCTCGGCGAGCGAGACCGCAGCGGGAATCTCGTTCAAGAGTCCGGCGGTCTTCGCCCGAGTCACCGGGTCGAGGAGACGGCTGGTCTCGGGGTGTCCGTGATGGGCGGCCTGGTTCAACGTGGCGTCCGGCATCGTATTCACCGTCTCGGGGGCGACGAGGGAGTCGACGTAGAGAAGTTCCTCGTACGCCGGATTCTTCGTCGAGGTAGAGGCCCACAGGGGGCGCTGCACCTGGGCCCCGGCGTCGAGGAGAGCCGCGACGCGGGGAGTCGCGACCCACTCCTGGTAGATCTCGTAGGCGGCCGCTACCTGGGCGACCGCGAGTTGGCCCCGCAGAGGACTCGTCTCGTCGAGCAGCGGATCGATGGCGGTGTCGACGCGCGACACGAAGAAGGAGGCGACCGAGGCGATAGTGCGGAGATCGTGACCGGCCGAGGCGGCCTCCTCGAGGCCCGCCGTCCAGGCCTCTAGAACCTCGCTGTATCGCTCCAGGGAGAAGATCAGAGTGACGTTGACGTTGATTCCCCGTCCGAGGACGTCTCGAATGGCGACGAGACCCGCCCGGGTCGCCGGAATCTTGATCATGACGTTCGGGCGCGCGACCTCGGCGAAGAGCCGAGTGGCCGCCTCGACGGTAGCGGCACTGTCGTGAGCCAGGCGCGGTGAGACCTCGAGAGAGACGAAACCGTCACGGTAGCGCCCCCGTCCTTCGGAGGAGGTGTAGACCCCTTCGAGAACGTCGCAGGCGTCACGGACGTCACGCACCGCGAGGGCCTCGAAGATGACTTCGGGGTCCTTCGAACCCATCTCGGCGACCGCCGCGTCGTAGGCCGACGACGTGGCGAAGGCCTTAGCGAAGATGGAGGGATTGGACGTCACTCCCCGCACGCCCGTCTCAACGAGCGCGGCGAGAGTCCCGTCGTCGAGCCAGTCCCGTCGGATGTTGTCCACCCACGGACTCTGGCCGAACTCCTCGGAGTATCGAATAAGAGTGTTCACGAAGCCTCCTCACGGTGAAGCACTTGCTCGACAACCCGCGCGGCCGTGATGCCGAAGTGTTGAAATACGTACGCGCCGGGAGCAGACATCCCGAACTGGTCGATGCCGAGGGGCTCGTCGACGTAGCGGTGCCACCCGAGGGTGGCACCGGCTTCGAGGGAGAGGCTCGGAATATCGCGCCGTAGAACGTCTCGACGATAACTCGCTTCCTGACGCTCAAAACAGGTCCAACAGGGCAGTGCGACGACCCGGACCGACACTCCCTGATCAGTCAACTGATCCGCCGCGTCGAGGACGACGCCCACCTCCGAGCCGGTCGCGACGAGAGTGACCCGGGCGTCCTCACGCTCGCGCAGCACGTAGCCCCCTCGCGGGGCACCCTCGCGAGAGGCAGTGGCGTCCTCTCCCGTCAGAACCGGCATATCCTGGCGCGACAGAATCAGGGCCGTCGGCTCGGGGTGACGAGAGCGTAGGTAGGCCTCGACGGCCTGAATCGTCTCGTTGGCGTCGCTCGGGCGATGCACGTGCAGACCGGGGATCGCCCGCAGCGCCGCGAGGTGTTCGACCGGCTGGTGAGTCGGACCGTCCTCACCCACTCCCACCGAGTCGTGAGTGAACACGAAGAGGGCGCCCGCGTGCGAGAGAGAGGCCATGCGCAGGGACGAGCGCAGGTAGTCCGAGAAGACGAAGAAGGTCGACCCGGCCGCCCTCATCCCCCCGTGCAGGGACTGGCCGACGAGGGCGGCTCCCATGGCGAACTCTCGGATGCCGTAGTAGATCTGACGACCACCCGGGTTCGCCACGCCCTGGGCGACGCTGTGTTTCAACAGGACTCCGGTGTTGTCGGTCAGGTCCGCTGATCCGGCCGTGAGTCCGGCGCAGTGGGGGGCAAACGCGTCCATCGCGGCCTGCATTGCCTTACGGGTGGCGACGTTGCCGCCGTCGTAGTGCGGGGCGTCGACCTCGTCGCTCAGCGCTCCGTAGGTGGCCCACTGAGTGAGGAACCGCTCGCCGCGCGGCCCCGCGGCGCTGAGTCGTTCCCGCCAGAGCTCGGCGCGCGGAGCGAGCCGCGCTCGCTGAGCCTGGGCGATATCGGCCGAACTGACGAAGGGCTCGTCGGGAACCCCGAGTAGAGCCTTCACCTCGCTGATCTGTGCGCCGGAGAAGGGCGTGCCGTGGGCCTCGCGGCGGTCCATCATCGCGGGGGAGGGAAAACCGATGTGGGTGCGCAGAACCACGAGGGAGGGACGGGGGTCCGAAAGAGCCTCTCGGGTCGCCGCTTCGAGGGCGTCTAGATCGTTGGCGACCTCGCCCGCCTCTACGACGTGCCACCCGTAGGCCCGGAAACGGGCGGCCGCGTCGTCGACGGAGGCGAGACTGGTCGCCCCGTCGATCGTGATGCGGTTGTCGTCGTAGAAAACGACGAGTGAGGAGAGTCCGAGACTTCCGGCCAGGGAGGCCGCCTCGTGACTCACACCCTCCTCGAGACAGCCGTCACCAGCGATGACGAAGGTCCGGTGAGAGACCAGGTCCTCACCGAAGTCGGTGCGCAGAATGCGTTCCGCGAGGGCGAGACCCACGGCGTTGGCGAGTCCCTGTCCGAGCGGTCCCGTCGTCACCTCCACCGTAGGGGTGACTCCCACTTCGGGGTGGCCCGGGGTTCGCGAGTGGGCTTGGCGAAATCCCCGCAGATCATCGAGGCTGACGTCGTATCCGAAGCTGTGGGCGATGGCGTACTGGAGAATCGAGGCGTGACCCAGGCTCAGGACGAAGCGGTCACGGTCGGGCCAGGAGGGATCGGACGGATCGTGGGCGAGCACGCGCGAGAAGAGCATGGTGGCCAGTGGAGCGAGGGCCATCGCCGTTCCCGAATGCCCCGACTGAGCCGCCGCGGGGGCGTCCATCGCGAGCGCCACGACTTGTCGAATAGTGCGGTCCTCGAGATCTGAGGCACCAAAATAGAGGGAGTCGGCCATGAAACAAGGTTACCCAGTGTCCACCAGGACATACGAGGCATCCTTGGTCCTGGGGTGGATAGAGGGAAGGGTAGGGTGGGACCGTGAAGATTCCCTCGTGGACGAAGTTCGTACGCGGAGCCAGTCTCCAGCGCGACTTCGACGAGGCCCGCCAGTTGCTGGGCCGTTACGTCAAGGAGCAAACGCTCGCGCCGTTGAAGAACCTCGGACGTTACGTGCTGTGGGGCGTTGTCGGGTCACTCTTCGTGGGATTCGGGACCCTCATGCTGCTCGTGGGGGGACTGCGGTTCCTCCAGGACGTCTTCCCGGTGTTTCGGGGCTCACTCTCCTGGATCCCTTACCTCATCGTGGTGGTCGTCGGCGTCGTCGTGATTGCACTCATCGCCCGGCGCGCGGTCGCGGGAGTGCCGAAACGACGACCGAGGACTCCGTGAGCGAAAAGTCGACCCGTGACCAGCTAGAGGGTCTCGTTCGCTCCTACGTGCCCCGACGCAGTGCCCACTCCACCGCGAGCACCCCCCAGCGGGCCGGTTTCGGCCTCGGGGGCCTGCTCGCCGGGTTCACCTGGGGCTACTGGCGAGGACGTCGGCGGAGTCGGCGGTGAGGCGTCTCGTCAACTACCTTCTCGTGAGTTCACTCCGACGCGCCTGGCGTTGGCGCTCGGGTCCCTGGATGCTGGTCGGTGTCGGCCTGACCGTGGTTCGCCTTATTGCTCGTCCCCGCCGACGCGCCTAAGCGGGTTCACTGATGAGTACCGGAGTCTTTAAGGCGGGTGAGCGGGCCATGCTCGTCGATTCGAAGGACCGCGAGTACCTGGTCACCCTCGAAGAGTCGGGCCAGTTCCACACTCACGCCGGTTCCATCCGCCACGACGACATCATCGGGCATCTCGAAGGAACGATCGTCCGTGCGAGTTCGGATCAGCGCTTTCTCGCCGTGCGACCGCGCTTGAGCGACCTCGTCGTCAACATGCCCCGGGGAGCCCAGGTCATTTACCCGAAGGACCTTGGGGCCATCCTCATGCAGGCCGACATCTGGCCGGGCCAACGAGTCCTCGAGGCCGGAGTGGGTTCGGGTGCTCTCTCGATGACCCTGCTGCGCGCCGGCGCGTCGGTCACGGGTTACGAACTCCGCGAGGAGTTCGCCCGGGTGGCGACGCGAAACGTCACTGCGGCCCTCGGAGAGAACGTGGACTACCGCATCGAGATTCGCGACGTAACTCACGGAATCGATGAACGAGGGCTCGATCGCGTCATTCTCGACATGCCCGAACCGTGGCTGGTCGTCGCCCACGCCGAGCGAGCCCTGAGGGCGGGGGGAATCTTTCTCTGTTACCTGCCGACCATCAATCAAACCCAGCAGGTGCGCGAAACTCTCGCCACCTCCGGATTCGGAATGGAAGAGACCGTCGAGATTCTGCGGCGTACCTGGCACATCGACGGCCGTTCGGTCCGCCCGGACCACCGCATGGTGGCCCACACTGGCTTTTTGACGTCGGCCCGGCTGCTACGCCCGGCTGGGGAGAACTAGTCGCGCTCGACGAAGATGCACTCGCCGGGGCACTCCTCGGAGGCCTCGACCACGGCGTCTTCAAACTCCGCGGGGACCACGACGACGCTCTGGGCGCCCCCGGGCTCATTCTGGGCCTGCCCGTCCGACTTCACGTAGGCCAGCCCGTCGTCGAGCAACGTGAAGACACTCGGGCAGATCTCCTCACACAGGCCATCACCCGTGCACAGGTCCTGATCGATCCACACCTTCATTCATCGCTCCTTGTTGTCGACTGACTTCGATACTTTACTGGGCGAGACGGTGTCGGCGAACCGCACCCTTCTCTTCACACTCCGACCCGAAACTCCCCTAGGGTGGCGATATGGACGGTATGGATCCCTTTGGCCGCTACCGAGACCAGTCTGACGAGGACGGGAGCGACCTCGGTAGTTTTCGCCCCGACAACTTGACGCACGCCCTGCGCCGGATCGAGGTCCTCGAGGAGCGCCTCGTCGAGGCGCGCGCCCAGTTGAGCCAGTCGCGATCCAACAACGAAAAGTTGACGATCACGATTCAACAGACGCGCGACCAGATCACCGCTTTGCGCGACGAGGTGGAGAAGTTGACTCAACCCCCGGGCGTCTACGGCACCTTCATTGAGGCCAACCCCGACGGAAGCGCCGACATTTTCGCCTCCGGGCGAAAGATGCGCGTCTCGGTACACCCCGGTCTCGACACCGACAGTCTCGTGCGCGGGGCGGAAGTGACGCTGAACGAGTCCTTCGCGATCGTCTCGGTGCGCCCCGGAGATGGTCAGGGTGAAGTCGTCACCGTGAAGGAGGTCCTCGACCAACGCCGAGTCGTCGTGTACTCGCACGCCGACGAGGAGCGGGTCGTCGAGATGTCCGACGCGCTGGGTGACGTGAAGTTGCGCAGCGGCGACGCCGTGGTCTTGGACCCGCGCTCCAACCTGTTGATCGAACGACTCACTCGCCAGGGAGCAGAGGAACTGATTCTCGAAGAGGTTCCCGAAGTGAGTTACGAAGACGTCGGGGGGCTCGACGCCCAGATCGAACTCATTACTGACGCCGTCGAGTTGCCCTACCTGCACCGTCGACTCTTCCAGGAGTACGAACTACCCGCACCTAAGGGAATCCTTCTCTACGGGCCCCCGGGCTGCGGCAAGACCCTCATCGCCAAAGCGGTGGCCCACTCACTGTCCCAAAAAGTCGCCGAACTCACGGGAAATCGCAACGTGCGTTCCTACTTTCTCAATATCAAAGGGCCGGAGCTCTTGAACAAGTACGTCGGTGAAACGGAGCGCCAGATTCGTCTGGTCTTTCAGCGGGCCCGGGAAAAAGCGGAAGAGGGCGTTCCGGTCATCGTGTTTTTCGACGAGATGGACTCGCTGTTTCGTACCCGCGGTACGGGGATCTCCTCCGACATGGAGTCGACCATTGTTCCCCAACTCCTCGCCGAAATCGACGGAGTGGAGTCGCTGCGCGACGTCATCGTGATTGGCGCGACCAACCGCGAGGATCTGATCGATCCGGCGATTCTTCGACCCGGCCGCCTCGACGTCAAGATCAAGATCGAACGTCCCGACGAGGTGTCCGCCGCCCAAATCTTTGAGCGATATCTCCACCGTGATCTGCCCCTCGACGAAAACGAAATCTCTCGACGCGGGGGAGACGATCGCGACAAGGCTCTGGCCCACATGATCGAGACCACCGTCGAGCACATGTACCGCAACGACGACGAGAATCGATTCCTCGAAGTCACCTACCAGGGCGGCGACAAGGAGATTCTCTACTTCAAAGACTTCGCCTCCGGAGCGATGATTGAGAACATCGTTCGTCGAGCGAAGAAGTACGCGGTCAAGCGCGAGATCGCCGGTGAAGGACGGGGACTGCGCACCGACGACCTGCTCAGTTCCATTCGTGACGAGTACCACGAGAACGAAGACCTCCCCAACACCACCAACCCCGACGACTGGGCCCGGATCTCGGGAAAGAAGGGTGAACGCATCGTCTTCATCCGCACTCTCGTGAACAAGGAGACGGCCAACGTCTCGGGGGGTCGATCAATCCAGCACGTGGGGACGGGACAGTACCTCTAGGTCATGGGTACCCCGAAGATCATCGGAATCGAGACCGAGTACGGGATTGCCGGTGGACCCAGTTCCGATCCGACTCTCGCCTCCAGCCTGATCGTCAACGCCTACGCCCAGCACGGACAGAGTCGCGTGACGTGGGACTTCGTCGACGAGTCTCCCGATAACGACGCGCGGGGCTACTTTCACGACGGCGCCTTCGCGCCGATTATTGAGACGCACCTCGCCAATACGGTGCTCACCAACGCCGCTCGTCTCTACGTCGACCACGCCCACCCGGAGTACTCCTCGCCGGAGTGTCGCACCCCTCGCGAGGCCGTTCTCTACGACCAGGCGGGCGAGGAGATTATGCGCCGGGCCCAGATGGTCGCCAATCAGACCCTCGACGAGGAACACGCCATCCGCCTCTACAAGAACAACTCCGACGGCAAGGGCAACTCCTACGGGACTCACGAGAACTACCTGTT
Organism: Acidimicrobiaceae bacterium; assembly: GCA_013044285.1. Lineage (GTDB taxonomy): Bacteria > Actinomycetota > Acidimicrobiia > Acidimicrobiales > RAAP-2 > RAAP-2. The sequence goes on from JABEUS010000044.1 coordinate 14,242, forward strand.
GTCGCGAGACGTGGACTTCGCCGACGTCGTGCGGGCCATGGTGCCCCACTTCGTCTCGCGCAGCGTCATTACCGGGGCGGGGAAGGTCGGTTTCGAGACTGACGCCGCGCGGGGGGCCACTTTTCAGATCAGCGCCCGAGCGGAGTTCTTCGAAGAGATCGTGGGACTAGAAACTACTTTGAAGCGGCCCATCATCAACACCCGCGACGAACCCCACTCGGACCCTGATCGATTCCGCCGACTTCACGTCATTAACGGGGACGCGAATATGAGCCCTAGAGCCACGTGGGTGAAGCTCGGCGCGACCGCCCTTCTCCTGCTGGTTCTCGAAGAGCGCGGTGTCGGGATCTTTCCCCCCCCGCCCCGCCGCCCGGTCGCGGCGATTCGCGCCTTCGGCGCTGATC
>JABEUS010000045.1 GCA_013044285.1 Acidimicrobiaceae bacterium
CCTCTACAGTGTCGCGCGTGATAGTCGTCGTGGTCCCTCGCTCCAGATTGTCGATATCCACGAGCGCGCAGTGGCCTCTCGCCCCGAATCGGCCGTGAGAACGGGGACACGCCCGCGTACTCGCGAGAGGGTTGCGCGACGGTGAACCGCCAGATCGTCATCACGGGAGGCGGCACCGGTGGCCACCTCTACCCGATGTTGGCGATCGCCGAGGCGCTGGTGGAGCGAGGCGTCGCTCGCGACTCCATCGTGCTCGTGGGTTCGGCACGGGGTCAAGACGCCACCATCCTCGCCGACAGTCGTTTCGCGCGCCGCCTCCTCGGCGGGCGGGGTCTGCGTCGTTCCCTCTCGCTCTCGGCCACACTTTCGAATCTGCGCGCGGTACTCGGACTAGCGGGAGCTCTAGGGAACGCTCTGTGGTGGACCGCTCGCGAACGACCCCGCGCCGTGGTGTCGGTGGGCGGCTACGCCGCCGCACCGAGTGCCGTGGCCGCCTGGGTCTGTCGTCGTCCTCTCGTCCTCGTCGACGTCGACACGACTCCCAGTCTCACGAATCGCCTGCTCGCTCGACTCGCCACCGAGCGCTGTCGGGCCTTCGCCGGTCCGGGAGGGGGCGTCGTCACGGGAGCTCCCCTTCGCCGATCGATCCGCGACATCGATAGAGGGGTCGAGGAGCGAGCCCGTCGTCGGCGACAACTCGAGGTACCGATCGAAGACGGGCGGCTCGTTGTCGTCGTGATGTCGGGGTCTCTCGGGGCCCGCAGTGTCAACGACGCGGTCCGGGCTCTCGCCGAGCACTGGCGGGACCGCTCCGACGTCACCCTGGTCCACATCACCGGGCGACGGGACTTCGACCTCTACCGCACCCCCGTCGAGGGTGACCTCGACTACCGAGTTCTCGCCTACGGCGATATGACCCTCTGGTGGGCGCTCTGCGACGTGGCCGTCACCCGGGCCGGGGCGCTCACCGTCGCGGAGCTCTGCGCGCTCGCTATTCCGGCCGTCCTGGTGCCCCTCCCCGGTGCGCCCGGGGACCACCAGGGCACCAACGCGCGCTGGCTCGACTCGCGGGGGGCGGCCGTCTTGGTGAACGACGCGGACCTGACGGTCGAGAGCCTCGAGAGGGCTCTCGTGTCCCTCTTTGATGCGGTGCGCCGTGAGCGAATGGCCGAGAGTGCGCGGGCCCTCGGACGACCCGACGCCGCCGATCACATCGCCCAGGTGATTGAGCGGGTGGTGCGGTGACGGTTCTAAGCCCCTCGAGCCGGGTCCACATCATGGGGGTCGCCGGGGCCGGCATGAGTGCTCTCGCGGTGTACCTCGCGGAGTGGGGGGCCGCGGTGAGTGGCTGTGACGAGCGACCGGGCCCGGTCCTCGACCAACTCGCTCACCGCGGGGTGAGAGTACGTGAGGGTCACGATGCGAGCCATCTGGAGAACGTCGACGTGCTCCTCTGGTCTCCCGCGGTGCGTGAGGACCACCCGGAACTCCTCGCGGGACGTGCGTCGGGTTGTCGGCTCCTCAGTCGGCGTGAACTCCTGGCCGATCTCGCTCGGACCCGGAGCGTTCTCGCCGTCACCGGCACCCACGGCAAGACTACGGCCACCTCAATGCTCGCCCACGTCCTCGCCGCCGCCGGCGACGCCTCCTGGATTGTGGGGGCTGAGGTGCGCGACCTGGGCTACGCCGGACACTTCGGGTCGGGACCCCTCGCACTCGAACTGGACGAGAGTTACGGGACCTTCACCGAGATTTCCCCCGCGGGACTCGCCGTCTTGAACGTCGACGTCGACCACCTCGACTACTACGGCGATCTGGACTCGCTTCGTCGAGCTTTCGCCGAGGTGATGGAACGCACCTCGGGACCCGTCGTGATCTACGAACCCGACGTGGGGGCGACGACCGCGGCCGCGCTGGCGCGCCGGGAGATCGTGCGGGTCGGACCTTCGAGGAGTGGAGCCGACTTCGAACTCGACCTCCTCGAGCATCGCCCCTTCGCCATTCGCGGACTCCTACGTTCGGGGGGCGACGAGGTCGAGCTCAACCTTCGGGTGGGTGGAGAACATAACCTCGTCGACGCCGCCCTGGTCGCCGCGTTAGCTCGTAGTGTCGGAGTCTCTTCGGAGGCGGTGTCGGAGGGGGTGGGGGCCTTTAGGGGTGCGCCACGACGCTTCGAACGCGTCGGGGAGTATCGCGGGGCCGACGTGGTGATTGACTACGCTCACCTACCCGCCGAGATCGCGGCCACCCTGCGAGGCGCGCGCGAGTCCGGATACCGAGATCCCGTGGTCGTCTTCCAACCTCATCGCTACACCCGTACTCTCGAGGTGGGAGACGACTTCGCGCCGGCCTTCGACGACCTGGACCTGCTCGTCGTCACCGATATCTACGGCGCGGGCGAAACCAACCCCACCGGGGTGACCGGTGAGTTCCTCGTGGAGGCTCTCCTTCGTCGGGGTCGGGTTGGCCGGGTCCTCTACGCGCGCGATCTCGCCGAGGCCGCCGCGCAACTGGAGGGACTGTTCTGCGGAGACCTGCTCCTGCTCGTGGGGGCGGGTGACGTGCCCACTCTCGCCACTCTGCTCGGAGTGTCGGCGTGAATCCCCGCGACGTCTTCGGAGACGACGCCCGTATTGTCTACGACGCCGAACTCGACTCTCTGTCGACCTACGGGGTGAGGGCTCGCGCCGGGGCCCTGCTCACCCTGTCGGAGGTCGACGACCTCGAGGAACTCACCCCGGGACTCCTCGCCCTCGAGCCGACCTGGCGCATCCTCGGGGCGGGATCGAACGTTCTTCTCGGCGAGGGGGCCCGGAACCTGCTCCTCGTGCAACTCAGGGGAGCCTGGAGTACCCTCGACGTCGACGAGTCGGGTACCGCGCGTCTCGGGGCCGGTCTCGCTCTTCCGGTCGCCGCTCGACGACTGGCGGGCGCCGGGTGGACCGGATTTGAGTGGGCGGTCGGGATTCCGGGGAGCGCCGGGGGAGCCGTGGTGATGAACGCCGGGGGACACGGAGCCGATCTCGCGAGCGTTCTTCGGAGCGTCACCCTCTGGCGTGACGGAGAGATCGTGACCGTACCGGCGGCTGATCTCGGACTTTCCTATCGCCACTCTCTGCTCGGGGCGCGAGACCTCGTCGTGCGCCTCGAGATCACCCTCGAGCCGGGGTTGAAAGAGCAGTCAGAGGAACGACTGCGCGAGATTGTGCGCTGGCGCCGAGAGTACCAACCCGGGGGGAGAAACGCGGGGAGCGTCTTTACCAATCCACCGGGAGACCACGCCGCACGCCTCCTCGAAGCGGCGGGACTCAAAGGACGCAGAGTGGGCGGAGCCGAAGTCTCCGAGAAACACGCCAACTTCATCCTCTGTGCGCAAGGCACGCGCGCCGAGGAGGTGGCCGCCCTGATGGTCCTGATGCGCACCGGGGTCCACGAGGCCTTCGGAGTCTGGCTCGAGACGGAGCACCGCTTTATCGGACTGGCGGAACCCTGGTGAGTCGCACACCGCTCGTCTCGAGCGACGGAGGGGGTTCGCGCCGTCGTCGCGCGCGGCGAGTACCACGTGAACTGTCGCCCCGCGACTCTCGGGTGACGAACGACTCCGCGCCCTCGCGTGAGCCTCGGTCCGCTCGACGAGCGCCCTCGCGCGAGCCGAGACGAGAGGGAGTAGAGAACGTCGTCGACATCGCTCGGCCCCGTCGGCGTCGCCGGTGGCGGCGAATCGGTGGGGTGCTCGCGGCCGGACTCCTCGCCGGTCTACTCGCCGAGGGGGTGAGCGTCGTCCTGCACTCCTCCTATTTTCGGGTGAGCCAAATCGAGGTCGTGGGCGCGACCCACGAGAGTTCCGCGCAGATCATCGCCGCCTCCGGTCTCGGCACTCACCCGGCCATGATGGACGTCTCGCCAGCCAACGTGGCCGCTCGGCTGGCCCGATTTAACTGGATTGACCACGTCTCGGTGGTGACCCACTGGCCCCACCGGGTCGTGATCACGGTGACCGAGACCCACGCCGTGGCGGTGACCTTCGTCGGGACTCAGCACCTCTACTACGTCGGTGATCAGGGACAAGACCTCGGACCCGCCCCGTCCACCTCGGTTCTTCCCACCCTCGTGGGTCCCCTCGGGCTCTACGGACAGAAGAGTTGGATCTTTCGGGGCGCACCCGCGGCGAGCGTGGCGGCCCAGTTACCGAACGCGTTTCGCGCCCAAGTACGGGAGGTTCACCAGTCGACGAGCGGATCGATTTCCCTCGTGATGACCACTCCGCTCACCTTCGTACTCGGTCCCGCGACCGAATTAAACGCCAAATTTGTGGCCATTGCCTCGGCAATTGCCCACGCTTCATTCGCCCCCGGCGACGTCGTTGACGTGTCGACTCCGAGCGAAATCGCAGTTTCTGGGCCTTCTTCCTCATCGTAGGGGGAAAAGAGGCATAAAATGACCTGTCTAACGAGGCCCGCGTGTGCGAGGCCCTCGACCTCGAGGTCGGATCGAAGGGAAGTCCATGAGCCTGAATCAGAGCAACTACCAGGCGGTGATCAAGGTAGTCGGCGTGGGCGGAGGGGGCGTCAACGCCGTAAACCGAATGATCACCTCGGGAATGCGCAGCATTGAGTTCATCGCCGCGAACACCGACGCCCAGGCACTCTTGCTCTCCGAGGCCGACATCAAACTCGACATCGGTCGCAACCTGACCCGCGGACTCGGAGCCGGCAGCGACCCCGAGATGGGGCGCCAGGCCGCCGAGGAGCACCGCGGAGAGATTGAGGACGCCATTAAGGACGCCGACATGCTCTTCATCACGGCGGGTGAGGGGGGCGGCACGGGAACCGGGGCGGCCCCGGTCGTGGCCGACGTCGCGCGGTCGCTCGGCATCTTGACCATCGGCGTGGTGACTCGCCCCTTCGCCTTCGAGGGCAAGCGTCGCGCCTCCCAGGCCGAGCGGGGCATCCAGACCCTGCGCGAGAAGGTCGACACGCTCATCGTGATTCCGAACGATCGGTTGCGCACCGTTGCGAAGAGTGACACCTCGCTCCTCGACGCGTTCAAAATTGCCGACGACGTGCTGCTCTCCGCGGTGCGTGGCGTGACCGACATCATCACGGTGCCCGGCCTCATCAACACCGACTTCGCCGACGTCAACACCGTCATGCGTAACGCGGGAACCGCCATCATGGGGGTCGGGACCTCGACGGGAGAGGGCCGAGCGGTCAACGCCGCGCGCGCCGCCATCACCTCGCCGCTGCTCGAAGCCTCCATTGAGGGCGCTCGGGGCATCTTGATGAACATCGTCGGGGGCAATACGTTGACCCTGGACGAGGTGACCGAGGCGATGAGCATCATTCACGACGTCGCTCACGCCGACGCCAACATCATCTTCGGCGCGGTCTTTGACGAATCGATCGGTGACACCGTGCGCGTCACGGTGATCGCCGCCGGATTCGATCACGCCGCCACGACGGCGACGCCGCCGCGCACCGCGACCTCTCCGGCCGCCGCGCTCACCGCCCCCGAGGCGCCGGTCAGTGACATCTTCTCTTCGAGTGGCGACGACTTCTTCGACCTCGGGGATAACGATCTGCCCGGTTTCATGCGCGATCTCTAATCCGGTGGATGTCGCGGGGAGTCTCGCCGAGATTCGCGAACGCATTCGGGCGGCTGGGGGCGACCCGGCCCGAGTGCGGATTGTGGCGGTGACGAAGACGTTTGGCCCCGACGCCGTCGTCGGCGCCGTGGAGGCCGGACTGCTCGACGTGGGGGAGAACTACGTCGAGGAGATGGAGGTGACTCGGGCCGCGACTCCGTCACCCCAACGGGTGCGCTGGCACTACCTCGGAGCTCTACAGACCAACAAGATGGCCCGAGTGTTGGCCGTGGCCGACGTCGTGAGTTCGGTGTCGCGGGAGAAGGAGATTGACCGACTTATTCGCCTGGGAGCCGCCCTCGAGGTGGACGTCCAGGTCGACTTCACCGGACGGCCCGAACGCGGCGGCGCCGCTCCCGCGCGCGTGGACGCGCTCGTAGCGCGGATCCGCGACGGGGGTTTGCGGATGAGGGGACTGATGACCGTCGCCTCGCCCGAGCCCGAAGAAGCGCGCCGGACCTTCGGGGAGTTGTCCGTACTGGCTTCTCGACTGGGTCTCTCCGAGCTGTCCATGGGCATGAGTGAGGACCTCGAGTGGGCCGTCGCCGCGGGCTCCACGGAGATCCGCATTGGACGGGCACTTTTTGGACCGAGGGCGCCGCGGTCCGGCGCTGCCCTAACATAGAACGACGCGGTTAAGCCGCAAGGAGACTGTCATGAACGAACGTTGGCGCAAGGCCCTGGGATTCCTCGGTCTGGTGGAGGACGACTACAGCGACTACCCCGCGATGGAGCGACCCTTTTTCGAAGATGAACCCCAGCCCGAACCGGTGCGGGCCCGCAACGAGCGCCCGCGCACGATGGCACCCCCCTCGCCGTACCAGAACCCGGCTCCGGTCCCGCGGACCTCGTCGGTCTCGGTGTTGAACGCTGGATCGGTTACTCCCCGTCCGAGGCCCGTTCCCGCACCCCCGGGAGGACTTCGGGGGATGACCCCCATGGCCGAGGTGGAGATTCTTCGTCCGACGACCTTCGACGAGTGTCAGGCCATCGCCGACAATCTACGTAACGGTCGGGCCAGCGTGGTCGTGCTCACCGAGGCGCCCTCGGAGGTACGTCGTCGGCTACTCGACTTCACCTCGGGGTGCGTCTACGCCTTCTTGGCGAAGATTGAGACCCTGGAGAAGGGTCGGGTCTACTTGACCTACCCGGCTTCGGTGCGCGTGAGCCCCGAAGTGCGCGCGGCACTCAAGGCCTCTAACTACCGATCGGTGGAGTAGTGGTCTCTCTCCTGCGCGAACTGATCTACATCTACATCTGGATAATCTTCATCGCGATCATCTTCACGTGGGTTCCCCAGTCGAGCGGGACGCTCGCCAACATCCGACGAGTGCTGTTCTCCATCACCGACCCGGTCCTACGACCGATCCGTTCGGTAGTGCGCCCGATCCGGGTGGGTCCGGGTTCGCTCGATCTCTCACCGATTATTGCGGTGGTCCTCCTCGAAGTAATCTCGCGTCTCCTTTGACATCACCCCTTTCGGCGAGGGTGAGCGGTAGGGTGGAGGGCTATGGAAAGTACTGATACGCCTCGTTCAGCCCTCGACGAACTGAAGGACGTCACGTTCAAGCAGGGGATGAGGGGCTACTCGATCACTGAAGTCGACGACTTCCTCGACCGGGCCTCGACCGACTACGAAAAGGTTCGCGACCGCCTCTCCCAACAGCACCAGCAGCTGCGCCAGGCCGCTGAACGTATCGCCCAGTTGCAGGCGACGCTGTCGGCCGCCCCTTCGAGCGCTCCGACCCAC
>JABEUS010000046.1 GCA_013044285.1 Acidimicrobiaceae bacterium
GTGCTCCCGCCACTCCGCAATTGATCGCATGGCCGCCGCCGCACCCCCTGCGCCAATGACCGCAGTCTCCAACTCTTGGGCGGACCATGTACCCACGGCCGCAGCGACAGCAGCTCGGTCCCCTGGAACGTCGAGGACGGAGAGTGCCGCGGTGCGGTGATGAATAGCGTTGGTGTGGAGTCTGATCCAACCGTCGCGACACTCGTACTCCCCGCCCACTGCGTCCCAGGCTGGTAGGAGATCCCAGCCCTGAGGTCGGATCGATCCCGCGAACCAGGCCGAGGCTAAGTTTCTGTCGACCACCACGCCTGGCGGAGGATCACCACTATTTAGTGCGACAAAGGAAGCCAGCGACGAGCCAGCCACGGCGATGGAAGCTTGCGCCAAGTCGCTCACGGCAAACACTGAGGGCAGTGACGCCCCGTCTAGCAACGTCACCGGGGACGACGGGACCGGGGAACCAAGTGCTGCTTGGAAACTGGCGATGAACTTGAGAGCCGTGTCCGTCATGCCACAACATATCCTGACAACGAATGCAAGATTTCATACCGACTGAGACGGGCCGCCTCTTTCTATGACAAAACGATAGACATTGGTTTCGCGGAGAGAGAATCCCAGACTCACGTACAGTCCATTCGCCGCTTCCCGGGCGGGCCGACTCGTCAAATCAACCGTCTTCGCACCAAGCCGACGGGCGTGATCGATTGCGGTCGTGACGAGTTGTCGACCGACTCCTTGACCCCGGGCCGCCTCGTCGGTGACCACATCTTCAATGATGGCCCGTACTCCCGTAGGAATAGGAGCCACGAGCAACGTCAGCATCCCCACCACTCGTCCGTCTAATTCTGCGAGAAAGAGTGAAAGTGCGTCGGATTCGAGAACCCTCTGGAGGGCCTCGTGGTCGAGAGCGGGAGCCGAGGTACTCAACTGCGGCAGAAGCGCATTCACTGCGTCGAGCGTGCTCTCATTCGCGTACGTCGCGGGAAAGATACGAATCACGGTTCTCCCTTCCAGACTGGTTGACGTAGATCATCGTAAAACACATCCGTGGTCTCGCCCCGGATGGCCCGAAAGATGGCCGGAGCCCACCGGTCTGCTCCCAGAGTTCCCACCGGGAGCGAGTCCGCATCGAACCATCCGGCGTCTAGGCACTCGAGGGGGTGGGGGGAGAGTTCACCCCCGGTCGCTCGACAGAGAAAGACGAGTGAGTAGAGAGCGACCTTCGAGGCGCCGAGGCGCATCCCGTCGAGGACGCCGATGAGCCGTACTACTTCTGCGTCGATGCCGGTCTCCTCTTTAACCTCTTTCACGACCACTTCGGGGGCGGAGTAGCCGGGATCACACCAGCCCGTCGGATAGAGCCAAACTCCCGAGTCGGCTCGTTGGATGAGGAGCAGTTGGTTCTTCTCGTTCGTAACAATCGCCCCCACCGCCACCTTCGGAGTCACGTACCCGGGAGTTCCCGGCTCCACCCAGTCCAGCCACCGCGCCACTATCTCGTCGCGAACTTGTTCGTCATCTTCACCGTCGGCGCGGTGTCGGATATCGGCCGCTACGTGCAGAATCTCTTCGTAGCGTTCTCGCTCAAACTGGGACTCGGTGAAGGCCAGTCCGGTCCGAGCGACACTCGAGAGGGCCTCAACCCACCGATAGAGATCGTGATCAGAGACCTCCATTAGAGACTCGTCGCGTTGAGAACCTCGTCGAGGTCTCCAATGAGTCCGGTGTAGAAGGGACCGAACTCACCGTAGAGCGTGGAGGCTTCGTCGTAGCGCATCGTGTAGACGCAGTCCTTTAAGTCATCGGGACGCACACCGAACAGCGTGACCCCCCACTCCCAATCGTCCAGACCCGTTGATCCCGTGACCAACTGGATGACTCGACCCCGGAAGGTCTTACCGGACTTACCGTGCTCTCGCATCAGGCGATCGCGTTCGTCGTACTCGAGGGCGAACCAGTTCTTCTCTTCACCCCGACGCTTCGACATCGGGTAAAAACAGAACGCCTTCATGTCAGACGGGGGCAGGGTGGGATAGAGCCGGGCGTTCAACATCTCTTCGGGCATTCCCGACGCGTACTCCGATACCTCGGTCACCGACACGTAGGACTCCGTGATGTCGAGACCGGCCGCCTGCACACGAGTCTGCAGGCGCCGCAGATCCCAGAGATCCTCTCCCAGCACCATGACGCACAGGTCGGCCTTGGCTCCCATGATCGCCGCCGTGATCACCTGCAGTCCGCGTCCGACGGCGTCGTCCAGTGCGACGTGTAGCGCGTCACGGTCCACCGGACCCGACACGTGACAGAACAGATGCAGGACGTTAAGGCCCTTTGAGGGGGCGAGTGGCGTGGTCATAGTCCCATCCTAGGAACTCCCCTCCTCGGGTCGCCCGGAGAAAAGATCGAGGCCCGGGGCGTCGCCCCGGGCCTCGATCAACGTCAATAATGTCGACTTAGTAGTCGTCCATGCCTCCGTTGGGCATCGCCGGCGCCTTCTCCTCGGGCTTGTCCACGATGACCGCCTCGGTCGTCAAGAACAGAGCCGCAATCGAGGCCGCGTTCTGCAGCGCCGAGCGGGTCACCTTGGCGGCGTCGATAACACCGGCGGCGAGGAGGTCTTCGTACTCCCCGGTAGCCGCGTTGAGGCCCTGGGTGCCGGTGAGGGAACGAACTCGCTCCACCACCACGCCACCCTCAAGTCCGGCGTTCACCGCAATCTGAGTCAGCGGCGCCTCGAGCGCCTTTGACACCAAGCGAGCCCCGGTCGCCTCGTCCCCGGACAACTTCTCCGCGACTTCGAGCACGCGAGCCTGGCTGCGCAGCAGGGCCACGCCACCACCGGGCACCACGCCCTCTTCCACGGCGGCCTTCGTCGTCGAGACCGCATCCTCGATGCGGTGCTTCTTTTCCTTCAGCTCCACCTCGGTAGCGGCGCCCACCTTAATGACGGCCACTCCACCGGAGAGCTTGGCGAGACGCTCCTGGAGCTTCTCGCGGTCGTAGTCGGAGTCGGTGTTGTCAATCTCGGCCTTGATCTGGGCGACTCGACCAGCGACCTCTTCGGGAGAACCAGCACCCTCGACGATGGTCGTCTCGTCCTTCGTGACCACAACTTTGCGAGCCGAACCAAGCAACTCCATCGAGGCGTTCTCGAGCTTTAGCCCGACCTCTTCGGCGATCACGGTCGCGCCCGTCAGGATGGCGATGTCTTGCAGCATGGCCTTGCGACGCTCACCGAACCCGGGGGCCTTCACGGCCACGGACTTGAACGTACCGCGAATCTTGTTGACGACCAAGGTGGCGAGAGCCTCGCCCTCGACGTCCTCGGCGACAATCAACAACGGGCGCCCCGACTGCATGACCTTCTCGAGGACCGGCAGCATGTCGCGAATCGACGCGATCTTCGAGCTGACGAGCAGGATGTAGGCGTTCTCGAGAACCGCTTCTTGACGCTCGGCGTCAGTCGCGAAGTAGGGGGCGATGTAGCCCTTGTCGAAGCGCATTCCTTCGACCAGGTCCATGTCCATCCCGAAACTCTGACTCTCTTCGACGGTGATGACGCCGTCCTTACCCACCTTGTCAATCGCGTCAGCGATGAGCGACCCAATCTCGGTGTCGGCGGCGGAGATAGAAGCCACTTGGGCAATCTGCTCCTTCGTCGACGCCGGTTGGGCGAGGTCGTGCAACGAGGCGATGGCTGCCTCGACGGCGGCCTCAATACCCTTCTTCAGGGACATCGGGTTGGCGCCGGCGGCGACGTTCTTCAGACCCTCGCGAACCATGGCCCAGGCGAGGACGGTCGCCGTCGTCGTACCGTCACCGGCGACGTCGTCGGTCTTCTTCGCCACTTCCTTGACCAGTTCCGCACCGATCCTCTCGAAGGGGTCTTCGAGATCGATGTCTCGGGCGATCGACACTCCGTCGTTCGTGATCGTGGGGGCTCCCCACTTCTTATCAAGCACGACGTTGCGACCCTTAGGGCCGAGCGTGACCCGGACGGCATCAGCCAACTTGTTCATGCCCCGCTCGAGTGAGCGACGGGCCTCTTCATCGAAAGCGATTAGCTTCGCCACGGTGAATCCTCCTAGTGCGACGTAACACCACGAATAGGTGCACGACTTATTCTAGCACTCGACTACCGCGAGTGCTAACGCACTAACAGCCCCCGGCGACCGCCGGAACGAGAGAAACCGTCTGTCCCTCAATCAAGGGAGTGTCCAACCCTTCGAGAAAGCGAACATCCTCGTCGGCGACGAAGACGTTGACAAAACGGCGTAGCGCGCCCTTGTCGTCCAGTACTCGAAAGGCGATGCCGGGGTAGGCGGCGTCCACCGCCCAGATGGCCTCGCGCACCGTCGTGGCCTCCACGGGGACCTCACCGGCTCCGCCGACGAGAACCCGGAGTTGGGAAGGAAGACGTACGATCACGCTCATGATGCGGCCACCAATTCGCTGAAGCCGAGGGCCGCCTGCGCGGACTCGAGGGACGGGGAGATGGTGTGGGTGACGGTCGCTGAGTCAGCGACCGCGTCGAGGGTCTTCAATCCGTGACCAGAGATGATGGCCACAATAGAGCCGTCGCGATCAAGAGTTCCCCGCTCCACCATCTGGCGAAGCGACGCAATCGTCACGCCTCCAGCAGTTTCGGCGAATACTCCCTCGGTCTCGGCGAGGAGTCCGATGCATTCGAGTACTTCGGCGTCCGAGACCGATCCGCAGTCCCCACCGCCCTGGCGGAGTTCGTCGAGCACGTAGGGTCCGTCCGCCGGGTTACCAATCGCCAGTGATCGCGCAATGGTGTGGGGCCGCTGGGGGGTCACGACGTCGGCACCCGCGTGGAACGCGGTCGCGATCGGGGAACAGCCCGTCGCTTGGGCGCCGAAGAGACGGGGCTGATCCCCCTCTACGAGACCGAGCTCTCGGAACTGGCGAAAGCCCTTCGCGACCTTGGTGAACTGCGAACCCGACGCGAGGGGTACGACCACTTGATCCGGCAGACGCCACCCCAACTGCTCCACGATTTCGAAAGCCAGGGTCTTCGACCCTTCGGCGTAGTACGGACGCAAATTCACGTTGGCGAATGCCCAGTCCGGGTGCTCGGCGACCAACTCGACACACAGTCGATTGACGTCGTCGTAGTTTCCTTCGACTCCGAGGACGATGCCACCAAAAATGGCGGCCATCGCAATCTTCGACTTCTCCAAATCCGCGGGGATAATTGTCACGCTGGGCCAACCGATGAACGCGGCGTGTGCGGCGACCGACGTCGCCAAGTTGCCTGTCGAGGCGCAGGCCGCCGTGGTGAATCCGAGTCGACGCGCGCTCGAGAGTGCACAAGACACCACCCGGTCCTTAAAAGACCCGGTGGGGTTTCGGGTGTCGTCCTTCAACCACAGTTCGCGAACTCCGAGAACCTTGGCCAAACGGTCCGCCCGACGTAGCGGAGTCCAGCCGGCCCCCAGGTCGACCGGGGTCTCACCCGGATCGGGGAGGAGTGCTCCGTAGCGCCAGATCGAGGCCGGACCGGCTTCGATCGACTCTCGGGTGAGGTGAGCCTTCGCCGCCTCGAGGTCGTAGCTAACCTCCAGGGGGCCGAAACAAAAGTCGCAGGAGTACCGTGCATCGGCCGGATACGTGGCCCCGCACTCCCGACAGATGAGTCCAGTTGAGAAACTTTTCACTGCCATTCCTTTCATCGAGCGGGCATTGGCACCTGGTCGATGGCGAGCCACCGACTGGTTGTCGCGACGTCAGCGGGCCCGTCCCTCAGTCGCTCTTGATGATTGTGTGACATATTACCGGACCCCTCGACGGTGTCAATCGGGGAACCTAGAGTGAACACAATGGCGCCCCCCGTGTCCCCGTGGACGCTCTCTCGCGACGACTTCGATGTCGTCACGGTGTTACACCGGGACCCCTCCTGCTCCATCAGTGTGATCATTCCCGCCCGCAACGAAGCCCCCACCGTCGGAGGAGTGATTGACGCCGTCGTCGACTGGGAGGGGCTCTGCGACGAAGTCATCGTCGTCGATGACGCGTCGAGAGACGGCACGGGGGACGTAGCGCGAGAACACGGCGCGCGAGTCATTCGCCGAGAACACTCCACTGGTAAGGGTGGGGCCATGCGCGCCGGGGTACAGGCCGCCCGCGGGGAAATTGTGGTCTTCCTCGACGCCGACGTCCTCAATATGCGCAGTGACTTCGTCGCTCGCCTCGTGTACCCGCTGATCGCCAATCCGAGCGTCCAATTGGTGAAGCCGTTCTACATTCGTCCGCTCCACCAGATGCCCCACGGGGGCGGTCGAGTCAACGAACTCGTGGCTCGCCCCCTCCTGAGTCTCCTCTCGCCCGGCCTCGAACAGGTCCGACAACCCCTCGCCGGCGAGAGTGCCCTGCGGCGATCGATATTGCGTCGCGTCGAGTTAGCCCCCGCTTACGGGGTGGAGATTGCCCTCCTCATTGACGTAGCCCGTCACTGGGGGCTCGACGCCGTGGCTCAAGTTGACCTCGGGATACGACGCCACCGGAATCGACCTCTCTCGGAGCTTCGACCGATGTCGGAACAGATTATGCGAGTCGCCCTCCGTCGCTACGGAATCGACCTGCCCATCAACTAGCCGAGGTCGGGACCGAGGACGACGATCACGTCGTCGGCTGTTGAACCCGTCACGTTGGTGACGGCCGCCCCGGCACCGAGTGCTTGGGCCGACGTCGCGGCCACTCCCAGCGAGCCCGCGATACTCGTGGCCGCCCACTGGTAACCCGGGTGGTAGTAGACGATGGTGGCCCCCACTTGAGGGCCGTTGACGGCGGGCAGCGTATCCCAACCCAGCGTCAGCAGTTGGTGGGTGTAGTTTCCGGCCAGTCCGGCCACCGTCGTTCCGTTAGCCACCTGCACGTGGACTTGCGCCTTCGGGACGACGTGCTGAGGGCTGGTCGTCGTGGTGGAGTGAAGGGTGGTCGACGTAGTAGAAGGCTTCTTCGTCGAACCGGTCGACGACGCGGTACTCGTTGATAGGTGGCTAATGGCGACGAGTGAAGCGCCCACGAACACCGCCAGGATGATGAGCATCCGTCCGAGAGGGGGTTGGTAGTGGGAGCCGGACGAAGAGTTACGCGAAGGCATCGTCCGCCAGCCTAGAGCGCGGCCGACGAGGTCACTAACCTGTGTCACGCCGGCCGGTGTGGCGCAGTTGGCAGCGCAGGCGATTTGTAATCGTCAGGTCGGGGGTTCGAATCCCTCCACCGGCACCCCAGGGGACTTTCGGCACCACTCGAGACCAGCGCTCCTCCAGCCCCGTGGACCAGGCTGGAGCCAGGAGGCAACACCGTGAATATCATCTCCCCCGACCGCATGAAACTCTTTCTGGAGGCGCGCCCCATCGACGACCCCCGCATCGTGGTATCTGGTAATTTCGCGACGCCCTGGGAGTTGCTCGGCCTCGTCACCGACACCGTGGAGCGGATGCGGTTATTCGCGCTCAATCCCCAGCCCGGCTGGCCCCTTCGAGAAGGCATTGTGACCGAAACACCCTTTATGGGTGCGGGCGGGCGACAGGGGGGTGACGTGGACTATCTGCCGATGCGTCTCTCCCTGGTGCCCCGCCTCTTTCGATCGGCTCGCCCCCCGGACGTCGTGTTACTCCACACCTCGGCTCCGGTCGAGGGTCGAGTATCCCTCGGAGTCGAAGTAAATATCTTGCCGGCCGCGATCGAAGCCGTGCGAGCTCGCGGCGGCCTCGTGCTAGCTCAGATCAATCCCCGCATGCCCTACACCTTCGGTGATGGCGAAATCCCCATAGCGGACGTCGACGCGGCCATTGAAGTTGACCAGCCCCTTCCTTCACCTTCGGCCCGGACGCCGAGTGAGGTTGCCGAAGTGATCGGAGACTTCGTTGCCTCCATGACCGGGGACGGGGCCACCTTGCAGACGGGCATCGGTCAGGTGCCTGACGCGGTGCTCGCTCGCCTTCTGAACCGCCGGTATCTCGGGGTGTGGTCAGAGATGATTTCCGACGGCATTGTGACACTCGAACGAGCGGGGTGTCTTGACCCCCAGCGGGTCATCATCTCCACCTTCCTCTTCGGCACGAGTGACCTCTACGAGTGGGCTCACGCCAATCCCCGGCTCCGAATGCAACGCACCGAGACCACTAACGACCCCGCCGTCATTGCTCGACAGCCCTCCATGATTTCGATCAACACAGCCCTCCAGGTCGATCTCTACGCCCAGAGCAACGCGAGTTACGCCAAGGGGCAGATTTACTCAGGTTTCGGGGGGCAACCCGACTTCGTCTCGGGGGCCCTGCACTCTCCAGGAGGTCAAGCCATCATGGCTCTCCCTTCGTGGCACCAAAAGAGTGACTCGTCTACCGTCGTCCCCTTGTTGAGCGAGCCGGTCTGTTCCTTTCAACACTCCGCGATTGTCACTGAGCACGGTGTCGCTCACATCTTCGGGCGCTCTCAGCGCGACCAGGCTCACCTCATCACCGAGAACGCAGCTGATCCTCGTGCGCGCGAATTCCTACGTGAAGCTGCCCACCAGAGAGGAATCGGATTTCACGACACCGTGCGCTAATCTCGGGCCGAGGGGGAGATCACATGAAAGCGCAAAAGGGTGCTGGCAGTTTGGCGAAGGAGTTCAAGGACTTCGTCACCCAGGGCAACATCGTCGACTTAGCGGTGGCCGTCGTGATGGCAACGGCGTTCACTGCCGTTATCAAGGCGTTCGTCGAAAATTTTGTCACGCCCTTGATTGCGGCCATCTTCGGCAAACCCAACTTCGGCGGTCTCTACTTCACCATTCACCACAGCCAGTTCTATTACGGGCTCATCATCAACGCGGTAATTACCTTCCTTGGGGTGGCCGCTGTGTTGTTTTTCGTCCTGGTCAAGCCCATTCTCCTCATGCGCTCACGTCAACAGCGAGACGTCCCGGTGACGGAAGCTGCCTGCCCCGCGTGCCTCACGAACATTCCGGTAGCGGCTCGTCGTTGTGCCTCGTGCACCGAAGTTCTCGAGGACAACTGGTCGTCGGCCAGTTAGTGAGCGAAAATCTCCGCAACTCGAAATGATGAGAGAGCGGAGTTCGTAAAGCGCCCCTCCCCAAGAGGTTTGATCGAGACGTTTCCGTCACCTAGACGAAGCAGATCGGTCCGAAGAAGGGCTGTCGCCACTTGTGCTCGCCGCTCGGAGAGTCCCACCGCCCCGATAGCGGAGTCGGCTCCGGTGGCGTAACCGTAGACAACAACCTGGTGATAACCAAGTCGAACCACCTTCTGCGCGGCGTTCTGCACCGCCGACACCATGGCACTGCTCAAGATCGTCGAATTGGGATTGAAGATCTCTATTACGGCAACTTCGGTCAGAGTGCCAGTCGACGGGAGTGCCTTCCACACGGCGAACAGCGTGCTCGCGCGCGTGACCTTCTCGCGAAACCCAGCCGGACGATTTACCGTAACGGCGGCGGAAGAAGTCGACCAGCCCAGAAATTTAAATCCGGGTCGATGCAGTGATACTCCGCTCGGGATTGTCCACACCGATCCCTCGACGAGAGACTGTGGAGCCATTTTTCCGCTTGCGCCGGTCACGTCAAAATGAATCACTACTCGATGTGGCGTCACCGATTCTCGAACGAAGACGGCCGAAAACGTGCCCGACGCGACAACTCGGACCACGGAGGAAGATGACTGAAGGTGCGCTCCCGCACCCACCCTCTTCCATCCAACGAAACGTTCGTGTCGACGAGGCGCACGAACGCGAGGAAAATGAATCGTGCCCCCCCACGCGACAGTTCGCTCCGTCGCTCTCACTCCAGGCACCACAAAACGAACTCGTTCTTGATCAAGAGACCACTGGGCGTAGAGCGTGGAATTTCCTGAGAGAACGAATGATTCTCCGGACTTCTCTGAAACTGGCCCGTGAGGGGTGGACGACCAGCCTTGGAAGGTGTGATGAGGATTGAAAATCGTGGTCGAATCTGGCAATTGTGTGGTTTGGCCAACGAAACCCTGCACCGCGGGGATAATGCCGTGTCCCCCATTTGGGTCAAAGACCACTCCAGCCGGATTACGAGCCCAGATGGCGTAGAGGGTAAGGCTCGTCGTCGGAGAAATACTCGCGCCCGGAGAGTATTGCGGCACCAGTGCGCTCGCACTGGGATCCCACCCGAGCAAGGTATACCCGCTGCGATTCAACACTCCTGTCGAGGGCAACGTAATTGACGATCCATAGGGTGCTGATTCAGCAGGGAGACTCAGACCAGCGCCATTGGAATCAAAGCTCGTGGTCAAAAGTTGAATTGTCCACTGAGCGTACAGAGTGAGTGGAGCACTCGTCGTGAGCGAGGATCCGAGTTGATACGAAGTACCCGAACCATCGGGGGAAGTATTCCATCCGGTGAACGAGTAA
>JABEUS010000047.1 GCA_013044285.1 Acidimicrobiaceae bacterium
CGGCCCTGACCTGCTCTTTCCTTGGTGGCGGGGGTAGGATTTGAACCTACGACCTTCGGGTTATGAGCCCGACGAGCTACCAGACTGCTCCACCCCGCGGCGGGACCCCCAGTATAGGGGATGTGTCCACGTCAGGACAATTCGCTCAAGACTCGCCAAACTTCTTCACAACTACGCCCATCCCCCCTTACCATGGGCCCACCTCAACACTGGGAGTACGCCATGGAAAAGTATTTGGTCACCTATCACGGTCCGGCCATCCCGTCTAACCCCATCGTGAAGGCCGTCGCCAAGGCAACCTTCGGCGCGTGGAAGATGACCACGGGTGACGCCATCATCGATCCAGGTCTGCCGACCTTCCCCGTCGGACAGGTCTCCAAGTCCGACGAGGCGAAGGGAATTGACGTCACCAGTTACATGGTGATTCAGGCCGAATCCGTCGAGGCCGCCAAGTCCGTCCTGGCCCGACACCCCTACCTGAGTAACGGTGGGACCCTGGTCATTCACCAAATGATCGAGATGTAGCACGCGTCAACCAGTGCTGACATGATGGGGGTGACCCAAGGAGGTCCCGTGCTCATCGTTACTTCCAACGACATCCCCGGTTACACCATCACCCAAGTTCTGGGTGAGGTTAACGGGATCACCGTACGAACTCGTAATATCGGCGCTCAGTTAGGGGCGGCTCTCAAGGGAATTGGGGGTGGCGAGTTGCGAGGACTCACCCGCCAGTTGACCGAGACCCGCGAAGAAGCAGTCCAACGCCTCGGCGAGAACGCCACCGCCCTCGGGGCCAACGCCGTCGTCGCGATGCGCTACGACTCCAACGAAATCAACGGGACCTTTCAGGAGGTCCTGGCCTACGGCACCGCCGTCGTCATTACTCAGAACTGACTCACAGTTCGACGATGATGTCGACCAGTTCCACCAAGTCTCGGGCCGTCGCCGTGGGCGGCTCCATAAAACTCGGGTACCCCGCTCCGGCTCGGTCGACGTAAGCGCCGAGGAGGCCCGCCTGCTCGGCGCCGTGGAGATCCCAAGGGTGAGCCGCCACCATGACCGTTCGCCGGGGATTCACTCCCGCTTCGTGCACGACGGAGCGGTAGGGCTCGAGAAGGGGTTTCCAACCACCCACGTCGAGCGCTCCGACGACGTCCATCTCCTCCACCGGCACTCCGGCGCGGGCGAGAATACTGCGCGCCAACTCCGCAGAACCGTTAGTGAGCGCCACCACCGGAATGCCCGCCCCCAGCAGAGTTCGCAGAGCCGGTACCACGTCGGGGTGGACTCCCAGGTGAGCAATGCTGTCGAGCACCGACTGGATCACCGCGTCGCTGATCTCTACTCTCGAGAGATGGGCAATCTCTCGCAAGGCTCGACGTCCGAGATCGACGAAACCCACCGACCCACCAGTGAGGTTGACGGCGAATCCATCCCGTAAAAGCGTCGCGAACCACCACGGCACGGCGGAAGGACTGAGACCGGCCAGTTCGAAGCTGGGGCCCAGGCCGGAAAAATCGATCAGTGTCTCGTTGACGTCGCAGATGACCAGTTCCGGGGTTGACACCACCATCTCCTCTTAATTGTTCGTCAGTCGTGAGGGCGCGAACCCGACACTGTTTAACCCGCGAGGGCCGTCTGGGCCTTGGCGATCGACGCCTTCATCGCGTTGACGTCACTCTGGTAGAGACCGAGATTGCCCGCGGCGAGGGCCGCCTGAGCCGCCGTGTAGTCACTTTGTGCTTGGGCCAGGTAGGTGGTAGCGCGAGCCGAGCCCGATCCCTTCGAACCTCCCGAGGGGGGAACCGTACCCCCCGTGTTTCCCGAACCACCCGACGTCGCGGCCGGCCCGAGGACCTTGGCGAGGGCCTGGGAGATGGTCGGTTCGATAGCGACGTCTTGGTTGAAGACGGCGATGACGTAGCGCAGTTGGGGCATGGGGTTCGAGGTCGAGGTCACGTAGAGAGGACGGACGTAGAGGACGCTCTGATCCAGGGGAACCATGACGTCGTTTCCGAGAAGCACCTGACTCCCGTGCTGGTCGAGGAGGGTGATGTTGGCGCTCACCGACGCGTTCTGCTGGATCTCGGAGTCAGCCTGGGCCGGACCGGTCACCTGTTGACCACGGGGCGTGACGTAGACGTTCAGGTTCCCGTAGTCATTCGCGTCCGAGGTCGCCTCCAAGAAGGCCGACAGAGGTTGTACCGTCGACGAGTTACCCGCCGGCACGTAGGCCAGCGACTCGAGGAGTTGCTGGTGGTTGACTCCGGGTAGGGCCCCCACCTGGTAGATGGGCGACATGGGCGCGTTCTGGGTGGCGACCACGATGTTATTGGCGTTGGTGACCGCCGTCTGAGCCAGGGTGGAACTCGGCGGACCGGCTCCGGTAGTGGGAGAGATCTGCCACTGGTCGGAGGCGTTGTAGAAGGCGGTCGGCGAGGTGATGTGATAGCGGCCAATGACCGCGGCCTGCGCCGCGAAGATGTCCTGGGGGTAGCGCAGGTGCTGGCGCAACGTGCTGGGCATCGCCGAGAGGGAGTGGAACATTCCCGGGAAGGCCCCTTCGTACGCGCGAAGAATGGGATCGGTGGGATCCATCGCGTAGAAGGTCATCTTTCCGCTGTAGGCGTCGATGACGACCTTCACGGAGTTGCGCACGTAGTTAAAGGAGTAGGGCAGTCCCGACGAACTGAGACCCAGCGAGTCGGCGTTCTGGGAGTACGGGTACTGCGAGGAGGTGGTGTATCCGTCGAGAACAAAATCCACGTGACCGTTCGCGATGACCGCGTAGGGCTGGGAGTCGAAGGACAAGAAGGGGGCCGCCTTCTGCGCCATCGCGGTAACGTCACGGACGAAGAGAACTCGTGAGGAGGGAGTGATCTGGTTCGAGATGAGAAAGTTGAAGTCGCCCAGACGCATCGCCAAGGCGAGCCGGCTGAGAAAGCCGCCCACCTTCACTCCTCCGGTACCGGCGTAGTGGGTCTCGACGTTCGCACCCCCGGAGAGTTGGTAGTCAATCTCCGGTTGTTTCGTGTTCGCAACCACCCACCC
>JABEUS010000048.1 GCA_013044285.1 Acidimicrobiaceae bacterium
CCACACCCCCACTCCCCAGAGCATCGAGGCGAGCAGATAGGCGCGGGGGTGTCGACCGCGAAGGAGTCCCACTCCGAGGAGAACCTGAATGACCGCGGCGAGCAGATTGGTCTCGACCGGGGCGACGGAGAAGGGGGTTTGAGCGACGCGCAGGACCTCGGCGAGGACCGCCGGCTGCCCGGAGAGCGTCGGGTGAAGCACGGAGTTCGCGAAGCCCCTCGTGAACATGAAGGGTTGCCACTGGAGAAGTCCGTCGAGGAGCCAGAGGCCCCCGAGTGAGAGTTGAATGCCACGGCGCGTGAGTGTCACGATGCCCTCCAGCACGAAAGGGGTGTGGGGCCGGCCCCGAGAAGGGCCGGCCCCACACCGGGGGGATCTAGTTAACGCCGAAGTACAAGAAGAGGTTGGTCGGGATAATGCCCGTCGTCATCTTCTTCTGCACCTGCTGGTTCAAGAACTTGAAGGACTTGTGGGCGTTAATGGTGTTCCACTCCTTCAAGCTGGTGACGCCGACCACGTCCACGTCCCACCACTCGGGCTGGCGCATGTTGGCGGTCGTGATGAAGTGCTCGTGACCCGGTACCGCGGTGTTCTTCAGGGCCGCGGTGAGCTGGGAGGCACTGAGCTGCGGGTAGAGACCCTTCAGGGCCGACTCCAGACGACTCAGGTCAATCGTGCCCGGGTGGTCTACGCACACGAGACCCGTGGGGCAGTCCATGGACATCGTGGGCGGCGTGAAGCCGAGCGGCACGGTGATGTAGAGCGGGTCGAAACTCTTAGCCGGGGCGACCTTGAAGGGCGCGCCCACTTCACAACCCGAGGTGGCCGCCGAGGCGACGTGGCGGTCGCAGTAGAAGCCCTGGGTGTAGGTAAAGCTCACGGTACGCCCGTTGAGGTACGCCTGGGTCATTCCGTACTCGTTCACGCCCACGCCCTTGTGCATGGCGTTACTCGCCACCGGTGCGGTGGCGGCCGCGGCTACGCCCACACCAGTCGCCGCCAGAGCAGCGAGGCCGGCCGCGGCGAACCGAGCTCGGTGAGTGATCTTCTTCATGAGGGTAACTCCTTCTCGTTCGACCACGGTGATCGATCGTCACGAGCACTTCGGAGCTGTGCGCACCCTGGATCACACTTTTTTATTTCTGACGAGACTTTTTTTAGAACGTGGTTGAGCTAGTGACAGTGAGAGACACTCGACACCCACCGTCGGAGTACGGGTCAGCTGGGCGATGTGGTCGGTCCCCACACGGGAAGGTTCTTCCCGGAGGGTATTAACCAAATCGACGCTACGGATTGCGACGATCTAGTTACCTGGAGCTCGCCGAGAACCCAGAATTCGTCACCGTGGTGTGATTGCTACTCAGTAGGCAGATCCATGGAGGCAACTCCCGCGCGTCGACCTCCGGTCACCGGTTCCGGTGAGAACGTGCACAGCGATAACTCACGACGAGTCTCGGGTCAGGCTTGAGAACGACTCAGGATAAGCCGCCTCGGGCATCATCATTCCATTCTCTTTAAGAGTTCACTCCACTGTCGCGACCGGCGATACCCGACACGATGTGACGCTGGAGAATCAAGAAGAGAATCACAATCGGCGCCAGTGCCAGCAAGACCGCCGAGGTCAGCTTGCGCCAGTTTGCTTCAAAGGTCTGCATGTAGTGACTCAGCGCAATTTCGATGGGTTGAATGGAGTGTGACGACGTCATAATCAGGGGCCACTGGAACTGGTTCCACGCGGAAATGAACGTGAGGAGCGCCACGGTAGCGACCGCCGGGCGAGCGAGCGGGAGTGCGACCTTCCAGATATAGCGAAAGTGACCCACCCCATCGAGGCGCGCGGCTTCCCAGTAGGCGCGCGGAAGCCCCTTAAAGAACTGACGAAAGAGAATCACACCGAACGTACTCGCCGCGAAGGGAATAATTTGGATGTAGTAGGTGTTCAGCAGATGCAGGTGAAGTGCTACCGCATACTGCGGGATCAAAAGCGCTTGGGACGGCAACATAATGACCGCCAGAACCATGAAGAAGAAGAAACCACTTCCGCGAAACTTAAGTTCAGCCAACGCGTAGCCCGCCGTCGCCGAAGTGAAGATGACGAGCGCCACCGTCGCCACGGAGATGAAGACCGTGTTCAACATGTAGTGCAACCAGTTGGTGTGCTCCAGCACGTACATGAACGCACCCGTGTGGAATGAAGGAACAAAATTGGGAGGAAGTGAGTACACGCCACCGTGAGTGTTGAACGCCGTTACCACCACCCAGTAGAGAGGGAAGGAGAAGAGCACCGAGATTCCCACGACGGCCGCCCACCGAAATATTTTGGAGACCGGTACCCCCCACCTCTTACGACGTTCTAAAAGCTGGTCGACAGTACTCATCGGTAGAACACCACCCGGTTAGATATCCATTTCTGAATGAGAGTAAGGACGAGGATAATGACGAACAAAATGGCGGCCATCGCGGCAGCCAGGCTGAAGTGATCGTAAGTAAACGCCGTCGTGTACACCAGCAGCGCATCAGTCGTCGTTGAAAAGGCGGGGCCACCGCCACCACCGTGAGGCCCCCCAGTCATCGTATAAATCTGGGAGAACGCTTGCCAGCTGTTGACGGTGGAGAGAATTAACACGAAGAAGGTGGTGGGTGAGAGAAGGGGCCAGATGATCCGACGGAAAATGCGCTTCCGCTTCGCTCCGTCCAACTGAGCGACCTCGATGAGGTCCCGCGGCACGTTAGCGAGACCCGCCAAGAAAATAATGACGTACAGCCCGAGGGAGTGCCACAGGGTGTCAATCATGACCGCGGGAAGCGCCCACTGGGTGGTACTCAGCCATCCAAGTGCCGGCAGGTGCAGGGACGTGAGTACGAAGTTGGCCAGACCGAATTGCGGGTTAAAAATCCACACCCAAATGATCGACGTCGCCACCACGGGTGTGACGTGGGGCAAGAAAACGGCAGCTCGCCAGATTCCCCCCCGACGGGCCGTCACGGCTTCTCTCAAGACCAAGGCGACGCCGAGAGAAAGAAGCAC
Source organism: Acidimicrobiaceae bacterium (assembly GCA_013044285.1). GTDB lineage: Bacteria > Actinomycetota > Acidimicrobiia > Acidimicrobiales > RAAP-2 > RAAP-2. Next base: position 3,029 of record JABEUS010000048.1, read on the forward strand.
CGTGGCGGGGATCATCACGAGCGTGTAGTAACCGGTCGTGAGGAGTGAGTGAAAGAAAAGTGGTTGCGCGAAAAGTCGGCGAAAATTCTCCAATCCCACGTAGTTCGTCGACGACGAGAGGACGCTCCAGTGAAAGAAGGAGATGTACAGGAGGTAGCCCGCGGGAATATAAAAGAAGATCACGAACACCGAAATTGTGGGGAAGAGAAGTCCGTAGGCGACGAGGCGATCTTGCAAACGTTTCAAGGAGCGAGCCAGGGATTGGCGACTCGAACGACCTTGTCGAGACTTCTCAGCTGACGAATAAGTCTCGGTTCCAAGAACCGATCTGGAAGCGTCTGAGTATCCGCTCACGCTCACGGGCATTCCTTCGGCCGTGCTCACGCTGGTACCCTCTCCGCAAGATGTTCCATCCTTAATCCCGAGGCCGAGTCAAAGATGCTCACGTGCTCAGTCCGTGCTCCGAGAAGAATCTCGTCGCCCTTTTTAAGCGACACATCGGTTCCCACCTGGGCGAGCACTGAACTTTCAGAGTCCGAGGATAAGGAAGCGTGAACCAGTAGGTGACTGCCCAGGTGCTCCACCATGTTGACCCGACACCAGACCGTGGCACTTTCGCTATCTACGTCGTTGATCAAATGGAGGTGCTCGGGTCGCACACCCACCGTCACGTCGGTACCCCTGGCGCCTAACGACGAGACCAGGGAGTGCGGCAACTGAATAGATTCACCGAGCGACGGTTCACCCCGTTCATTCGTCGTCCACTGGCGGGGCCAAAGATTCATCCCCGGCGATCCAATGAAACTCGCGACGAAGGTATCGGCCGGTGAAGTGTAGACCTCACTCGGTTTTCCTACTTGACGAATCTTGCCCTGGTGCATCACCACGAGGCGATCCGCTAGCGTCAGCGCTTCGCTCTGGTCGTGCGTGACGTAGATCGTCGTAATGGCCACTCGATCATGTAACTCCGAGAGCTCCGTCCGCATTCGGTCTCGGAGATTGGCGTCCAAATTGGAGAGCGGTTCGTCCAGGAGAAAGACTCGCGGCTCGCGAATCAAGGCTCGTCCGAGGGCCACGCGCTGACGCTGACCGCCCGACAGTTCCTTCGGTCGATGGTCAATCACGTGTTCAAGCTCCAGCAACTCTGCCATCTCCTTCACGCGCCTGTTCACGTCGGCCTTCGCCTTGCGCCGGGACCCCTGGCCGCTTCGGGATTGAAGTCCGAACGAGAGATTCCCCCGCACACTCATGTGGGGATACAAGGCGTAGTTCTGAAAGACCATTCCGACGCTTCGTCGGTCGGGTGGCTCAGCGTTCATGAGCTCACCATCAAAACGAAGTTGGCCACTGGTGATGCTTTCCAGTCCGGCGACCATTCGTAGTGTCGACGTTTTACCGCAACCTGACGGTCCCAATAAGACGACGAATTCGCCCTCCTCGACGGTGAGATCAATGTTGTCAACCACGGTGTCAGTTCCGTACGTCTTAACCAATCCCTGCATCTCAATGCGTGCCATGGCTACTCCTACAGTCGATTTCTCTGAACCGGGTGCGTGTCGCGAATCATCGCTGAGGGCACAGTAAACATTGTTTGCAAACGCGTCGTGTCGACTTCGTGACGAATGTACGAATGATCTCTGACAATGTTGATTCACGCCGCGAGGCACATTCGGGGGCGACCGACGACTCGAAGGAATTGCCCCGTTACAGCAACCCGATGGACTCTCACAACCACTCGACGCACGGGCTTCTTCGAGGAGGCCCCACGGCAACAGTCTCGTCCTGAGCGATCGCACCGCCGAGGGACGATCCCGGCATGAAGGGCGCAATGCGAGTGAGTGGAAATTGTCGCAATCACCTTTCAATTCCGTCACTAGTTCAACACCAAGTTCTCGTCTGCCATTTCTAGTTTGGGACTGTCTTTAGTTCCATCCTGCAGCACAGTCGTCGGTAAATCCTTGCCAACGACTGATGAGAGAAGAGGAGAAGCGTGAATACAATGATCAACCGGACCAATCGGTCCGAAAACCCACGTGGTTGGGGGCGCAAGACTGCCGTAGCCACTTCGGTTTTGGCCGGTCTCGCTCTGATGGGCTCCACCAGCACCGCGGCGTTCGCTAGCTCTATTAAGCCCCACAACTCCAGCCCGGTCGCCATCACTCTGTGGGAGTCGCACAATGGCTTTCCGGCCGGTGACGCCATGACGGTGCTCGCGAACCGATTCAACGCGACGCACAAGTCGATTAAGTTGTCCATCGTCGTCACTAAGGCGTCGACGAAACTGCTCGCCGCGATTCCCACCGGTACCACTCCGGCCCTCGCGGAGATTAGCCACTACGACGGCATCTACGTGAAGCCGGGCGCACTCCTTTCGTGGAACAGTTTCATCAAGGGCAGTCCAGTGGTGAACGAGTCAAACTTCGTACCCTCCGCGTGGACCAATGGAGAGGTGAACGGCCAGCACTACCGACTTCAGGCGAGCCTCAAGATTTCTGAGGTCTTCTACAACAAAACGATGTTCCAAAGGGCCGGAATCAAGTCCGCTCCGACTACCTGGACTCAATTGTCTGCGGACGCCGCGCTGATCAAGAAGAACCTCCGAGGAGTTATTTCTCTCGGGTGGAAGAACTCCTCGGCTCACGAATTGCCCGCCTTCATGAGTGACGGTGGGACTCTGCTGAAGGGCGGCAATAACGTCGGTCAAGCCGTCAACTTCAACACGCGGGCAGGTGTCGCATCCTTCTCGTACTTCCGCTCGCTCTACGCCGCGAATGAACTGCAGATTCACCACGGGACGACGCTGCGTGAAGACTTTGGTGCCGGCAAAATGGCGATGATCGACGGAACGTCGGCGGGCTACGCGAAGGCCCTCGCCGCCGTCGGCGGGAAGTTCCAGGTTGGCGCCTTCCCCGAACCCGCAGGTACCACGGGACACGCGTACAACATCGCGCAAGGCCTGGGTTTTGTTCTGCCAAAGGGACACAGTCATGCCCAAGACGAAGCTGCGTGGACGTTCGTACAGTGGTGGTTCGAACCCGCCCAGCAGGACTACTGGGCCGAGCAGACGGGTTTTGCTCCCGAAACTCGAGCCGCGATTGCCGCCATGCCGAAGGCGTTCGTCGCCAGCCACCCAGGAATGCAGGTTTCGATGAACGCCGCGTTGTCGCCGTACACGGTCCCTCGTCCCGTCAACGATAACTACAACGAGGTTCAGGCCGCTCTCGACACCGAGTGGTTCAACGCGGTGACCGGAAAGCAGTCGGTGATCTCCGCTCTAAAGACCCTCGAGCAGCAGGGCAATAGTTACATGAGCGGAGCTAGCGCTATTTAAGCTGTCCCCAGCCCCTCGCTACTGTCCGTCATTCGACAGTAGCGAGGGGCTGTCTGCTTTTATAACCCAGCCTTACCTAGGGGCGCGGGTCCGTCATCAGATCGAGCAATTTCATCCCCCACCTGTTCGCGAAAATGTCGGATAACTGCCCATTGGCTCCCTAGATTTGTCGTCGAAGCACTACCGATTTGCACATTCCCCGCCACTTGGTTCCATCGAATTGGATATTGACCCACGCTCCTAGACCCTCACCCGCAGCCCTCTTCCCCCCAACTTTCTTCGGGAGCGGACCGCTGAAACATAATCCACTTCCCCAGTAGTTTTCGGCCCGTTCGATGCAGTCAGTCCCCCCTCGCATGACCTCCTCCTCGCGGCGTGAGTACGACAACGCCTTTCGTAGAACTGTTGTCGCGCACGTGAGGGTGAGTAGGAGCGTTGCTGTAGAAGTTGATTTCCTCTTAGTGCACCCGGTTATTCTTCACGAGGAAGTCCTTCGCAGGAGGGGCGCTTCGGAAAACTCCACCTCTCAGGACTCCGAACCTCCCCTCGTGAAGAGCTCGGACCCCGTTTTCGGGATCAAATTCTCCAACAGCCGCCAGATCGATGGTGAACACGGATCTGCAGGATCAACTCTTGCAGTTGTTCTCGCAGTGGCGCCCTCGTCTACGTCCGAGAGCTCGCGTGCCTCGGCCTTCGGGGTAGACCCCACACCTGTGGACGGGTGAGGTCGTGGAACCCCAGCGTCGCCGTGGCGAGGAGCAGAGCGCCGGCACTGAGCCCGGTCGTAACGGCGAGAGGGTTACCCGACAACACCAGACCGAGAACGATGGAGCCACCAATCAGCACCCAACCCACCGGTGACAGACGGGGAATGTGCACGCGATAGTCGAGCCACAAGAGAAGCGGCCCAATAGTGATGGCGATAGAGGGAAGAACCCAGTCGGGGTATCCGAGGGCGATCACCACGACCGGCACCGCGAAGGACGCCACGAGTTGGATGATGGTCGCCACCGTCACCTCTCGCTCGATGTGGCGCCCCTCGACGCTGGTGGGCCGAGGAGCCCGGCCCGCGGTGACTCGAACACCGTAGAGAGTGACCCAGAGAGCGAGGACGAGAAAGAACGCCGCCAGCACCTCTCCGGTGACCCCGCGGAGAGTCAAGCTCCCCCGCACCAGCCAGAACGTGGCGAACGCCACTTGAATGAATCCGCCGACCCGTCGGACCCGTCGCGACCAGGCCGTGGCCGCGGCGACCTCGGCGCTACTCGTCACCGGGAGCGCACTCATTTCCCACTCCCCCGTGACTGGTACCAGGCGACGGTCTCGTCGACGGCGACCTTCAGCGGGGTGACTCGAGTACCAAAGGTCGACTGGAACTTCGTCGTGTCGAGGACGAAGGGCTCGTCGAACTCGTAGGACATCTCGGCGAGTCCCTTCATGAGTGGGTTCACGAGACCGAGGAGGGCGAGCAGGGGTTTACCCACGACCCGAATATCGACCGGGTGACCCACCCGCAGAGCGACGAGATCGAGGAGTTCCCGGGTCGTGACCGTCTCTGGACCCGGGAGATGCCACACCTCCCCGACGGCGCGCTCTTCTTCGCCCAGCGTGGCGAGTCCGCGCGCGATATCGGGGACGTAGCTGTAGGTGTGAAGAAGGCGGGGGTTGCCCACGAAGTCAGCCTTCTTCTTTCCGACGGCGTGGGCGAACACTCGCTCCCCGAGCGTGGAGTCGGTAACCCCCGCACCGAAGAAGTCGGCGGCGCGCCCGATCGTCATGCGAATCCGTCCCGCGTCCGAGTACCGGAAGAGTTGTTCGGTCATGGCGGCGCGGGCTCGACCCTTCGTCGTCGTGGAGTGAAGCGCCAACTCTTCGGTCATCGCTCGACCATCGGTGGGTCCGTATCCGTAGACGTTCTCCAAACTGACGAGGAGGGCCCCGGTCTGTTGCGCGGCCGCGATAACCCCCTTTTGCAAGGGTGGGAAGAGTGTCGGCCACTGAGTGTAGGGGGCGTTCAGGCACTGGTAGATAACCGACGCCCCACTCGCCGCGCGGCGAGCGGCGGCCTCGTCGGTCACGTCGGCGACCCGGATCTCCACTCCGTTGGGCGGGGCCGAGGGCTGGTGGTGCGTCACCACGCGCACCGACTTTCCCTCGCTCACCAGTTGAACCACGAGGGCGCGACCCACTTGGCCGAACCCGCACACGACGTGAAGCGAAGAGTCGTCCCGGGTCGCGTTGTCGGGGGTGGAGGGGGTGTCGTCGTCGGGCATAGCAACTCCTAGAAAAGGAGGCGTCGAGCCCGAACGGGCGACAATCGTCCCCGATGTCTGCCCCGAACCTGGCGTCTCGTAAGACGAGCGATCATCGACTCCACGAAGAAGGCCACGCACCATCCCACGACGACGAGTACCGCTAGTTCGAGACTAGGAGAGCGCCTCACTCGCCACCAGGGCACAAAGGCCCCCCGAGAACCCGACTCTCGTCGAAAGGGTGGCCGTCGGAAGATCTCCGTTGAGTCACTGCGCCCCTCCGGTTGTCTCGCTGTGTGTTCATTTGTCGGCGACGAAGAGGACCCGGCGCGCAGAACCGGGGAGCTCCTCCTCGAGCTCGACGAGTGCCTCTATCGCTCGGGGTTCACTCTCTTCGACGAGGCCGCGCGAGACCTCTCGTCGACGCTGAGCAGGATCAGCACCCCGATCCAGCCGAGCGCGATGCTCCAGCGCGCCACCCCCGCTATCCGGCGTCGCCACACGACGAACGCGCTGATAAGAACGGGGAGGACCCAGAGGAGCACGAGGGCCCCGACTAGCGCATCGGAGACGACCGACACGACGTCTAGTGCTCTCGTCGCCCGGAGTGGGCTCTCACCCCGGAGTCAACGCCACGTCGCCGCGACACCACCGCCAGTCCCGCCGCGAGCGCACAGGAGAGTGCCCCCACTCCGAGGCCCCAGCGGGCACTCGTCACGTTGGTAATCCAGCCCACCAGGGGACCCCCCACGGGGGTCGACCCGAGAAAGGCGACCGCCCAGAGAGACATCACTCGTCCCCGCATCTGGGGGTCGGCCGCGAGCTGCAGAGTGGAGTTCGCGGTCGCGAGAAAGGCGACGCTGGCGTAGCCCACCGCGACGAAGGCGACGTCCTCGAAGATCATGGTGGGCATGAGCGCCGCGCCAGCCATCGAGAGTGCGAAGAGAACGGCTCCGTTCTGGAGGGCCCGGGTGCCGGTCGAGCCCCGGGCGGCCGTGACCAGTCCCCCGACGACTGCTCCGAGACCCATCGCGGAGGTGAGTTCCCCAAATCCCACGGAGTTGTGGTGAAAGACCCGTTCGGCGAGGACGGGCATCGTCACCTGAAACTCGTAGGCGAGGGTCCCGACGAGCGCCATCATCACCAGTGGCACGGCCAGGGCGGGAGTGCGCCTCACGTAGGCGAGTCCTTCGCGCAGCTGGCCCTTCGCGCGCGGAGTGGGCGCGGCGCGGTGAAGGAGGGAGACGTCCATCATCGCGAGTGACGCCACGACGGCCACGAAGGAGAGGGCGTTCAGGGCAAAACACCAGGCCTCGCCCACCGTCGCAATCAGGATTCCCGCGATGGCCGGTCCGAGCGCCCGAGCCACGTTCACCATCGTCGAGTTCAGACTCACCGCGTTACGCAGATCCTCCGGACCGACCATCTCCAGGACGAAGGTCTGACGAATGGGGTTCTCGAAGGCGTTGTTCACTCCGAGCACCACCGCGAGGAGGCTCACATCGGCGAAGGTGGCCGCGTGGGCGAAGGTCACGAGGGCCAAGACGGCCGCTTGGACCCCCATCATCGCCTGGAGGATCATCATCAGTCGGCGCTTGTTCACCCGGTCGGCGATCACCCCGGCGTACGGGCCGAGGATCAGGGTCGGCAGGGTCTGGAGCGCGACGACGACACCGATGTCGGTCGCCGAGTGGGTGAGGACGAGGACCAACCAGGACTGGGCGATCGACTGCATCCAGGTTCCCACAAGGGAGATTCCCTGTCCCACCACGTACTTGCGGTAGTTGGGATTAGCGAGGGAGGCGAAGGTCGTCCGGGCCGCACTCCACGCCGACTCGCGCACGCTCACTCGACACCTCCGCGCAGGAGTTCGACCAGTGAGTCGAGGGCGCAGAGGGCGCCGTCCAGCCGTTCGCGCTCTTCGACACTCAGTCGTTCGAGCGCCGCTCGCAGGAGGTCGCGGCGTTCAGTGCGGATGGATTCGACGAGCTCCTCGGCCGCGCGAGTCGCGCACAGGTGAGTCGCCCGGGCGTCGAGGGGGTCGTTTCGTCGTTCGGCGAGGCCCGACTCTTCGAGTTTGGCGGCCACCCGAGAGAGCATGGTGGGGTTGATTCCGACGTCCTCGGCGAGGTCGGCCATCCGTCGCGGTCCGCGTCGGGCCAGCACGATCACCACTTCGAGCTGGGAGGGGGTGAGGTCCTGATTGGGACGCGAGAGCCGCAGGGCGCGCTGTATGCGGGCCACCGCGATGCGCAGGCGCTCGGCCGATTCGTCGATTCCTCGCGCCTCTTCGGGGCTCACCTCCACTTTTTCCACGCCACCACAGTACTAGTTACTTGCTCAATGGCAAGCAATAACCGACCTACAGGATCTCCGCCAGGGCCCAGAGGAGGGACTGGAGTGAGCGCAGGGTGTCTCTCACCCCCGGTTCGAGGGCCTCGATCTCGGACTCGCGGCGTACGCGCGCACCGACGTGGATCGCGCGCAGACCGACCTGCAGCGTGCAGAGCCAAGCCCAGGCCTCCTCGTCGTTGACGAACTCCTCGTGCACGGTACTGATCACCAGCTCGGCGTGGCTCGTCACCTCCGACTGACGGGCCAGCACGACGAGGGGGTCGTCCATGTCGTCGACCGGGGTAATGGGAGAGCTGAGGGAGGGGCGCCAGTCGTGCTCGGGGTTGACGTCCGCCGCCAGTACCTCGCGGGCCACGTGCTCGACGAGCTGGCGACCGGCGTCGCTGAGGCGAATCTCGATTCGTCCGTCGCGTCGACGCACGAAGATGCGCGGGGCCACCCTAGGTTCCCTCTTCGACACTGGCGACGAGGCCCGCCGCCTGCAGTTGGGCGCAGTAGCGTTCGGCGCGCGAACGAGTGCCCGACCAGACCACGGAACGACCCCGGTGGTGAACCTCCAGCATCAGCTGGGTCGCCTTGTTGTCGGAGTAACCAAAGACGCGCTTGAAGA
>JABEUS010000049.1 GCA_013044285.1 Acidimicrobiaceae bacterium
ACGGCGATCGTGGATACATCAAGCGTGCTCGGCACGACGAAACTGACCGGTGCACCTTGGTCGGATGGTTGCACGACGAGCAGTCCGGAGTTCACCGACTCTACGGAACCTTCAGCCTCGGTCGTCATGGACGAGCCCTGACTGCCCTCGGAGCCCTGGACGTTCAAGCTCTCGAGCGTCAGTACTCCCCCCACCATGTTGGCCACAACGTGGACCCGGTCGCCCACCGTGAGGGGCGCCACGGTGATGGTGGTCGGAATCGTCACGTCGATAGCCGCCGCACCCTCACCCGGTTGGACGGTCAATGTCGTAGCGCCAAAGGCAGTGACCAGTCCTTCGATCTCAACTGACGAATTCTGATTCTGGTCCGACCCATTGACGCCGCTCGACGCATTGTTGGCGGCCGCTTGGTCGTTGACAATGGTCACGAGAGTGAATGTCTGATTGCTGTAGTCGACCAACAGTTCCACTTGGTCACCCGTGGCGATCGTCGACGGCAGCGTCAGGCTCGCCGGGATGGCGACGGTCGTCGTCGCACCATCATTCACATTCAACGTGATGGAAGTGGCCGATACGGCACTCAAGGTGCCCGCGAGTCCAATGAGGCCACTGGTGCCTACGTCCTGCATCGACGTTTCATCGAGTGAACCACCCTGGACAGTCGCCTGAACGTTCACTACGTCACCTACCTGGATATGGGTGTTGGTGTCGTGGGCCACGGTGAAGACGCTGCCGCCGCTAGACAGTTCCACCGAACCGCCGCTCTTGGCGACTACGGTCGCGTGCAGGTGGACGACGTGGGCGCGAGCGTTGACGTGCAGAGCCGAAGCGCGATACGTCCCATCAGCCAACTTGATCACGCGCACCCACACGTGTGATCCCACGGCGACGTGATGAACACCGGGGAATCGAAGGGTGACGACGGCACCGGACGGCAAGGCCACGACGAGCGTGTGACGAGCACTATCGTTGCTGACCACTGTTCCTTGGACCTTCACCGAGGTCGAGTGCTTCCCCACGTTGGCGTGGTTCTGGGCCGCGAACGCGCCGGAAGCGCTGGTGAGAACGCCTAATGAAATGGCCACCGCGGCGACTGATTTCGTGAGCGTGTAGAGACGAGGTGGTCGCATTGAATTCTCCTGAAACTTTGGTCCTGCTTGGGTGTTGAGCGCAATCGAGAACTTTCAACTGTGTGCAACAACCCGACAGTACGGACCATAAGTCAAAACCAACACAACTCATCGTGTGATGGGTCAAAACCAACACAACTCATCGTATGAAATGGGTAAATAATGAGATCTCCACGGCAATCCTGACGAACCACCTCGCAACGCACGGGCTCCATCGGACAGGTGCCCGACGAGCATCACTCGACACCTGGATTATTCGAACCCTCTTTTCTGACTCTCGCGAACCCGGCGCTTCACGGATGGATTTCGAGCAAACGGTGGTCTTTTCGCGGTAACGATGACGTCCACGGCTTATCCGCACGAATCCGCGCAACAGTGAGAAATACTGACAACTAGCGAGAAATTAAATCGCTGCTCGCCCCAGATAACTGCCTCTCAACTTTGGAACCTCCACCAACTGGCCGAGGTGAGAACACGTGTTTCTCACGAAAGTTCGTCGCTCTCCCCCCTTTTCCTACTCGGCTTTACTCGGGAATTTGGTTAGAGAAACAGAATGGATGCCCGGCCGGATCGAGTAGTACTCGCCACCGTTCTGGCGAGGGTTGAACCGGGGCGAGTCGGGCCCCGAGACGAATCGCCTCGGCCTCGGCCGCGTCCAGATCCTCCGCCGCGAGATCGAGGTGCATCTGCTGGGGAATCTCAGTGTCGGGCCAGGTAGGAGCGCGATGCTCGGGAATTCGCACCATGCTCAGCCACTGGTGATCGAGGCGTACCGCCACGAAGTCCTCACTGCGAAACGCGATCTCCCCGTCCAGTAGCGCGGCCCAAAACTCCCCGAGGGCGCTCGGGTCAGCGCAGTCGAGAGAGACGGATCCAAGTCGTGCGAGTGCCATACCACTGTGTAGCACGTCGGCGGGCGCCAGCGCTCGGAGCTAGTCCTCTTCCAAGCGCAGAGCGGCGACGAAGGCCTCCTGGGGAACCTCGACGCGGCCCAGGTTCTTCATGCGCTTCTTGCCCTCTTTCTGCTTCTCCAGCAGCTTGCGCTTTCTCGTGATGTCCCCGCCGTAGCACTTCGCGAGGACGTCCTTGCGACGGGCCTTGACCGTCTCGCGCGCGATCACTCGACCCCCGATGGCCGCCTGAATCGGCACGTCGAACATCTGACGGGGAATCAACTCCTTCAGACGTTCGGCCATCTTTCGTCCGTAGAGGTCGGCGTTGGAGCGGTGCACGATGGTGGAGAAGGCGTCGACGGGCTCGTGGTTGATCAGAAGATCGACGCGCACCAGGTTGGAGGTGACGTACTCGGCGGGTTCGTAGTCGAGACTGGCGTAGCCCTTGGTGCGTGACTTCAGGGCGTCGAAGAAGTCGATGACCACCTCGGCGAGGGGAATCCGGTAGCGCAGCTCCACTCGCTCGGTGGAGAGATAGTCCATCTTCACCATCTCGGCCCGGCGGGACTGGCAGAGGTCCATGACCGTGCCGAGGAACTCCGACGGGGTCAGGATCGAGATCGAGAGCATCGGCTCGTCGATGTGGTCGAGGCGACTGGGATCGGGCAGTTCCACCGGGTTGTCGACGCGCATTTCGGTACCGTCGGAGAGAAAGGCCCGGTAGACGACGCTCGGGGCGGTCGCGATGATGTCGAGATTGAACTCCCGTTCGAGGCGTTCGCGCACGATCTCCATGTGCAAGAGGCCGAGAAAGCCGCAGCGAAACCCGAACCCGAGGGCGTGGGAGCTCTCCGGCTCGTAGGTGATGGAGGCGTCGTTCAGCATCAGTTTGTCGAGGGCGTCGCGCAGGTCCGGCAGGTCGTCGCCGTCGATCGGGTAGATCCCGCAGAAGATCATCGGCTTGGGGTCCTGGTAGCCCTCGAGGGCTCGGGTGGCCGGACGCGCCGACTCGGTGATGGTCTCTCCCGACCGGGCCCCACCCACGTCCTTGATGCCCGCGACGAGGTAACCCACCTCTCCGGGACCGAGTTGGGAGACGCGCAGCATCTCGGGGGTGCGGATACCGATCTCTTCGATGTCGTGGCTCGCCCCGGCCTGCATCATCTTGATCTTGACGTGGTCGCGCATCACCCCCTCGACGATGCGGATCGAGGAGATGACCCCCCGGTACTGGTCGTAATGGGAGTCAAAGACGAGCGCTCGTAGGGGTAACTCGGGGTCGCCCGAGGGGGCGGGGATCCGCTCGATGATGGCCCGGAGTAACTCTCGAACGCCCTCACCGGTCTTCGCGGAGATGGCGAGGACCGACTCGGGGGGTAGCCCGAGAACCCGGTCCAACTCCTCCATGCACCGCTCGGGATCGGCCGCCGGTAGGTCGATCTTGTTCAGCACCGGCACGATCTCGAGGTCGTTCTCGAGCGCCTGGTAGCAGTTGGCCAGAGTCTGGGCCTGGATTCCCTGGCTCGCGTCGACGAGGAGCACCGCCCCCTCGCAGGCCGCGAGGGAACGAGAGACCTCGTAGCCGAAGTCGACGTGTCCGGGGGTGTCGATCAACTGGAGGACGTGCTCCTCGAAGTGAACCCGAACGTTCTGGGCCTTGATGGTGATGCCCCGCTCGCGTTCGATGTCCATCGAGTCGAGGTACTGGGCCCTCATGAGACGCGGGTCCACCGCTCCGGTGATCTCGAGGATCCGGTCCGACAGGGTGGACTTACCGTGATCGACGTGGGCGATAATGGAGAAATTACGGATTCGACGGACGTCGAGAGGTTCTGGAGCGGTGACCACGGTCCCTCAAGGCTACCGGGCTTTCGTCACACCCGGTAACGGCCTGCTAGGCTTGTCGAGCCCCAGACTAGGTCGAGTCAGTTAACGAGGTTTCCGTGGCCAACATCAAGAGCCAGATCAAGCGCAACCGGCAGAATGAGCAGGCCCGCGAGCGCAATAAGGCCGTCAAGTCGGAGATCCGCACGCGCGTGAAGACTGCGGTCAACGCCGTGGGTGCGGAGACCGAGCAGGAGGCGTTGCGGCGTGCCGTCAAGCGCATCGACACCGCCGTTACCAAGGGCGTCATCCACAAGAACCAGGCCGCCAACCGCAAGAGCGGCCTGATGAAGCGCATCAACGCGCTCAAGTCGAACTAGTTCTCCGCCGCGACCTCGTCGCGACGCCCCTCTGGTTCAACGTCCCCCTAACGTCGTGGGGTGCACAGTCGCGCCAATCGAGCGACCAGCACCTCGACGACCGTGAGTTCGGTCACGTCGACGTCGGTCGTGAGATCCCGACTCCCGTAACTGAGGGCGCCCTTTAAGTCGAGGTCGGCCTGGGCGATCAGGTGCACGGCGTCGGCGATGCGCTCGGGGCCCAATCGATCGGCCATCTGGAGCACCTTTTTGGCACTGACCGGGTTGAGCGAGAGTCCCTGGGCGACGGCCTCGGGGGTGCGCCACGACGACCCCTGAACCCGCGCGATATTGAGGACGTAGCGCTGGAGTTGGGAGATGATCTGGAGAGCGGCCCGGTCGCGGGAGTCGAGCATCCGGCGCGCCACGGTAATCGCCCCGGTGGCGTCTCCTCGTTCCAGGGCGTCGGTCAAGTCCCAGGGGGGTACGGTGCCGGCGTCACCGACGTAGGGCGCCACGTGCTGGCGCTGTAGGGGGGCTGTTCCGAAGACCGAGCGAAGCAGTCGAGCGAGCGAGTCCACTCGGGCGACGTCGTCACCCACCCGCTCGGTGACGAGGGCGAGGGTGCCCCCGTCGGCGTTCAGCCCGTACTCGGTGAACTTCGACTCCACGAAGGCGGCGCGCACTTTGACGCCCGAACCCACGTTGACGTCGACCACGCGAGTCGCGGCCTTCACCAATCGGTTCGCCTTCGTCCCGACCACCGCCGCCACGAAGATCACCCCGGGGGCCTCCGCTCTCATCCACTCGGCGATTCTTTCCGCCCCCTCCGACGACAGCGCCTGGGCGTCGCGGACCACGACGACCCGGCGCTCGACGAGGAAGGGCGGGGTGTTGAGAGCGTCGAGAATACGAATCCAGAGGGGTTCCTCACTCGACTCTCCCGCCGAGAAGTCCTCCAGGGCGACGGCCGGGTCGAGGTCGCCGAGGGCGACGGCGACCTCGTTACGCAAGGTGTCGTAGACCATGGTGGCGTCGGTCCCGACGACGACGACACTCACGTCGCCTCCGAGAGGGTGGCCAGCAGGTCGCGCACCCGAACCGTCCCGACGACGTCGTGGACTCGAAGGATCCGACACCCCCCGAGGACACCGATCGCCGCGGCCGACAGGGAGGCGTCTCGTCGATCGAGGACCTCGAGGGAGAACATCACGCCGAGGAAGGTCTTATTAGAGGCCGAGAGCAGGAGGGGACCCTCGGCGGCGAGACTCGACGAGGCCCGCAGGAGGGTGAGCGACTGCGCGGCGGTCTTTCCGAGATCGAGGCCGGCGTCGAGGATGATTTGGTCGTCGGCGAGACCGGCCCCGCGGGCCCACTCTCGTCGCTCGAGGAGGAACGTCCGCACCTCTTCGACGACGTCCCCGTAGACGGGTGTCGGGTCGGCGACTCGCGGAGCCAGTCGTATGTGCGTCGCCACCACGCTCGCCCCGGCTCCGGCGGCGGCGGCGAGATAGTCGGGATCGGCGAAGCCGGAGATGTCGTTGCCGAGAACGGCCCCGGCGCCAAAGGCGGCGCGCGCCACCTCGGCGCGCCAGGTATCGATGCTCACGGCCACGTCGAAACGACTCCGCAACAGTTCGAGTGCCGGGATGACTCGACTCAACTCCTCGTCGAGGGAGACGGGTTCGCCGGGCCCGGCCTTCACTCCCCCGACGTCTAAGAGATCGGCTCCGCCGCGCACCAGTTCGTCGGCCCGGGCGAGGAACGAGTCGAGATCGAAGGTGGCCGCGGGGGCGAAGAAGGAGTCCCGGGTCCGGTTCAATATCCCCATCACGAGCGCCCGGTGGGTGACGTCGTAGCGCCGGTTCCCGAGTCGCACAAACTGCTCTCGACGAGGGGCGTCGACGACGTCGACTTCGTACGCCCCCGCCAGATCCCTCTCCACGAGGGCCCAGCCTACCGAGGCCCGAAGGGGGCTCTCGCGAGGCGCATTAGGCTGAAGAACTACCCCGCCATGGATAACGACTACATCATCTTTCTCGACGAACCCGAGCTCCACGAGCCGATTCTCGTCTACGCCCTCGAGGGCTGGATCGACGCCGGCCTCGGAGCCCAGAGCGCTCTGTCGAACCTTCTCTCCCAAGTGGAGAGCGACGTGCTGGCCAAGTTCGACACCGAGTACTTCATCGACCAGCGGGCCCGGCGCCCGACGGTGCGCATCACCGACGGAGTCACCACCGAACTGGTCTGGCCCGAGATCGAACTGCGCGTCGGGCGCGACCGTGACGGGGCCGACCTCTTGATCCTCGTGGGACCAGAACCCGACTTTCACTGGAGTGACTTCGTCGAGGCGCTGACCGACACGGCCGAACACTTCGGGGTGCGTCTGGTCGTGGGTCTCGGAGCCTTTCCGGCACCCACTCCCCACACTCGCCCGACCCGCGTGGTCGCGACCGCGCCGGCCGACTCCGAGCACCTCTTGCCCCTCGTGGGGACTGTCGAGGGTGATCTCGAGGTTCCCGCGGGCATCAGTGCGGCCATCGAACTCGGCTGCGCCGACGTCGAGATCGACGTGTTGACCCTCTGGGCCCGCGTACCCCACTACGTAGCCTCGATGACCTACCCCCAAGCGGCCGCGGCCCTCGTCGACACGCTGGCCCGGATCGGCGGGCTGAGTCTCGACTCCTCCAGTCTCCAGAGTGCGGCCGACGAGACCCGTCTCCGGGTCGACGAGCTCGTCACGAACAATCCCGAACACGCCGCCATGGTCGAGCACCTGGAGTCGATCGCCGACGAGCACGAGGGAACCTCCTTCGGAGATCCGGTACCCGAGCCCGAAGAGCTGTCGGCCGAACTCGATCGATTCCTGCGCGGCGAAGGTTTCTAACTGGGAAGTACCCGTCGGTCGCGGGTGACCCCCGGCGACGGCGAGCCCCGCCCCCTAGAGCGCCGGAATGATCGAAATCTTGTACGTCGCGAATCCGAGGACGGCCGCGATGATGACGAGTCCGAGCACGAGGCTCCACCAGGGGTAGCGCACCAGAGGTCGGGCCCGACGAAGGGGGTTCTCCACGAGGTAGTAGGTGGCGCTCGCCGCGATCAGGGAGCCGAGAATCGTGAGCGCGCGGTCTGCGAGGGAGAGGCCGTTCGTGCTGTTCTGCGTCGCCAGGGTGAGCAGCGGCCAGCTCCAGAGGTACAGCGAGTAGGAGATCTTTCCGACCCACCGGGCGGGCGCTCGAGCGAGCAGCACCGCCGCGGCGCCGCGGGCGCGACCCGCTCCCCCGACGATGACGAGCCCCGCCCCCACGACGGGGAGGAGGGCGGCGTCGCCCGGATAGGACGTTCGAGAGCTGAAGAACGCCGTCGCCAGGCCGACGCCCACGAGCCCCGCCCAGGACGCGACGCTCGAGACCAGCGGGGGTAGGCGACGCCACCAGTGAGTCGTCGCGGAGATGAATCCACCGAGGGCGAGCTCCCAGGCTCGGGTCGCACTCGAAAAGTACGCCGTCGCCGAATTCACGGCGGTAGCGTGGACCGACCAGGAGAGCGATACCACGACGACCACCGCGGTCACCACGGCGGTCACCGTCCGGGGCCGTCCCACGCGCACCAGGCGTAGGCAGAGGACGAGCAGCAGTGGGTAGACGAGGTAGAACTGTTCCTCCACGCTGAGCGACCAGTAGTTTTGGAGGGGCGAGGGCGGGAACTGGCCCCCGAAGTAGTTGGTATCGCGCGCGGCGAAGTGGACGTTGGCGAGAAAGGTCGAGGCCCAGCGGGCGTCGTCGGCGATCATCGCTCCGCGCAGGAATCCGAGGTAGTGGTAACTCATCACCACCGTGACGAGCAGAACGAGACCGGCCGCCGGCAGAATGCGCCGCGCCCTGCGGGCGTAAAAATCGAGGAAGCTCAGCCGACCCGTCGACTCGATTCGGCGCAGGAGGACGCCGGTGATGACGAACCCGGAGATGACGTAGAAGACGTCGACACCCACGAAGCCTCCGCTGAAGCCCGGCACGGCGGCGTGGGCCAGAATCACCAGAGCGACGGCGAGCGCCCGCAGGCCCTCGACGTCCCCGCGAAAGGCGTGGTCACCGTCGAGGGTTCCCGACTCGAGAGCCTCGACCGGTCGAGTGGGGTCCTCGCGGGACGTCATCGAAGATAGGGCGCGATTCGCGCCCACAAGGCGCCGAGCAGGTACATCGTGTAGGCGTAGGTGGTGTGGTAGGAGTCCGGCGTGTAGACCACCGTGCCGTGAACAATCGCCGGACAGGTGCTCGCGCAGTACCACGCCCGCTCGTCGACGATCCCCACCCGGGCTCGTTGCGCGGCGGTGCGCTGGGCCGTGTCGTTGGCCGTCACCTTCGCCGACGGGACGAAGGAGCACTGCTGGATATTGGAGGGGAGTTTCGACAGGCACAGGTCGGGCGTGTGCACTTCGCCCGGTTGTGGGTAGTTCACGAAGACGAGCGTCCGCTGCTTGTCGGAGAATCCGTTGTAGTACTTCTCCATGTCGGTTACCACCTCGGCGGGAGCGGCCTGGTGGAAGGGTTTGGTGAGCCAGATCTCGTTATCACTCATGACGAGGGTCAACGTGGGGCGCAATCTGTTGACGGCGTGGAGGGTGAAGGTGTGGAAGGTGTTGCACAGCGCCCACGGGGTGGCGACGGGCACCCCCAAGTTGGTGGCGAAGTCCCCGAGGGCGGTCGGACAGGCCGAGAGGGCCAAGTAGACCACTCGAAAGTGCTCCAGTTTGCCCAGGGTGTTCATCGCGTCGAGGTACATCCGCGCCCGCGAGTCGCCCACCAGGGCCACCGTGGTGCGTGCGCTGGTATCACCGAAGGTGCAGTGCGCGATGGAGGACCAGCGAGGAGCAATCGGTTGCCGGCACGCTGAGTGCACCAGGGACTGATCACCGAAGGCGGCGCCGCTCTCGAGTACCGAGAAACTGGGCGTGATCGACGGCGGAAAGTGCGTCTCCCGGGTGGCCGCTCGAACGGACGTGAGCACCTGGGCGACGCTCGCGAAGCCGGGGAGAGTCGTCCCCTGGGAGCTCCCTTGGTGGGCCGAACCGACCCCCGGAGTTCCCACCAAGGTGGTGAAGGTCACGAGCGCGAGCGCCACCAACCTCCACGAGCGGATTCGTAAAAAACCCATCAGCACCCTCTCCTCACCGTCGACCAACGGATCCTCGCGGATCACGCCGAGTACTCCTAGTCTGACAGTTGGCCGGGGGCGTCACCTCTCGCCTCTGGCCCGCGAGCGCGCCGCGTCGGCGCTCAAGGAGTTAACGGCTCCTCGCTCGACGGGGTGTCGAACGGGCTCGGGTGACGTACTTCACGAATGAGCGTCTGGACCGTCGCCGAGATCGGCACGGCGAGAAGGACCCCCACGAAGCCGCCGAAGAGTCCCCCAATCCAGGCCCCGACCTCGGCCCCGACCAGCACGCCCACGAAAACGGTCAGCGGACTGATGCGCACCGTGCGGCTCATGACGAGCGGATTAAGGAAGTGATTCTCCAGTTGGGTGTAGACGAGAAAGACCACCAACGTGACGACTCCGGCCCCCACCGAGTGGCCGAAGGCGAAGAGCACCGTCGGGATTCCCGCCAACGCCCCCCCAATCGTGGGAAGAAAGTCCACCAGGGCGACCCAGAGGGCGAAGAGCGTCGTGAAGGGCACCCCCATCACCCTCAAGGAGATGTAGACGACGAGCCCCGCGATGAGAGAGGTGAGCAGGTTGCCGAGCATGTAGCGAGTGGCCGCCCGGGCCACCTCGTGGGAGACCCGGGTCGCCCTCGCCGCCCGAACCGGGCTGAGTGAGTTGAGGATGGCCCGACGAAGACGAGGTCCCTCCATCATCAAGAGGACGCTGAAGGTGAACACGGTCAAGAGCGCGACGAGAGCCGAGAGGGCCCCTTGTCCGAGGGAGAGGGCGGGCCTCGAGAGACCCTGGGCCAGCGCCACCAACTTGGCCGAGTTATGGGTAATCCAGGACTCCACGTGGTACTTCACGATCAGGCGGCCAATCCAGCCCCGTCCGTGCTGGGCCTGCGAGACGTACTGGGGCAAGGTGTTGGCGAGGTGGGTGATGCCGTTGGCGAGGGGGTACCCGAAGGCCACCGCCAGTCCCACGAAGGCCCCGAGCGCGATCAGGACCACCACGCCCACCGCCGCCCCGCGCCGGCGTAGTCCGTGGGTCTGAAAGAACACGACCAGGGGGTTGAGCAGGAGTGCCACGAAGCCCCCGAGCAGGAGGAGCATGACGAGGGCCCGCAGCCGGTAGAGCACGAGAGCGCCCAGGTAGAGACAGACCCCGACCCCGGCGACGGTGAGAATGGTGCGCACGGGAACCCGCTCGGCGTCGGCGGCCCTCATCCAGCGCCGGGTGACGCTGGCGTCGCTTCGATCCTGGTCGCTCATCGTGGCCCAGGCTATCGCTCGACCCAAACTAGCTCTCGAGATCACTCCGGTCGATGGCGAGGCCCAACCCGAGGGCGAAACCCTCGAGGTAGATCGAACTCTCGCGCTGGCGGGGGTGACGATTGGCCAGATCGTGAAAGGCCGTCGAGTGGTCCGCTTCGAGGAGGTGAGCCAGTTCGTGCACGAGGACGGCGTCGACGACCCAGTCCGGACACGAACGCAGTCGGGTCGAGACACGGATCTCGCGCGTGTCGGGCGAGCACGAGGCCCACCGTCGGCGCTGGTTGGCGACCCAGCGCACCGAACTCGGCGTCACCCCGTCGAGGTAGAGCTCACCGAGGGTCCGGGCCCGTTCTTCGAGCGAGGCGTCCCCGGCCACGACGTGGGGTCGCTGGACGAGGAGCCTCTCCACCAGTTCGTCGACGAAGCGCCGTCGATCCGTTCCCTTCAGTCGGGCCGGAATGAGGACGACGATCCGGTCCCCGGACCAGTGAGCGACCCCGGTCTTCGTGCGCCGACTCGACGCGCGCACTTCGACCTCGGGTCGATCGAATCGGGGTGGATCGACGCTGATCAGAGTGTCGGGCATCAGACGATGACGTTCACCAAGCGGGGTGGCACCGCCACGACCCGCGAGGGCACCCCGGTGAGGTACTTCGCCACCTCGGGATGCGCGAGGGCCAGCTCCTGGGCCGCCGTCACGCTGAGGTCGGGAGCCACTTCGACGCGCGCGCGCACCTTGCCGTTCACTTGGAGCACCATCACGACCGTGTCGCGGGCGACCAGGGCGGGGTCGGCCTGGGGCCAGTCGGTCGCGTGCAGGGGGGTTTCCCCGGGGCGGCGCTGCTCCCAAATCTCGGCCGTGACGTGGGGCGCCATCGGGGCGAGGAGTTGCAACAAGACGTCGGTCGCGCGCCGAAAGGTCGCGGCGTCCGCGCCCTCGGCGGAACGAGCCCACCGAGACAGGGTGTTGGTGTACTCCATCACGGCGGCGACGGCGGTGTTGAAGGACCAGGCGTCGAGATCCTCCGTCACCCGGGCGATGGTTCGGTGGGCCTCTCTCCACACCTCCTCGTCAGCCGCGGTCGCCCCCTCGCGGAAGGTCACGTCCTCACCCTCACAGAGTCGCCACACCCGGTCGAGGTAGCGCGCGCAGCCCTCGATCAACTCCTCCGACTTCTCGGTCCAGTCCACGTCGTCGGCCGGGGGGCCCACGAAGAGGTGGAAGAGCCGCAGTCCGTCGGCACCCACCGTGTCGTAGTACTTCTCCGGCGCGATCAGGTTGCCCTTGGACTTGGACATCTTGGTCCCGTCCATCCGGATCATGCCCTGGGTGAAGAGACGAGTGAAGGGCTCGCGGGGCAGTCCCGGGGCGAGACCCACGTCGACCAGGGCCTTCATGTAGAACCGGGCGTAGAGCAGGTGCAAGATGGCGTGCTCGATACCCCCGATGTACTGGTCGACCGGCATCCAGGCCCGGACCTGCTCGGGGTCAAAGGGTCGACCCTCGCTAAAGGGGTCGGCGTAACGCAAGAAGTACCAGGACGAGTCGGTGAAGGTGTCCATCGTGTCGGCCTCGCGCACGCTGTCGGCGCCGCAGGTCGGACAGGGCACCCGGCGAAATCCCTCGTGGGTCGCGAGCGGGGACTGACCGGAGGGGTCGAGGACCACGTCGTCGGGGGCCAGGACCGGCAACTGGTCGTAGGGCACCGCCACGATGCCGTCGTTCGGACAGTAGACGACGGGAATCGGGCAACCCCAGAAGCGTTGACGAGAGACGAGCCAGTCCCGGAGACGGTAGTTGATGGTGCGTTCGCCGCGGGCGCGCTCCACCAGGAACTGCGCGGCGCGCTCCTTCGCGGGAGCGACCTCCAGTCCGTCGAGGAAGCCGGAGTTGACGTGGACTCCGTCTCCGGCGAAGGGACCCTCGTGGCCCTCCGGCGCGGCGACCGTGCGCACGATGGGTAGACCGTGCACCTCGGCGAAGGCCCAGTCCCGTTCGTCCTCGGCCGGCACGGCCATGATGGCGCCGGTGCCGTAGGTGGAGAGAACGTAGTCGGCCACGTAGACCGGCACCGGTTGGCCGGAGAAGGGGTTGAGGACGTAGCTACCGGTGAAGGCTCCGCGCTTTTCGAGGGCGGCTCCCGCCTCGAGGGTCGACGAGCGCTCGATATCACTCGTTCGACTCGCCCGTTCCACGAGGTCCCTCACGGCCGGCGCCTGCTCCGGGGTCGTCAGTTCCTCGAGCAGGGGATGCTCGGGGGCGACGACGGCGTAGGTGACGCCGAACCCGGTGTCCGGGCGAGTCGTGAAGACTCTCAGAGCCCGGTCCGATCCGTCGGCGAAGGCGAGATCGAACTCCACCCCCTCCGAACGCCCGATCCAGTTGCGCTGCATCGTCTTCACTCGCTCGGGCCACTGCAGGGAGTCGACCTCGTACAAGAGTTCCTCGGCGTAGTCGGTTATCTTGAAGAACCACTGCTCCAGGTTGCGCCGCGCCACCACGTCGCCACTTCTCTCGCAGGTGCCGTCACCCAGGACCTGTTCGTTCGCCAACACGGTCTGACACCCCGGGCACCAGTTGACGGGGGCCTCGGCGCGGTAGGCCAAGCCCGCTTCGTAGAACTTGAGGAAGATGGTCTGGGCCCAGCGGATGTACTCGGGCTGGTGGGAGTAGACCTCTCGGCGCCAGTCGTAGACCGCGCCGAGGCGACGGACGGAACTCCTCAACTCCTCCATGCGACGTTCGGTAAAGAGGCGCGGGTGGCTCTTGGCCTTAATCGCCGCGTTCTCGGCCGGCAGTCCGAAGGAGTCGAAACCGAACGGGGAGAGCACCGCTCGACCCCGCATGGTCTGGTAGCGGGTCACGAGGTCCCCGAAGGTGTAGTTACGAACGTGACCCTGGTGGGCCGTCCCCGACGGGTAGGGGTACATGCACAGGGCGTAGTAGCGCTCCCGGGGGTCGTCGTTGTCGACTTCGTAGGTGCCCTCGTCGAGCCACCGAGCCTGCCACTTCTGCTCGATCTCGGTTACGTTAAAGGGCCTCGCCATCTAGTCATTTTAGGGAGAGTGGGGGTCCCCCTAGAACGTCACCGGCAGCGTGGCCGCGACGTCACTCGACGAGTGGGCCACGTAGACCTGGTAGGTCCCGGGAGCGCGCACCATCGAGGTACCCGAGGCCACCGAGAAGGTACTGAAG
>JABEUS010000050.1 GCA_013044285.1 Acidimicrobiaceae bacterium
GAGGGGCTCGCTCGCGAAGACCAGTTGGCGTGGGCACTCGCCGAACTCGCGGCTGATCCGACCCCGACCGACCGCGACGTCGCGGACATGGTCGTGAATCGCGTTCTCGACAACGCCGCCGTCGCCGCGGCCGCGTTGGCCCGACGGCCGGTCGTGGTCGCCCGTCAGCAGGCCCGCTACTTTCCGGCGTCTCCCGGTGCGACGGTGATGGGTGATCCCGCAACACATCGTGTGTCCCCAGCCTGGGCGGCGTGGGCCAACGGGGCGGCGGTGAGGGAGTTGGACTTTCACGACACGTTTCTCTCCGAGGAGTGGTCCCACCCCGGGGACAACATTCCGGCACTCATCGCGGTAGCCCAGCACGTCGCGGCGCGGCGAGGCGTTGACGGAGCAGATCTCGTGCGGGGAATCACCGTGGCCTACGAGGTGCAGATCTCCCTCTGTCGAGCCATGTCACTCCATCGTCACCGAATCGATCACATCGCGCACCTCGGGCCCTCGATCGCGGCCGGTCTGGGCTCGATGCTCCGCCTCGAGCCGGAAGTGATTTACCACGCCATCGGACAAGCTCTTCACACCACTACACAAACTCGCCAGTCTCGTAAGGGCACCATCTCGACGTGGAAGGCGGTGGCCCCGGGTTTTGCCGGCAAAGTAGCGGTCGAGGCACTCGACCGCGCCATGCGGGGAGAGACCGCTCCGGCACCGATCTACGAAGGCGATGATGGCGTTATTGCCTGGTTGCTCGACGGCCCGAACGCGCACTACACCGTTCGACTCGCCGAGCCGGGCGAGCCCCGGCGGGAGATTCTCGCTTCGTACACTAAGGAACACTCGGCGGAGTACCAGGCCCAGGCCTGGATCGATTTGGCGCGACGGTGGTTCGTTGAGCACCCCGGGCTCGCCAACCCCGAGCGGGTCGAGAGCGTCACGATTCACACGTCGTATCACACCCACCAAGTCATTGGGTCGGGATCGGGCGACCCCGAAAAGTACGATCCCGAAGCGACCCGCGAAACACTCGATCACTCCCTGCCCTACATCTTCACGGTGGCCTGGCAGGATGGCAGTTTCCATCACGAGACCTCCTATCACCCCGAGCGGGCGAGGCGACCGGACACCGTGGCCCTCTGGCGCACGGTGACGACGGTGGAGGACCCTGAATGGACTCGTCGATACCTCTCTCACGACGACCGTGAGAAGGCTTTTGGTGGGCGGATCGAGGTGAGACTTCGTGACGGTACTCGACTCGTGGACGAGATCGCCGTGGCGGACGCTCACCCCCTCGGTGCTCGACCGTTCGCGCGAGCCCAGTACGTCGCTAAGTTGCGCCAACTAGCGGCGTCCACGGTGGACGACGCCGAGGTGGCGCGATTCATCGACCGAACCGAGTCTCTCGGCGAGTTGGCGGGTAGTCAACTCGGTGAACTCAATCTCGTTGCTCGAGAAGAGCTGCGGACGGCTGAGCGACCCAGTGAGGGAATCTTCTAATGCTCCACACTTCGCGTAGTGCGACGCAGCGCCGGGCTGATTTTCGCCAAGCGCTGAACTCCGGACGACTTCTTCAGATGCCCGGAGCATTTACTCCGCTCTCGGCGCGACTCATCGAACGCGCCGGCTTCGCTGGGGTGTACGTCTCCGGCGCGGTGATGTCCGCGGAGTTAGGACTACCCGACATCGGACTCACGACTCTCACCGAAGTCGCCCAACGATCCGGGCAGATTGCTCGGGTCACTGACTTGCCGGTCCTCGTCGACGCCGACACCGGTTTCGGAGAACCCTTGAACGTGGCGCGGACGGTCCACGTTCTCGAAGACGCGGGTGTCTCCGCGCTGCACTTAGAGGATCAGGTGAATCCGAAGCGTTGTGGTCATCTCGATGGTAAATCGGTGGTGGACCGCGAGAGTGCTCGGCGTCGCATCGCCGCGGCGGTTCGGGCTCGCCGCGATCCCGACTTGGTGGTCGTGGCGCGCTCCGACGCGCTAGCGGTGGAGGGCTTCTCGTCGATGCTTGACCGCCTGAAGGCTTACGTCGACGCCGGCGCGGACGCCGTCTTTCCCGAGGCGGTGACCAGTTTGGAGGAGTACGAGCGAATTCGCGAGACCCTCGGAGTTCCGGTGCTGGCCAATATGACCGAATTCGGGAAGTCCGAGCTCTTTCGCGCTGACCAGTTGGCGTCGGCCGGAGTCAGTATCGCCATCTACCCCGTGTCGCTTCTGCGCATTTCAATGGGGGCCATTGAACGTGCGCTCGCCAGCTTGGTCGAAGAGGGCTCGCTGCAGTCGTGGGTGCCGCAGATGCAGACGCGCGCCGATCTCTACGAGGTTCTCGATTACTCCGCGTACAACGACTACGACGAGGGAATCTTCAACTTCGAGGTGTAGCGGCGCGGGCGAGCCGGGTGAAATCGGCGGAGCGCTGGGCCCAGTTGTCGTAGGCGTCGAAACTCGGTGCCGCAGGCGAAAAGAGAATGGTGCCCTGCGCGATCACCTCGCGCGCGAGGTGAACCGCTTCCGCGAGATCCGTCGCGTCGAGGACCGAGACGCCGAGCGACCGGGCGAGTTCGCCCAGTCGTCGTCCCGCCGGTCCCGTGGTGATGAGGTGAGTCAGCGGTCGGCGCGCCAGTGCGTCCGCCAGGGGCTGATAGTCCACCCCCCGGTCAAAGCCTCCGCAGATGAGAGCGACGGGTCCCGGAAAGACGTCGAGTGCGGCGACCGTGGGGAGGGCGGAGGTCGCGAGTCCGTCGTCGACGTAGACGTGACCCTGCGCACGGTGTACGACACTGAGGCGCCCCGGGAGCGGTGTGAACTCACCTTGGTGCTCGTACGCCTGGTCCAGGAGGGTGGAGCGGGAGAGTCCCGTCGCTCGGGAGACCACCTCGACGGCGAGGTCCAGGTTCCGGACGTTGTGCTCACCCACGAGCCCGAGTAGACGGGCGAGTTCGTGGAGGGCGGCCCCGGGCTCGTCGAGCCGGATCACGTCCCCGGATACGGCGAGGGAGTCCAGGGTGGGGTCGGCGGAGAGGACGCTGAGGTGGGGATCGCTCCAATCGAGAAATGAGAGTTTGTCTCTGCGGTAGGTCTCGAGGTCGCCGTGCCAGTCCAAGTGGTCGGAGCCGAGAGCGGTGAGGGCCACGTACCGGGGACACCGACGCAGATCGGTGGCCTGAAAACTCGACACTTCGAGAACAATCCACCGGCCGTCGTCGACGAAATCCGGGTCGTAGGGGGCCGTGCCGATATTGCCGGCGAGCGACGCCTCTTCGCCAACCGCGTGGAGCAGGAATGTGATGAGCGATGTGGTGGTGGACTTCCCCTTCGTGCCGGTGACCGCGATGAGTCGACTGAGGTCGTGGTGAGCCATCCAGAGGGCGAGGGCACTCGTGACGAGGACGCCCTCGGACTCGAGAAGGGCGACCTCGGGGCGGTAGCGCGAGATGCCGGGGCTCTTGATAACGACGGCACAGCGGAGCAGTTCGCTCAGGGCGCTGGGGGTCGCGACGGACTCTCCCTCTCGGGGAGAGTCGTCGGCAATGATTCGGGGCGTTACGCCTGCGCGGGTGAGTGCGCGGAGCGTGGCTCGACCCTCGACTCCGAATCCCCAAATCCCGACCTCGCGGTCGGCGAGGTCAGAGAAGCCAGGTCCGGGGAGCATGGCTGACGCCTCGGGAACGGAGGTGGTCGCTCAGGTGGCTCGGCTCAACCCGAGAGGCGAGGTCTCTCAACACGTCGACGTCGGACCAGTCGGGATCGTGGGCGAGGACCTGCAGAGCGACCGCGCACTCGTCGGGGTCTCCCACGCACTCGAAGGGTTTGCGCTCATCGCCCAGTCCGACCAGGGTCTCGAGATTTCGGGCGAGTGCGGGAGAGGAGAGGGGTTCAATACCCAAGACTGCCCGGAGGCGTTCTCGGGGCACGAAGGGTGCGAGTACGAGGTCGATGAAGAGGCACTTATCGCACTCCCCGCACCACTGGGACGCGCGGCGGGTGGGATCGTGAGCGAACGCTCGATTACAGCTGCGAAAGTGAGCGTGGTACTGCTCCAGGCGCGAGAACTGTTCCGCGACCCAGATCTCGGAACGGTCGCGCAGCGCCGAGGCCACGAAAAGACCCGATCCGACGGTGTCGCGCAGAGCGCGACTGATCAACTCTTCGGCCACGAGGGACTTCGACCACTGGTGATTAATTGCGCATCCCCGGCTCACCACGTTCGGAATCGACGCCGAGTACTCGTTACTCATCGCGACCGATCCCATTCCGGTGCCGAGGGCCACGACGGCACTCGCGAGAGTAATAATCGCGGTGACCGGGACGTGCCCGGTAAATCCGGGACCCCGCAAGACTTCGAGGTCGAGTTGTCGAGTGGCTCGGCGAACCTCGAGCCCGGTCACGGCGAGGGTCTCTTCGAGCGGCGCAAATCGACCCTGGGTCGGTGAGACGACGAACAGACTCACGGGGTGGTGTCGCCGGACACCCTCCAACGTCACGATCGAATCGATGCCTCCACCAAAGGGGATGAGTACACCCTCTCTCGACGGCGTCTCCACGGACTCCACGTCGATGCCCCCACCGATCTGAACGTCGCTCAGGTCTAAGTCGTTGCGGTAGGCGAACTCGCCGAGGCCGTCGAGAAGAGCGGCGTGGAGGAGTGCTCGTCCCGACGCGCTTAGCGCGAGCGGCCCGAGATCGATCCGAGGGGCGGCCCCGAGCTTGTAGTACGAGAGTCCGACGAGGGCGGCGAGGAGATCGAGGAGGGAGCTGAGCCCCGGAGTGGACCAGTCGACGTCCTGGTCGAACTCCCATACCTCGCGGGCGACGTTGCCTCCGAGATTGAAGTGAAAGGAGACTCGCGACCCGTCTCGACTCCATCCCTCGTAGGCGAACGTCGCGGAACGTGACTGCTGCGAGACCCCGTGCGACACGTCCGCCATGCTAGGTCCAGCGCGCCACGGCGGCGAAACGACCGCAGGGCCGAGTGGCCCGATCGGAGAAGAAAGTGGCTCCTCCGTCGGTGACCTCCGAACTGGCGTACACCCGAGAGGCGTCGACCCCGCGAAGAGTGAGTAAGTCGGCCGCGGCGGAGCGAAGGTCTAGGCGGAATCGGTCGTCGACATCGACGCGCGCGTGGCGCGCGAAGAGTTCGTGGGCGTCGACCACGTCGGGTCCCACCTGGTAGGTGTCCTGAGAGATGGAGGGACCAATAAAGGCGACGGTGGACTCGGGGCGCAGATGGCCCAGGGCAGACTCGAGGACACCGCTCGCTAGTCCCCGCCATCCCGCGTGGACGACGATGAGGCGATGGGAGTCGGGGTCGACGAGGATCACGGGGACACAGTCGGCGACGAGGACGACGGCGGGCGCCGAGGAGTCACTCACCACGGCGTCGGCCGACCGAGGATGGGACGCGCGTAGGTCCGACACCGTGACGACTGTTGTGCCGTGAACCTGGCGGGGTAGATCGAGGCGGTCCACGCCGAGGGCGCGGGCGAGGAGGCGGCGATTGGTCTCCACGTGGGTCGGATCGTCCTCGACGTGGTCACCGAGATTGAGTTCGCGGTAGGCACCCTCAGACACCCCGCCGACTCGGCTGGTGAAAAAGGCGTCAACTCCCCAGGGCGCGAGGACGTCGGCCCGGTAGACGGGGAGGGACCCGAGAGTCGTGGGGTTCAGTGAGACGACGCGCACGTGTGGCACACCCCCGAGATTTCGATGACGTGGCGAACCTCGACGAAGCCGATTCGCTCGGCGTAGGCGCCAGCCCAGCGCTCCACATCGGGGTCGTCGAACTCGATGGTGCGGCCACACTGGCGACAGGTCGCGTGGTGGTGGTGAGTCTCTCCACGAGCGCAGTATCTCGCCTGACCCTGGTCGTCGAAGGTGAGTTCAACTTTCCCCGCGTCTACGAGACTCTTCAGCACGCGATAGACCGTGGCCAGTCCAATAGGGCTGCCACTCTCTCTCGCGTGGGAGTAGACCTCTTGCGCACTCACGAAACCTGTGGACCCGCCGACCACGAGCAGGACTACCTCCTCGTTCTTACGCGCCACCGGCGACCACCCCCCACATCACTACTACTCCCAGCACGGTCATCACAAGAGTCCAGCGCGATGGATGTTTCGCGTGCGCTTCGGGAAGGATGTGGCTGGTGGCGATGTAGGTGACGAAACCGGCGAAGAGGGCTAAGTAGAGCGAGATAAAGGTGGTCGAAACAATCCAGTAACTCCCGACCGCCGCTCCGGAAATCCGGGAGAGAAAGTCCACCGCGAGCAGACGCTTCGATCGAGAGGTCCACCGACTGGATCGCACGAGAAAGGCCACCGTGTTGAGTCCGTCGTTGAAGGCGTGTACGAGAAGGGCGATGAAGACCGCCACCCCGAGAGTGGAGGAGACTCGAAACGCGGCCCCAATTCCGACACCGTCCAAAAAGACGTGACCCACCATGGCGACCCCCGTGGCGATCCCTCCGTCCAGGGTGTGGACGTGGCCATCTTCGTAGTCACTGTGTTGGGGTTCGTGGGGGGCGCTCGCGCGCTCAATCAGGTGGAGGGCGAGGAATCCTCCCACCATCATGAGGGCCACAACGGGGACGTGGCCAATCTGCGTGTGGTCACTGGAGTAGACGGTCGGAATCAAGTCAAAGCCGACGAGACCCAACATGAGTCCCGCCGCGAGCCCCAGAATGAGGTGAAGTCGGTCCCGCGTGCGGAGGGCGACAAAACCTCCCACGGCGGTCGACGCGGCGGTGAGTGCGGCGAAGAGTATGGCGATGTGCATCGTTCTAGCGTATATGAGAATGATTATCATTGTCAAATACTCCTCACGTGCAGCGGGAGGCTCTCTAAAGTGGCCCGGTGGACACCCCTCAACTTCTCGACCACTGCGTCTTTCCCGACCAGCCGGTCTTGCACCTCGCGGTCTCCGGGGGTGCCGATTCACTCTCGATGGCACTCCTCGCTCTCGAATCCTCTCGCCACGTCGAACTCCACCACGTGGACCACCACGCGCGAGAGAACTCCGGAGAGGATCGAGTCTTCGTCGAAGAGTGGGGTCGACGTCACGGGGTGAGAGTCCACTCCTACGACGTGTGGGTCTCTCCGGGGGCGAACTTCGAGGCTCGAGCCCGTGCGCAGCGTCGGGCCGTCTTGCCCCGTGAGGTTCTCACGGGGCATACCGCCGACGACGTCGCCGAGACGTTCCTCCTAAACCTTCTGCGCGGAGCCGCGACGACGGGCCTCGGGGTGAGCGAGGTCGCAACCATGCCCCTGCGACGGTTACGCCGGGTCGACGTCCGAGAGTGGTTAACTGCTCGCGGAGAAAGCTGGCGTGAAGACCCGTCTAACTTGGACCTCAGTCTTCGTCGGAATCGTGTTCGTCACGAGGTGATTCCTCTCCTCGCGCTCGTCGGAGAACGTGACGTGACTCCCCTCCTCGTGCGCACCGCAGAACAACTCAGTCTCGACCGCGAGTACCTCCACGAAATCAGTGGCCCCGACTTCTCCCGAGACCTCGGAGAGGTGGACTGTCGGGAGTTGGCGACGTGGACGACGGCCCGACGTCATCTCTGGTTGCGATTTCACCTCGCTGAGCGCGACGAGTTTGGCGACCTCCATCCCCCGACTCGGGCCGAAGTCACGCGGGCCGACGAGGTGGTGCTCGGTCGGGTGCGAGCCTGCGAACTTTCCGGTGGGCGCCGATTCGAGCGACGGGCTCGTCGCCTCTCGGTCAGCCCCACCTCGGGCTACGCTGACCAGTCATGAGCGATAACGAGACGAACTCACTTCCTTCGTGGGCGGCCCACGATCTAGGGGGCGTCGTAGTCTCCGCTGACGAGATCCGGCGACGAGTACACGAGCTCGGGCAACTTATTACCTCGGACTACGCGGGGCGGCCACCACTCCTGATCGGTGTCCTAAAGGGAGCCCTCAACTTCATGGCTGATCTCATGAGGTCCATCGAATTGCCGGTGGAGATTGATTTCATGGCGGTATCGTCCTACGGCGCAGCGACGAAGACCTCCGGAGTGGTCCGCATTGTGAAGGACCTCGACGTCGACCTACAGGGTCGTGACGTGCTGATTGTGGAGGACGTCATCGATTCGGGCTTGACCCTGAACTACCTTCGCCAGTACCTCGGTGCCCGTAGTCCCGCTTCTCTCGAAGTGTGTGCGTTACTTCTCAAAGACGGCCTCCAACGCGTGGAGCAAGATATTCGTTACGTTGGCTTCACGATTGGTAGCGAATTTGTCGTGGGGTACGGTCTCGACGTCGGGGAACGATTTCGAAACCTCGACGGCGTGTACGAGTACACCGGGGGGACGGGGTCGTGATTGACGAGCCGCGACTGCGCGCGGCCGTCACCGAACTGCTGGCCGCACTCGGCGAGGACCCCACTCGAAACGGGCTCGTCGAAACTCCGCGGCGAGTCGCCGAAATGTACGGCGAACTGATGGAAGGTTCCGATCACGACCCGGGCGAACACTTACGGGTGACTTTTGAAGCGGGTCACGACGAGATGGTGCTCGTGCGAGATATTCCCTTCACCTCATTGTGTGAACATCATCTCGTGCCCTTTATTGGTCACGCCCACGTCGCCTACCTGCCCGGGCCCGACGGGCGCATCACCGGCCTGTCCAAGATGGCTCGACTCGTGGAGGGCTTCGCTCGTCGACTCCAAGTTCAAGAACGGATGACGACCGAAATCGTGGAAGCCATCGAGCGGGAAATGTCTCCGCGGGGGGCTCTCGTGGTGATCGAGGCCGAGCACTTTTGCATGTCGATGCGGGGAGTGAAGAAGGCGGGCGTGACGACGGTGACGTCCGCGGTGCGCGGTGTCCTTCACGATGACCCCGCCTACCGTGGCGAAATCCTCTCCTTTATTCAGCCCCGGGGGGGTCGATGACTTCACGTTCGGTGATGGGCATCGTGAACGTCACTCCGGACTCATTCGTGGCGGCGGCGCGGACGTACGACGTCACTTCGGCGCTGGCGCGCGGCCGGGAACTCTTCGACGCCGGTTGCGCAGTTGTCGATGTCGGGGGAGAGTCGACCCGACCCGGAGCGGCCCCGGTATCGGTGGCCGATGAACTGGAACGCACCGTCGATGTGGTTCGAGAGCTCAGTCGATGGGGTGAGGTGTCGATTGACACCCGTAAAGAGGACGTCGCTCGTGCGGCCGTCGCGGCTGGGGCGAGCATTCTTAACGACGTCTCGGGCACTTTGGCGCACGTCGCCGGTGAGCTCGGCGTCGGGTACGTTGCAATGCACGCCCAGGGAACACCGGAGACGATGCAACTCAATCCTCACTACGACGACGTCGGCGCCGAAGTCGAGAGCTTTCTCGTGAACCTGGCGAGCGACGCTCGTCGTCTCGGTGTGGATCGACTCTGGATAGACCCGGGTATCGGATTCGGTAAGACCTTCGAGCACAACATCGTGCTGCTCTCTCACCTTCCGCACTTCGCGGAGGTCGCTCGCGAACTCGGTGCGGGACTGTTGGTGGGGACCAGTCGCAAGCGTTTTCTCGGCGCACTCTACGATCCGGTGCTCCACGTCGACGACCGCTTCGAAGGTTCCCTCGCGAGCGCGGCGTGGGCGTTCGTTCACGGTGCCACGATGGTTCGGGTGCACGATGCGCGCGAAACGATGCGCCTTCTCCATCTTCTAGAGACGCCGGTGAACGAGGTGGCTCGATGAAGTCGAAGTGGTCGAGTGGAATTCCGCCCCGGGGCTTCACCTGGGTCTTTCGGGGCCGTCTCGCGGTGTCGGAACGTCCGGGTGGATCGACGATGCAGCACCGTCGAGTACGGCGTGACGAAGAGTTGTTGTGGTTAAAAAATCAGGGCTTTAATCGCCTCATCTCAATTCTTCCCTCCTTCGGCAGTACGGAGACGTCACGGGAACTGGGCTTGGCCGTGGTGCACTACCCCTTACGTCTCGAGCCCCAACGACCCACTCTGGTCGCGTGCTTCGAGGATCTCGATCAATCTGCTCGGGCCGGTCTCGTGACCCTTCTCCACGGGGACGATGTCTCCGATCGACTCCTAGGGGTCGTCGCGGGTTACTTGGTGTGGGGCGGTCGCGCTGAACCTCCGGTGGCGATCGCTCTGGTGGAACGACTGGCCCGACGCTCTCTCGGTCCAGAAGGTCGCGAGGTTGTCAGTACCGTAACGGAGGGTCTGTGAGTGATGTCATCGAGATTCGGGGATTAAGGGTTCACGCCATCGTCGGCGCACTGCCCGAAGAGCGAACTCGAACCCAACCTCTAGAGATTGACCTCGATCTCGAGAGATCGTTCGAGGCGGCGGCGAGCGACGACAATCTTGGAGCAACGACGAACTACGCCGACGTCGTCGAGTACGTCGTCGCCGCGGTCGTGGCGGGGAGATTCATCTTGCTCGAAACTCTCGCTTGTCGAGTGGCTCAGAGTGTCCTCGACGAAGACGAGGGACTCCGGGCCGTCACCGTCGCTGTACGCAAACTCCATCCCCCGCTCGCTCACGACGTCGCCACCGTGGGAGTACGGTGCCGGCGTGAACGCCCGTGAGGCGGGTGTATTTTTCGCTGGGTTCTAACGTGGGTGACCGGGCCATACTGCTTCGTCACGGCGTGGTGGACGTGGCCCGTGGCGATGCCCACCGACTCTCGCGGGTGTACGAGACCGAACCTCTCGGGGGTGTCATCCAGGACGACTTCTGGAATTTGATTCTTGAAATCACGACCGAGGCGAGCACGACCGAGTTACTGGAGCGTCTGCGCGGTGCCGAGGCGAACGCCGCGCGGCGCCGAGAGATTCGGTGGGGACCGCGTACCCTCGATGTGGACCTCGTGGTGTGGGAAGGCGCGGACTCTCTCGATCCGGATTTGCTCGTTCCGCATCCTCGTTACCGAGAGCGACGGTTCGTACTGGAGCCACTGCGCGAACTGCGTCCCGACTGGGTGAGTGAAGCAGATCTCGCACGCGCTGCGGGTCACGTTCGAGTCCTCGGTACACTCGATGCCGTGACCTAACCGAACGGCACCCGTCGCGGGCCGGAACGGAGAACGAGATGAACGTAGTCCGAGGCCCTCTGGAGAGGCCGGCCGGGATGGGGCGTGCGTGGAGAGCGTGAGTTCTCTCGAAGAGTGGCGCCGGTGGTGTGAGGCCGTTCGTCGCTCCGGGCGCACCGTAGGCCTCGTTCCCACCATGGGTGCGTTGCACGCCGGGCACTCGTCGCTCGTTCGAGCGGCCGTCGACGCGGGCGACGCGGTGGTCATGAGTATCTTCGTGAATCCGCGCCAATTCGAGGACGTCGGCGACCTTTCTTCGTATCCGTCTACCCCCGAGGAGGACGCCACGGTCGCGGAGGCGAGTGGGGTAGACCTGCTCGTGCGGCCCAGTCTCCGGCAGATGTGGCCCCGTTACCCCGAACCCACTCCCACGACGGTGCGCGTATCGGGAGTCTCGGAGCCCTTCGAAGGCGAGGCTCGGCCCGGTCACTTCGACGGAGTGGCCTCGGTGGTGGCAAAGTTGCTCACCGTCACGGGGCCCTGTCGCTTGTACATGGGGGAGAAGGACTTTCAACAAGTCGCGGTCGTTCGACAGTTCGTGGACGATCTCGGTTTCGCTGTCGACGTGCGCGCCTGCCCAACGGTTCGTGACGAGGACGGATTAGCTCTCTCGTCACGCAACCGTCGCCTCAGTGCGCCGGGGCGCGTGCGCGCCCTCGCTCTCTCCCGCGTTCTCCAGATTCTCGCCCGCGACGAGTGGACGCCCGGAGCAGTCCGGCAACATCTCCGCTCGGTGCTTTCGGAGGCGGACCTTCCTCTTGAGTACGCCGAGGTCGTGCGGCCCGACACCCTCGAACCCTGGCCCGACGGGAGTGAGGGGGTCGGCCGGATTCTCGTGGCGGTTCGTGTAGACGGGGTTCGCCTCATCGACAACGGACCAGTGATATTGGTGAAGGGAGCCTGACGTGCTTCTCGCGATGGACGTTGGAAATACCGAGACGGTGGTCGGAGTATTCGGTGATGTGGACGACGACTCCTCGTCTATCGGACGAGCGAGCGGGGAGCGGGGCCTCGCGTACCACTGGCGCACCTCGACCATCAGCTCGCGCACACCGGATGAGCACGTGCTGATGCTCTCTCAACTTCTCACTCTCGTGGGCTTGGACGTGTCGCGTGACGTCAGTGCTCTCGCGATCTCATCGTCGGCACCCACGGTCACGACTCAACTACGACGGATGACTCAACGCTGGTTCGCCGATCGCCCCGTGACCATCCTCGGACCCGGGGTGAAGACGGGCATGGCGATTCTCTACGACAATCCCCGTGAGGTAGGCGCGGACCGTATCGCGGATGCGGTCGGGGCCTACGACCTCTACCCGGGTCCTCTCATCGTGGTGGATCTCGGTACCGCGACCGTCTTCGATGTGGTCTCGGTGAAGGGGGAGTACCTGGGTGGAGCAATTGCACCGGGGGTCATGGTCTCCCTCGACGCCCTCTACGCCCAGGCGTCGGGGTTGCGTTCAGTGGAGTTGACCGCGCCGCACTCGGTCATCGGACGCTCCACTGCGGAGTCGATCCAGTCCGGCGTTCTCTACGGCTACGCCGGGCAAGTGGACGCCATGGTCGATCGAATTCGCGCGGAGATTGGTCCGGCAACCGCGATCGCGACGGGCGGTATCGCCGGTCTCATCGCCCCCCACACTCGAACTATCGAGCACGTTGAACCGTGGCTAACGCTCCACGGATTGCGTATCGTTCATGAACGCCATCACGCAGGAGGCCTGCCTTGATTCCCTACCGTTTCGAACACACGGCCTTCGCCCGGCAGATTCACGAGGGGTGGGCTCGGCTGGAGTCCGCGGAAGAGTCCGCGGATGAGGTTGCGGTCGCGGGTCGCGTCATGTTGTTGCGAGTCCAGGGAAAACTGGCGTTCGCCACCCTGCGCGACTCGTCGGGTGAGATCCAGCTGTTCGCCCTCTCCGCCGTCACCGGTGACTTCGACGACTTTTCCCATCTGCACCTCGGCGACTGGATAGGGGCTCGAGGTCTCGTGGTTCGCACGAAGCGTGGTGAGTTGTCCGTCAAGGTAACCTCCTGGGTCCGCTTGGCGAACGCGCAGCACAACTTCGGCGACAAGTGGGCCGGTATCTCGGACTTCGACGTGCGTTATCGCCACCGAGAAGCCGATCTCTGGGCGAATCCGGACTCTCGGGACTCCCTGCAGCGGCGGTTCGCGGTGGTCCAGGCCCTTCGCCGTCGCTGTTGGGACCAGGGTTTCGTGGAAGTGGAAACCCCGATTCTGAACGCAATCGCCACGGGAGCCGCGGCTCGACCGTTCGTCACCCACCACAACGCCCTCGACTCGGAGTTCTTCTTGCGCATCGCCCCCGAACTCTGGCTCAAGCGTCTCGTAGTGGGCGGGTTCGAACGAGTCTTCGAGTTGGGTCGGGTTTTTCGAAACGAGGGTGTCAGTCCGCGACACAATCCCGAGTTCACGATGCTCGAGCTCTACGCGGCGTACTGGAACTACGCCGACATGATGGACTTCACGGAAGCGTTGGTCTCGGCGGTCGCCCTCGACGTTCTCGGAACGAGCGAGACGACCTACCAGGACCGGGAGTTCTCGTTCGCGGCCCCCTGGCCCCGGCGTTCGATGGCCGAACTCACGAGCCAGGCCGTCGGCGAAGACGTCTCGGTGCACACCTCGCGGGCACACCTGGCGGGACTCCTCGAGGAGCGCGACGTCTCGGTGCACCCCTCCTGGGGAGCGGGTCGATGCTTGGCCGAGCTCTTCGAAGCCACGTGTGAGACCGACCTCTGGGATCCAATTTTCGTGACGGACTTCCCGGTGGAGGTCTCTCCCCTCGCCCGTCGACGAGCTGATGATCCGGAGTTGACCGAACGTTTTGAGGCCTACGCCGCCGGACGAGAGCTGGCCAACGGATTTTCGGAGTTGAACGACCCCGAGGACCAGCGTTCCCGATTCGAAGAACAGGCGCGGCTCGCCGCAGCCGGAGACGACGAGGCGATGAAGATCGACGAGGACTACATCCGAGCCCTGGAGTGGGGACTACCCCCCACGGCCGGACTGGGGATTGGTGTCGACCGTCTCGCCATGCTGATTGCCGACGAGTCGAACATTCGCGAAATTATCGCCTTCCCGACTCTCAAGCCCCTCACGGGGTCGTAGTTAGTGGGCGGGAAAGTCCTCGAGGAGAGATTCGAGGAAACTCGTTAAGCCCGCTCGCAACTCCGGGCTGGGCAGCACCGACAACGCGAGCGTTGCCTGGGTCACGAAGGATCGGGCCGCCTCGATAGTGGCCGAGACCCCCGACGTGGCGACCACCAATTTACGAGCCCTCTCGCGTTCTTCGTCGTCGAGGGGACTGCCGAGAATCTGGCGAAGTTGGTCGCCGTGAACGGGGTCTCGCAGGGCGATCAGGGTGGGCAAGTTATAAATCCCCTCCGCGAGATCCTGACCCGCGGGCTTGCCGAGTTCATTGTCGGTCGCGATGACGTCCAAGATGTCGTCGCGCAACTGGTACACCATGCCAAAGCAGCGTCCGAACTCGATGAGAGCTTCGCGCACGACGTCCGGGTGGCCCGCCGTGAGGGCACCTACGTGGCAACTCGCCGCCATGAGGGCCGCGGTCTTACCTTCGATGGCCTCGTAGTAGTCGGCTTCGGTCCGGTCGGTGGACCAGATGGTCCGAACTTCGGAGACTTGACCCCGGGTCAGCCACGCCAAAGTGTGGGCCATGAGTCGAGCTACCTCGACTCCAAGGTCGGCCGCAATCCCGGCCGATCGGGCCATGAGGTAGTCGCCTCCGACGATGGCCACCAGATTGCCGTAACGGGCGTTGACCGAGTCCACATTGCGCCGAATATCCGCCTCGTCCATGACGTCGTCGTGGTAGAGCGACGCCAGGTGCATGAGTTCCACCGAGACGCCACCGAGGAGGTCCTCTCGGCTAGCTGGTCGCCCCCCGGACGTGGCGGACGCTACGGCCAAAATGGGCCGCAACCGCTTGCCACCCGCGTAGATCAGGTGCGTTGTCACCTGGTCGAGGTAGGGGTCGCCGAAGAGGACGGATTCGGCTAGTAACGATTCGAGCCGTCCAATGTCCTCTTTGACCTGGGGGAGGCGAAGTCGCTCGTG
The DNA here is from genome assembly GCA_013044285.1 of Acidimicrobiaceae bacterium. Taxonomy (GTDB): domain Bacteria; phylum Actinomycetota; class Acidimicrobiia; order Acidimicrobiales; family RAAP-2; genus RAAP-2. The sequence goes on from JABEUS010000050.1 coordinate 15,144, forward strand.
CGGGTTCACTCCAACACCTTAGATGAGCCTTAACTTGCGCCAATCCGGGCAGAATGGGGGAGCCTTTTCGCCGTTACACTGACCACAGAACCACTACAAAGGATGTCCAGTGTTCGAACGATTCACAGACCGGGCCCGTCGAGTTCTCGTACTCGCTCAAGAAGAGGCGCGCGAGCTCAATCACGCCTTCATCGGAACCGAACACATTCTGCTCGGTCTTATTAAGGAGGGTGAAGGTGTTGCGGCGAAAGCACTGGACGCCCTCGGGGTGACTTTCGACGTCGTACGCGACAAAGTCGAAGAGGCCATCGGAACGAACTCCAACCCCAGCCCCGGATCACCCCCCTTCACGCCTCGTGCGAAGAAGGTCCTCGAACTCTCGCTTCGCGAAGCGTTGCAGTTGGGACACAGTTACATCGGGACCGAGCACATGTTGCTCGGGCTCGTGCGTGAGGGGGACGGAGTGGCGGCCCAAGTCTTGAATGAGTTGGGCGCCGATATGGCCCGCGTTCGTAGTCAGGTCATTCAGATGATGTCCGGTCAGGCCTCGAAGGAGGCCGGGACGGCCAGCGTCAGTGGGTCAAAGAGTGACCCCGACGCCCAGAGTGGCTCGGCCGTTCTCGATCAGTTCGGACGCAACCTGACTCAGTACGCCCGCGAGGGCAAGCTCGACCCGCTGGTGGGTAGGGAGAAGGAAGTCGAGCGGGTGATGCAGGTCCTCTCTCGTCGCACCAAAAACAATCCGGTCCTCATTGGAGAACCGGGAGTTGGAAAGACGGCGATTGTAGAGGGCCTCGCCCAAAAGATCGTGGCCAACCAAGTTCCGGTCACGTTGGCCGACAAGCAGCTCTACACACTCGACCTCGGTGCTCTCGTCGCCGGGAGTCGGTACCGCGGTGACTTCGAGGAGCGCCTGAAGAAGGTTCTGAAGGAGATCCGCACCCGCGGGGACATCATTTTGTTCATCGACGAGATTCACACTTTGGTGGGAGCTGGAGCCGCAGAAGGCGCCATCGACGCCGCCTCCATCTTGAAGCCCATGCTCGCACGGGGAGAACTCCAGACGGTCGGGGCGACCACCATTGACGAGTATCGCAAGCACATCGAAAAGGACGCGGCGCTGGAGCGCCGATTCCAGCCGGTGAAGGTCGACCAACCGTCGGTCGAGATGACGATTGAGATTCTGAAGGGCCTGAGGGAGGTCTACGAGGAGTTCCACGCCGTCAAAATCACCGATCAGGCACTCATCGCTGCGGCCAACATGGCCGATCGCTACATCGCGGACCGATTCTTGCCGGACAAGGCGATTGACCTCATCGACGAGGCGGGTTCGCGTCTGCGCATTCGTCGCATGTCGGCACCTCCGGCCGCGAAGCGTTTCGACGAGGACATCGCTCGGGTGCGCGCCGACAAGGAGTCGGCCATGAGCAGCGGAGCATTCGAGCAGGCCAAGGCCCTCGAAAAGCGCGAGCAGGAACTCTTGACCCAGAAAGACGAAATCGACGCGACCGTCAAGGCGGCCGGTGGAGAGACGTTTGACCTGGTCGATGAGGAGACGATTGCCGAGGTGCTGGCCAACTGGACCGGCATCCCCGTCTACCGCCTGACCGAAGAGGAGACCTCGAAGTTGCTGCGGATGGAGGACGAACTGCACAAGCGAATCGTCGGTCAAGATGAGGCGATTGTCGCACTGTCTCGAGCTATCCGTCGAACGCGGGCTGGCTTGAAGGACCCCCGCCGTCCGGGTGGATCCTTCATCTTCCTCGGCCCGACCGGAGTTGGAAAGACCGAGTTGGCGAAGACGTTGGCGGAGTTCCTCTTCGATGACCGTGACGCGTTGATCCAACTCGACATGAGCGAGTACATGGAGAAGCACTCCGTGTCCCGACTGGTGGGTTCGCCCCCGGGCTACGTCGGTTACGACGAGGGTGGTCAGTTGACCGAAGCCGTTCGCCGTAAGCCCTTCTCGGTGGTCCTGTTCGACGAGGTGGAAAAGGCTCACCCGGACGTCTTCAACACGCTGCTCCAGATTCTCGAAGACGGTCGTTTGACTGACTCGCAGGGTCGAGTGGTGGACTTCAAGAACACCATTCTGATCATGACCTCCAACCTCGGAACGGCCGATCTGCGAAAGTCCATTGGTTTCTCGAAATCCACCGACTTGGCGAGTCACGAGCGGATGAAGGAGCGGGTCCACCAGGCGCTGAAGGCTCACTTCCGCCCGGAGTTCTTGAACCGAATTGACGACACCATCGTCTTCCACGAGCTGACCAAGGACGAAGTCATCGCGATCGCTGACCTGTTCATCTCTCGTCTGCGCGAGCAGTTGAGTGCGCAGGGACTGGGTCTCGAACTATCGGCGGCGGCTCAGGGGTACCTTGCCGACAAGGGCTACGACCCCGAGCTCGGGGCTCGTCCGCTCCGTCGTGCGGTGCAGACCTACGTCGAAGATGTGCTGAGCGAGAAGATCCTTTTCAAGGAGTTTCACGCACCTCAGACCATCGTCGTCGACGTGGTGGATGGCCCCGACGGACCCCGGTTGAATTTTGAAGGTGTCGAGGGACTTCCCCCGTCGGTGAACTTCGAAAGCGCCGAGCCCCAGTCGTAGGAGCGATTTTTCGCGAGGTCTGGTAGAATGGGAGACCCCCAAATCGCTGTCCCTCACTAGGGTCAAGGAGCGTTTCGCGATGGTCACCCAAAAGTACAAGAAGGGCGATCGACTGGTCTATCCCCATCACGGGGCCTGCACGGTCGAGAAGATCGAGAAGATCACGGCCTTCGACGTCAAACAGGACTACCTGAAGTTGAAGGTGGCCTACTCCGACCTGACCCTTATGGTGCCTGTCGCTAACGCCGAAGCGGTGGGATTACGAGAGGTCATCAACGACGAAGAGGTGGAGGAGGTGTTCGCGGTACTCCGGAAGAAGGAGGCGCGAATGCCGACCAACTGGTCCCGTCGCTTTAAGAACCACTCCGAGAAGTTGCGCTCCGGGGATATCTACCAGGTGGCCGAAGTAGTCCGTAACCTCTCGATTCGTGACAAGGACAAGGGTCTCTCCGCGGGAGAGAAGCGCATGTTGACGCGGGCTCGCCAGATCCTGGTCTCGGAGTTGACTTTCGCGTTGAACGTGGACACGGAGGCGGCGGAGGCCAAGCTCGCCTCGGTGCTGCCTTAGTCGTGCGTGTCGCCGCCGTCGTGGTGGCGGCCGGACGGGGTGTCCGTTTCGGTGAGATGAAGCAGTTCCTCGATCTGGATGGCCGTAGCGTCTGTGCGCGGTCCGTCGAGGTGGCCCGTACGGTGGCCACCACTGTGGTCGTGGTCGTCCCCGAGGGATACGCGGGTGACGGTGAGGGAGCGGACGTAACGGTGCTCGGAGGATCGACGAGAGCCGAGTCGGTTCGTCGTGGACTCGACGTTCTCGACGACGTCGACGTCGTCGTTGTTCACGACGCGGCGCGACCCGCGGCGTCTCCACAATTATTTGCCCGAGTACTAGAGGCCCTCCACGGTGACGTGGACGGGGTTATTCCGGGAGTGGCGGTGAGTGACACACTGAAGCGCGTCGAGCGTCGCGCGAGTGCCGAGTCCGTCGTTCTCGAGACCATTCCGCGAGACAACGTGGTGGCGGTCCAGACCCCGCAGGCCTTTCGACTATCTACTCTTCGCCGAGCTCACGAAGGCGCTCCGGACGCGACTGATGACGCCGCTTTGCTCGAGGCGATCGGGGCGACGGTAGTGGTCGTAGAGGGTGAGCCTGACAACGTCAAAATCACTCGCCCACGTGATATGGCCGAGATGCGAGCTCGGGGGTGGGCGTGAGAGTAGGTCACGGCATGGACGTTCACCGATTCTCGACCGACCCTCAGCGAGAACTGTGGTTGGGCCTCGTTCGGCTGGAGGGGACGGGTCTCGCGGGGCACTCGGATGCCGATGTGGTGGTTCACGCCCTCTGTGACGCTCTGCTGGGAGCGGCGGGCCTCGGCGACCTCGGCCAACACTTCCCCGACACTGATCCGAGTCTCGCCGGAATCTCTTCTCGTTTCTTAGTGGGAAGAGTGGTGGAGTCGATTACTGCGGCGGGGTGGCGATGCGCTAATGCTGACCTCACCATCGTCGCCGAACGCCCCCGCGTGGCCCCGTATCGGGCCGCGATGGAAAAGAGCCTCAGCGAGGCCCTTCGGGCCCCCGTCTCGGTCAAGGCCACGACCACCGAAGGTCTCGGCTTTACTGGCCGGGGCGAAGGAATCGCCGCGTTCGCCGTCTGCGTACTGGAGGTGCAGCCATGAGTCCTCGTCCTTCTCGACCAACTCGCCCACCGTCACGGGGACCGGTGCGCCGTTCCCCGGGTGCTCCCGCTCGTTCAACCACGCGGCCACGAGAGCGCGACGGCGTCGGTGGTGAGCAAGTGGAGGGTCGCCACGCCGTCTACGAGTTACTTCGAGCGCGACGGCGCAAAGTCTCCAAGGTCTTCGTCGCCGAGAATCAGGATCCGTCGCCGATTCTCGACGCCATCGAGTCCGAGGCCCAGCGCCAGCGAGTCTCACTGCAGTGGGTTTCGATGGCCCGGCTTGATCGAGAGGCCCGTACGGAACAGCACCAGGGAGTGTTGGCCTTCGCCCAGCGTTTGGAGACCGTGTCGCTCGAACATCTGCTGGAGCACCCGCACCCGTTTTTGCTGGTTTGCGATGGCGTGACTGACCCCCGCAATCTCGGAGCGATGCTGCGATCCGCGGATGGCGCGGGCGTGACCGGAGTAATTGTACCTCGTCACCGCAGCGCACACGTGTCACCAACGGTGGCCAAGACGGCCGCGGGCGCGATTGAGTACCTCGAGTTCAGTGACGTGGGGGGGGTTCCGACCGCAATCGATCAACTGAATCGAGCAGGGGTACTAACGGTGGGGTTAGCCGGTGAGTCGACCACCTCTCTCTACGATCTCGACCTCGGATCGACTCCGGTGGCGCTGATTGTTGGGAGCGAGGAGAAGGGTCTCGCTACTCTGACCCGTAAGCGTTGCCAGGAGGTGGTCTCCATTCCCCAGATGGGAAAGATTGAGTCTCTCAATGCAGGAGTTGCCGTGTCCATCGCGGCCTTCGAGGTGGCTCGCCAGCGACGCCTGTAGATACATTTCGGCTGAAACCTTCTTTCAGCATCGACCATTGTGAGTAGCGAGTAGGCAGGAAGCTGCACTACGGTTCCGGAATCTGATCGCAATCGAAGAAGGTCGGTGAACTTGACAAAACTGCTCCGATTACTGCTGGCTACGGTTGGGTTTACATTTCCCTTTTTTGGAACCATTTCGGCCGAAGCAACGTCTTCTCAAGTTCACGTAGTGACCTTTGTCGCCAATTATTTTGGGACTACGGCTACGGCATCAGAGTCTTCGGCGGTTGCTGCCCTGCTCACTCCTGTCAGTCAACTAGGCCCAGCATTCAATCCATCTACCTTTGGCTTCAGTGAGTGGAGCACAAATCCCTCAGGTGGGGGTCAGATTTACCAAGACTCATCTAGCTACAACTTTTCCTCGGATGTCACCTTGTATGCACAATGGATGTACCCGAATGTCACGGTTACTTTTGCAGAAAATGCATCGCCTGGGGACCCGGTTACCGCATCACAAACTGAAAATAAATCATCGAATTTAGATTCCGAGGCCTCACTCGTACCTAGCTTTACCAAACCAGGTTGGACGTTTGAAAATTGGAACACATCCCCTGATGGCTCAGGGACTCCTTACCTCGACGGAGCAACTTACGGATTTGCTGCACCCCTTCTGCTGTACGCCCAGTGGGCTCCCACAATCTCCTTTGATCCCAATGGTGGAATCGGGA
>JABEUS010000051.1 GCA_013044285.1 Acidimicrobiaceae bacterium
GCCCCATCTGCGCACTCTGGACTGGGTTTTCATCACCATTGTGGTCTAAGTATAAGTGTTCTACCCCCAACTAGCAAGAACACTTATACCCACTGCCGCCGCAGAACTCAATGCCGCCGTGGCTCTCAAGGGACGGCCAAGGAAGACGCTGAATTGGAAGACGCCCGCTGAAGCACTCGACGAACTCCTAGTCTCAGCTCAGGCTGGTGTTGTAAGCACCCCTTGAACCCGGTGACTTGCGCAATCTCCGAGTGGAGACTCACGCTGTGAACGCATTTAGAAGACCGACATCTCATCGAATGAAGCCGTGATCCCTCCTCTAAAATTTTGTCAATCGAAGGATTAGGCTTAATCGGTGAGTTCGAGACAGTTGCTCCGACCTCTACGGGAACGAAATTTTCGGCTCTTCTTCCTTGGACAGACGGCATCGCAAATTGGTAGTGGGATGGCGCCGGTAGCCGTCGCATTTGCGGTCCTGGCGCACGGTACCGTGAGCGACGTTGGATACGTCTTGGCGGCAGAGACCGTTCCTCTGGTCATCTTCTTGCTTGTCGGCGGGGTGGTTGGTGATCGGCTAAGTAGACGCCGACTCATGTTGCTATCTGACAGTTTGCGAACGCTCGCAGAAATGGGATTAGGGGTTTGGATTCTCTCCGGTCATCCCCCCCTGTGGGGGTTCATGGTTCTTGCTGCCCTCATGGGAGTTGGTCAGTCATTCTTCAACCCGTCCATGACCGGCATGGTGCCTCAGCTCTTGAGCACCGAGACACTGCAACAAGGAAACGCACTCAACGGGATCTCAGCCTCGAGTGGCAGAATCATTGGCGGCTCTTCGGATTTCAGCGGGGGATTCGCCCCAGGGGCAATCCCTAAGTGGAGGACGAAGGTGCTTCAAGATTGAGTTGTGAGACTTAAAACTGAAAACACCTTCGTCCTCGTCAACCCTACCGAGATTCTGGGGGCCCTAGTCGGCCTCAAGGAGGTGAGGGTTCTGGCCTACGAGCGCCGCGGTCCCGAGGTCACCTTGGTGATCGAACAGACTCCCGGCGAGGTGGTGTGCTCGTCGTGTGGGGTCCGCGCTCACGTCAAGGAACGTCCCGTCGTCACCTACGTGGACCTGCCCGTCTACGGATCAGCGATGACGCTGAGCTGGAAGAAGCATCGTTATTGCTGCGTCAACCCGGCGTGCTCGGTTGGTTCTTGGGTCCTCGACGACCACCGCATCGCCGCCAAGAACTGCCTACTCACCACCCGCGCCGCCAAGTGGGCCACGCGCCAGGTCGGCGAGGGGCGCACGGTCTCTGAGGTCGCCGTCGAACTCGACTGTGACTGGCACACCGTCAACGACGCCGTCCTCACCTACGGACACGCCCTGCTCGAAGCCGATCGCAAACGACTCAACATCACCACGGCCATTGGCCTGGACGAGACCTCCTTCGTCAAACCCCACGACCAGGCGCACTCGAACTACGCCACCACCGTCGCGGACGTCCAGAACCACCAGATCACCCGAGATCCTGCCCTCGCGCAACTACGTGGACGTCGCCAAATGGGTCCACTCTCAGCCCGATTCCTGGAAGGAGCGCATCACCTACGGGGCCCTCGACATGTCTCCCGCCTACGCGGCCGTCTACTCAGTGGCCCTGCCCCAGGCGGCCCAGGTGGTCGATCCCTTTCACGTCGTGTCGCTGGCGAACCGCGCCCTCGACGCGGTGCGCCGTCGGGTGCAAAGAGACCAACTCGGACACCGCGGACACCGCGACGACCCCCTCTACCGGGTGCGGCGCGTGTTGTTGATGGGTGAGGAGAAGTTGAGCGAGCACGCGGCGGCACGCCTGCGCTCGCTACTGGAACTGGGCGACCCCGAGGGTGAGGTGGCCATCTCCTATCGGGTCAAGGAGCGACTGCGCGACTTCTACGCGACCCGCGATGCGCACGAGGCCAGAACAATGCTGAAAGAACTTCTCGAACACTGCGTGTCACGCGCGATGCCTCCCGAGATCCAGAAGCTGGGAAGAACCATTGAGACCTGGTTCGACAAGATCTGCAACTTCCACGTCGCGCGCGTGTCCAATGGCCCCACCGAGGCCCTCAACAATCTCATCAAGCGCGTCAAGCGGGTGGGATTTGGCTTTCGCAACTTCGCTAACTACCGCATCCGCGTCCTCCTCTACGCCGGCAAGCCCAATTGGCGAGTCCCCGGATCGATCGTGGTCAGATGAGCACCCCCCCGCCAGAATCCGAAGAGCCCGAAAAGCCTTGGAGCGGGCGACGAGAATCGAACTCGCGTTCTCAGCTTGGGAAGCTGATGTTCTGCCGCTGAACTACGCCCGCGCGCACCGTTGGTGCATCTCCCATCTTAGGCCAAAGCGCGCCTGCCTTCGCCCGCTCAGCGTAGGTCTACGCCCCCAGGGTGCAGTTGTTCCACCGAGTTTCGCCTCACTGCACCACGTATTTGCCAGCATCATGCCGCCCCACCACGAACGCTACCGATGCTCAGCCCATTAATATTCTTGGCACCGATAGTGGTGGCTACGCGTCGGGAGTCATTTTAAGTACGTGAAGCGGTGCACCGCTTCACGTACTTTTGCACCAAGTGGAGGAAGCTGACCGAGACTTCGTCATCGATGCCGAGTTGGAGGAGTGGCAGTCTTTCCGGGGCACACAAGAACGAGGTGGCGTGATTGACCACACCCCGAGAGCCATCGCGCCTTGAGGCCCGGGACCTCGCCGTGCGCCCTCTCGGTGGCGAGGCCGGACACATACCAGGTGAATCCCAGCATGACCCGAGGGTGAAGCCCATGCGGAACGAGACTGGCCCGCACGAGACAAAGCCCCTTTTCCAACTCTCCTGAGTGACCTACTGATGAGGTATCGACCCGAAGGGACCGACTAAATGACGTTGCACTACAACCGCGATCGAACTCACTGTCTCCCGCGGCCCGTCAAGGTACCTCTGGGTCCCTCTTCGGGTTCTTCGGGGAGTAGCCTTGCTACCTATATGGTGCTCTCCGACCGGTCAATACGAGAGGCACTCGTTGCGGGTCGAATCATTATTGATCCCCTGGACGACGATTGCGTCCAGCCGTCCTCAGTAGATCTACACATCGATCAATACTTCCGAGTCTTTCGAAACCACTCCCGTGGTCTTATCGACGTGAAGGAAGCCCAGGAGGATCTCACCGAATTGATCGATGTGGGGCCCGATGGACCGATGATCCTGCACCCCGGAGAGTTCCTTCTCGGCTCCACGAGCGAGCGAGTCGCGTTACCCGATGACATCGTGGCTCGCCTTGAGGGCAAGAGTTCACTCGGGCGTTTAGGTCTGGTGATCCACTCCACGGCGGGGTTCGTGGACGCCGGCTGGGATGGCCACATCACTCTCGAACTGGCTAATCTCGCTAACCTCCCCATCACCCTGTACCCGGGTATGAAAATCGGTCAAATTAGTTTCTTCGAGATGACCACCCCGGCTGACCGGCCCTACGGCTCGAACGGACTCGGTTCCAAGTACCGTGGCCAACGGGGTCCTACCCCCAGTCGGTACTACGAGAACTTCTCGAAGTAACTGGCGACTATTCGACTCGACGAGGAGTTCTTCGTGGCGGTGCGTTGGATTGTGGGACTACTAGTGACATTCGGAGCCCTCGGGGTCGCGGGGCGGCGGGGTTGGTGGATCGTCCGTCTGGTGCGCTCGGGGCAACCGGACACTCGACGTTGGCGAGGGTGGGGACCCGTCGCTCGCGCGGAAGTTACGGAGGTCGCGGGACAACGCAAACTGCTGCGCTGGACGGTGCCGGGGGTGGCGCACTTTGTCACCATGTGGGGCTTCACAGTGTTACTTATTACGGTGGTCGAGGCGTACGGCGCGCTCTTCTCCCGTACGTTTCACGTTCCCTTCATCGGACGCGAGCCCTGGCTGGCGTTCGTCGAGGATCTCTTCGCCGTGGGGGTCCTCGCTGCCCTGCTCGTGTTCGCCGTGATTCGCCTACGCCAGTCCCCGGCCCGTCGAGAGCGCGAGAGTCGGTTTTACGGTTCCCACACCGGGGCCGCCTGGCTCGTCCTCGCGATGATTGGCGCGGTCATCCTCACTCTTCTCGGCTACCGGGCGGCCCAGTACTCGACGGGGGACTTCCCCTTCGGTTCAACTCGGTGGGCGTTCGCTACTCGGGCTCTCGCCACGGTGATGTCGCCGTGGGGCAGGGGTGCAAACAGCGTCTTGGAGACGGTGCTCCTCTTGGCCAACGTGACGGTGATTATGGGCTTTCTGGTCGTGGTGGCGTACTCCAAGCATCTCCACATCGCTGCGGCACCCTTTAACGTCGCGTTCGCTCGGCGCCCCCGCGCCCTCGGACCCCTGGCTACCACTCCCCACATGAATCCGGAGGAGTTGAGCGAGGACTCCACCTTCGGCGTGGGCACGATTGGGGAGTTCTCGTGGAAACAACTGCTGGATCTCGTGACGTGTACAGAGTGTGGACGGTGCCAGTCAGTGTGCCCCGCGTGGACGACGGGAAAGCCCCTCAGCCCGAAGCTCCTCGTCATGGGACTGCGAGACTCCCTGTTCGCCTCGGCTGATCAATTACTGAACTCGAACGGCGAGTCTGCCGCCCTAGTTCCGAACGTGATTGACCCCGATGTTCTCTGGTCCTGCACCACCTGTGGGGCCTGCGTCGAACAGTGCCCCGTGGACATCGAACACGTGGACGCCATTGTCGATATGCGACGACACCAGGTGTTGATGGAGTCGGAATTTCCATCTGAAGCGGCCCTCTTTCTTCGTAATCTGGAGAATCAGGGTGATCCGTGGGGCCTCGGGGCCTCCCAGCGACTGGCCTGGACTGAGGGTCTGGACTTTGATGTCCCGGTCATCGACGGACGTATCCCGGACGACGTCGAGTATCTCTACTGGATAGGTTGCGCCGGGGCACTCGACGACCGCGGTCGCGCTCAGGTTCAGTCCACCGCTCGAGTCCTTCATCGGGCGGGAGTCTCCTTCGCGGTCCTGGGTCCAAAGGAGCGTTGCACGGGAGATCCGGCCCGCCGAATGGGCAATGAGTACCTCTTTCAGGAGATGGCCCGGGCCAATATCGAAACTCTCGATAGTGCGGGAGTGAAGAAGATTGTGGCTAGTTGCGCCCACTGCTTTAACACCTTGGCTAATGAGTACCCCGAACTCGGGGGTCATTACGAATTGGTCCACCATTCGGAACTTCTGGCCCACCTCTTGTCTACGGGACGACTCTCGACGGGGAGTTCTACCTCGTCGGTCACCTTCCACGACCCCTGCTACTTGGGTCGGCATAACCGGAAATTTGATGAGCCTCGCGCCGTCATCGAAGCGTCAGGGGCCAGTTCGACGGAGATGGCTCGATCACGTGAACAGTCGTTCTGTTGTGGTGCGGGAGGCGCGCGGATGTGGATGGAGGAGAGTCTCGGGACTCGGGTCAATATCACCCGGGCGCGCGAGGCTCTCGCGACGGGAGCCGATACGGTCGCCGCCGCGTGCCCCTTTTGCCTGATCATGCTCGATGACGCGGTGAAGTCGGAGGGTCGCGAGGACGTCTCGGTTCTCGACATCGCCCAGGTCATCGAACGCTCGCTCTCGGAGCCGTAGGCCCCTCGTTGCCTGGTCGGGGTGTTCACACTCTCGAAACAGGGCGCTAACAACTCCGAAACTCAACCTCGGAAAACTCTTCCTAAGAAGTTACGAAGAGGCCAGAGTCGTCCTCGTCCCGAGAGAAGGAGAGGATGTGCTGTTCGCGGCCACCAATATCCCCTACCCGAGTTGGCTCAATTCTGGTGACAATACGTGGCAGCTCGTTGCCGCCACGCTTGTTGGTCTGATGAGTCTGCCCGGTCTGGCTGTTCTATACGGCGGTCTTGTGCGTAAGAAGTGGATCGTCAACACCATGTTGATGACCTTCGCCGGTTTTTCCCTCGTTCTAGTGGTGTGGGTGCTCTGGGGCTACAACATGGCCTTTGGTGTCGCCTCCCACTTTGGTTCGACGGGGTCGTTCTTTGCGAACTTCATCGGTCACTTCAAGCCGCTCACGTCTGCTTTCGCCGAACAAGGTCAAGCGGTCTCGGGGGCTAATACCCTGATTCCGTTCCACTTCCCGACGGCCACCCTGGCGTACTTCCAGTTCGTCTTCGCGGCGATCACGCCACTCCTGTTCCTCGGCGGCCTCGTTGGCCGCTTGAAGTTCACCGCCTGGCTGTTGATCGTTCCGCTGTGGATCACCCTCGTGTACTGCGTCAACGCCTTCCTCCTCTGGGGCGGCGGCTACCTCGCAATGAAGGGTGCCGTCGACTTCTCCGGTGGATACGTCATTCACCTGTCGGCGGGCGTCGCAGCCTTCGTCGGCGCGGCGATTGTCGGACCACGGCGCTGGCAGGACCGAGAGAACGCGTTCCCGTCGAACCTGATGTTCGTGGCGGTCGGTATCGGAATTGTCTGGCTCGGCTGGAACGGCTTCAACGGTGGTGACCCGTTCTACGCGGGCGTCGACGCGGCGAGCGCCGTGCTCAACACGAATATCGCAACCGCGGTCGGACTGTTGACGTGGCTCTTCATGGACATGCTCTTCTCCAAGCAGAAGAAGCCCACGTTCCTCGGCGCCCTCAACGGCATCCTGTGTGGACTGGTGGCGATTACGCCGTCGGCGGGCTGGGTGAACGGCCTCGGAGCCATCCTGGTGGGTTTGATCGCCTCCGCCGTGGTGTGGGTGGCGTGGAACTACCTGTCGAAGATCAAGCCTTTCAGCAAGGTGGACGACGCGTTCGGGGTGGTCTACACCCACGGCATCGCCGGCCTTCTCGGAGGTTTGATGGTGGGTCTCTTCGCCGACCCGGGCATGATCGAGTACGGCGTGCAGGGCAAGATCTACGACGCGGCCGGAACGTTTTCGGTCGGCGGCGTGTTCTACACCCACTCCTTCCACCAACTGTGGATGCAGTTCCTCGCCGCTCTGTGGGTAATCTTCTGGACGGCGCTCGGGACAGCTCTTATCTTCTTCTTGGTGAAGTACACCGTGGGTCTGCGCGAGTCGGATGAGACTCTGGCCATCGGTGACGTCGCCATCCACGACGAGGAAGCGTTCCCCGAGCCGACATTCGGTGAGCCGGTGCTCACCCCCAGTCACAGCCACCCGGACAACATCTAAGGAGAGTCATGAAGCTCGTTTCAGCAGTCATCAAGCCCTTCAAGCTCGACGAGGTCAAGGTGGCGGTTCGTACCGTCGGGGTGACGGGAATGACCGTCTATCAAGCCCGAGGATTCGGTCGGACCGGCGGACACATCGAGATCTACCGAGGCAAGGAGTACGAGTTCGACTTCGTCGACAAGCTCCGAGTCGAGATCGTCACGACCGACGAGATGGCCGACGCGGTCATCGAAGCGGTAGTCAGCGCGGCCCGGACCGACACCGTGGGTGACGGAATGGTCTGGGTGAGTGACATCGAGCACGTCGCGCGCATCCGCACCGGAGAGCGCGGCCCAGAAGCCGTCTAGCCCCCCCCTCCAGACGGCTCAGCGCCCCCGTGACTCTCCGAGTCACGGGGGCGCTGTCGCGTGGGGCGGGTATTACTCTTCGGCCAACAGTCGATAGAGGGCCTGGCGGGCATCCTTGACGATGACGAGCGCCTGACTCATCAATGCGTCGTCTCCACTCATTCCGATCTGACGTGCGGCGTCCATGAGACGCATGACTTGGTCTCGTAGTTGACGGTGGGTGTCGTTACCGTCAGTACGTTCGCTCAGTCGAGCGATCGCCGACGAGTCCGCTTGCTCTCGGCCCGCATCAGTCAATTCGAAGACCTTGCGTCCTCCGTCGTCACGCGACAACGCCAGTCCCTGATCTTCCAACATTTGAAGAGTGGGATAGACCGAGCCGGGACTCGGACGCCAGCGACCATCTGTCGCGCTCTCGAGTCGATCCATTATTTGGTAGCCGTGGGCGGGTCCTTCGAGGAGGGCGGCGAGTATGAGGTCTCGGAC
>JABEUS010000052.1 GCA_013044285.1 Acidimicrobiaceae bacterium
GGTGAGGGGGGGGAACACCCACAATCTCCGACGAAACGACGATAAGCCGAGAATCACAATGGAGTCCCAACGAGAACTAAATCCTTGACCAATCCGCGAGCAAGAATTCTCGGAACTTTCTGTGCACAACATGTGACTAAATGGTCCTCATCCCGTGGGAATCGAGGGTGTCGTGGTGAATTTCTGCGGGTACGTTGGGTAAAACCGGTGTTTTTCGACTCCCCATCTGGCGACGGTGTGCCGTTATCCGCCAGAGTGAATCTCGCAGTCCGCGAAGTACCTGCCGACATCGCCGGATCCGTGAGGAAACGGGGGTGGGAGAGCGAGGGCCCCGCAAGGGGAAGGAACTCTTCGGAGGTGAGCGGAGTTCGGTCCGCACACCAACACGGTAAGCGACGTGGAGTGCCGCCGTTAGCTGGCGCACCGTCCGACACGGTGCGCGAGGTGACGAGTTGGCGTCGACCCCGAGAGGCTGGTGAACGAAAGTTCCCGGTCACTCGGGGTCTTCGTCGTTTTCTGCGAGTAATGAACAGGATTTCCGGGACAGAATGACATCATGACCTCGGCTCGGGAGCGGCGATTCCGTACAATCGCCCAGGAGGCGACCCCCATCGTGGGCGCCTATCTCCAACGTCGCATCTATCCTTTGTCGCCGAGCGACGTCGATGACCTCGTCGAGGAGACGTTGATTATCGCCTGGCGCCGCCTCGACGACATCCCCGAGGAAGCGCCGATTGCGTGGATGGTGGGAGTGGCCCGCAACGTACTGCGCAATGCGCAGCGCAAGGTTCGACGCGGCGAACGAGCGCTGCAACGTACTCGAGTGACCTCGATGAGTGCCTCGGCGGAAGATCAAGTAGTCGCCGACGAGGCTGTCCGAACCGCCCTGGCGCATCTCAGCGACGACGATCGAGAGATTATTACCCTCAGCGCGTGGGACGGACTGTCGAGCGCCGACATCGCGCGGATTTACGGAATCTCAGCGAACGCCGCCGCCGTGCGCTTGTCGCGGGCGCACGAGCGGTTTCGCGCCCACCTGGCCCTTGTGGTCGAAGTGTGAAATTTAGAGGCTGAGTGGACATGTATACCGTGACGACGAAGGAGTAGTTGTGCTTAATTCCGAAGATCGACTCCGACACGCAAATCCGATTTCCGAGGGTTACCGACCCTCGAACCTCGAGGCGATGATTTCGCACGCCCTCAGCACCCCCATTCGGGGCCGCGGAAGCGCGTGGACCACTTTTCGCTGGCGCATGGCGGGATCCTTCACGGCCACCGTCGCGGCGTCCCTAGTGGCCGTCAGCGCCCTGGCCGGAGTCGGGGCAAACTTGCCCGTGCTGGCGTTCGCCAACTCTCCCGCCCTGTCGCCACTCTTTGCCCAAAACACCGTCATCATGACCTCACCCCGGGTCACGATTCCCGCTCTTCGGTTGACGGGTGTTCTGCACCTCTTTCAGCAGTCGACGGCCGTAGCGACCGCAGCACCCGTGTTTCGAGTGGTGGCTCCGACGAACGGAGCGACTCTTCTGACTCGAGTAGCGGCTCTCGTCGGGGCTCAGATCACGAGTACCACCTCGCAGGACGGCTACGTCTACGGCGATGGCCCGAATGTCGATAGCTCAAACACTTTCGAACACACGACGGGCGGAGCGGCTTTCTGGTCGGTCGTGCGAACGGATTTGGAACCGGCCCCCACACTTCCGGCGGGAGCGGTAGTCACCGCGGAAAAAACCGCGGCGACGTTGGGCCGCTTCACCCTCGGCGCGCCCCGCACGACGGCGTCAACGGTGACGGTGCCGATTCGGGTTAATGGTGATCCTTCGGACTTCGCCTACATCTTCACTTTCAGTCCCTCGGGATCTATCGTCTCGGCGACGGGATTCAGTTTCACACTCGTCTCTCTAGGTAACTACCCCCTCGTCTCGGCGTCTTCGGCGATGCGGGCCATTACTCCAGGGTCGCTAGGTACGGTGGCGACTCTGATTCCGACGACGCCTGCCCACTCCCTCGGTTCCGTCGCGGCGACGACCGGCCCCATGCCTTCGACAACGAAAACAGCGGTGGCCGTGGTTCGAGAGGGACCGGGTCCCCGGATTCCGGCAACGTTGCTCTCGGACTCCTCCTCATCGGTCCCCACGACAACCGTGCCGGTACCCGTTGAGTCAACGGGGGTGACTGGACCAAACGGCGCTACCGTACCTACGGGAGCGACCGGCGTAACTGGTGCGACCCTTACGGGAGTCACTGGATCAACCGGCGCTACTGGAACGACCAGTTCAACGGTGGTTTCTGGATCATCGGGTTCGACGGGAACAACCGGAGCGACCGGAGCGACGGGAGTGACGGGAGTGACGGGAGTGACGGGAACAACCGGCGCCACCGGATCGACTGGGGCCACCGGATCGACCGGCGTCACCGGATCGACTGGGGCTACCGGATCGACTGGGGCTACCGGATTGACTGGAGTGACTGGAGTCACGGGAATAACCGGCACCACTGGTTCGACAGGGGTCTCTGGTACGACTTCGAGTCCCACCACAATTCCGATTGATCCACTGGTCGTAGTGACACCCGCCTGCGCGCCGGTCTCGTCCGTGGTGACGGGGTGGACGTCGTGTGTCACTCCGGTCTCCGGGATCACCCGCCTCTACTCCACCTCATTGAAGACTGCTCCCGCGGCCGCGACCACGTTGACGTTGACCACTCTGAAGTTGACGTACGTCGGCGTTCTGGGCCGGGACGGACAGGGTTACGAAATCCCCGTCTTCCAGTTCGCGGGCTCCACCAAGTCCTCTGGTTCCCACACTCGAGCCCACTACTACCAGTTTCAAGTAGTGGCACTCGGTGCTCACGTCTCGTCGTTGTCCTCCACACTCACTGCGCTTCGTCCGAACCCCGAGTGCGTGACCAACGGGTGCCCCGTGGTCGTGGGGGTTCTCTAGAACAATGAGGCCGTGCCCTCGGGGTTAATGAGATGGGGGCCGTCATGACGGGTGGAGTTCACCAGTCGAGAGACCTCGTGGTGGTGCAACGTTCCCGAGGGGGCTGGTCGGAGCAGGGTGTGACGAAGGGTGGCGTCACCCTGCAACCAGGCGTCCAGGTCACTGGAGTCGAGGACGACGGGCATACGATCGTGAACCTCGACAACGTCCGAACTCGGTTCGGTCGTAATAACGCAACAGGTGAGAAGAACCTCGTCGCTGCTGGTCGAACGCCACTGTTCAAAGAGGCCGGCGAGTAGGAGGGGTTCTTCGTCACGTCGGGTGAAGAAGTGGGGAAGTTTCGCCCCTTGAGGGCCGACTCGCCACTCGTAGTAACCATCGACCGGGAGAACACACGGACGATCGAGGAACGCTCGCCGAAACGAGGGCTTCTCCGCCACGGTCTCCGCACGAGCGTTGGCTAGTCGGGCTCCCATCGAGGGGTCCTTAGCCCACCCCGGGACCAGACCCCACTGATGGAGGACGAGACGACGTGCGCCGTCTTCTTCGCGCACGACGAAGACGGGACGCTGCGGGGGAACGTTCCAGCGGGGTCGCCACTCGGCGGAATCGAGACTCTCGAGAGCGTGGGTGAAGCGAGCCACGCGAGCCGGTGGACTAAAGAGCGCGACACGACCACACATCGCACCCAGCGTAGGTCGCGTGACAGGGTGGTCGTAGGGTCGCCGGCCATGGTGACACCGTGAACTCGACTCCCTCTCTTGAAGTGGAACGTCTCTGCGATCTACTCTCGGGCCGCCCGGGCCTCAGCGCCCGAGAAATCGCGCGACACCTCGGACTCCCCAAGGGCGTGGTGAATCCGGTTCTCTATCACCGAAGAGATCTCTTCGAGGCCCGACCGGGGCCGGGATCCGCCCCGGTATGGCGGATTCGCCACGCCGCCTCGCCAGTGACCCGGGTCGGGTTCGCCCCGGCGCCCCGGCGGAGGACTCGGTCAACCGAGCCCGGAGCAGCTCTTCGTCAGAGTCTCGGACATTCCCGGACTCGGGATGTGGCACCCGTCGTCGTCCCGCCACCCCTCATGAGTTGGCAGAGTGACGCACTCCAGGCGTGGGAGATCGCCGGGCGTCGAGGAATCGTCGACGCCGTGACGGGATCGGGTAAGACCCGTCTGGCGCTTGAGGCGATTACGAGACATTTGAAGGGCGGAGGTGGTGTCCTCGTCGTCGTACCGACGGTGGTTCTGCTCCACCAGTGGGCGTCGGTGCTCGAAGGAGCGACGGGTCGCCGAGTGGGACTACTCGGGGATGGGTACGATGAGACCGGTCACGGGTCTCTCGTGGTCGCCACGCTGGCGAGCGCCCGTCGACGCCGAGTGGACCCCGGTGAGGCGGAGGGTCTGCTCGTGGTGGACGAGTGTCACCGTATCGCCGCGGAGTGTTCTTCGACGATACTTAGTCCCGCGTGGGGGGCCCGCCTCGGACTTTCGGCGACTCACGAGCGACTCGACCAGGCTCACCTCAGTGTGCTGATGCCCTACTTCGGTTCGGTGGTCTATCAATTGGACTTGCGACGAGCAGTCGATCAGGGGGTGGTGAGTCCCGTTCGGGCCGCTTTTATCGGCGTCGAACTGCTCGAGGAGGAGCGTGAACGAGTCGAGATGCTGGTGACGCAGTTGAGCCGACTACGTCGGCGTCTGGTCGCGGAGTGCGGGTGTCGACCCGCCCCCTTTACGGCATTTCTCGACGACGTGGTGGGGGTGTCGCGACGCGGACCCCGAGCCGGCGGGTTGATGGCACAACAGTGGCTCAAGGCCTGGAGCGCGAAGCGTGAGATTCTGGCCGAGACCCCCACCAAGTTGGCCGCCGTGGAGGGACTGATTGACGCTATGGTCGCGGCCGAACGGACCCTCATTTTTACCCAGTCGATCGAGTCCGCCTCGCGGATTGTTCAGAGTCTGCGAACTCGGGGGATGCGAGTAGCCGCCCATCACAGTGGGGTTGAGCCGGAGCGACGCGCCGCGGTGATGGCGGCCTTCGCGACGGGCGATCTTCGGGTGGTGGTCAGTGTTCAGACCCTGGAGGAGGGGATTGACGTTCCCGAAGCGGACCTCGCGATTATCGTGGCCGCCTCCAAACAACGTCGCCAGATGGTCCAGCGCATGGGCCGAGTACTTCGTCGCAAGCCTGACGGACGCGACGCGCGCATCGTTTTCCTCTACGCACTCGATACGGACGAGGATCCTCGTCGGGGCGCGCACGAGGTGTTTATCGAGGAGTTGGTGGATGTGGCGCGCGCGACGTTGGTGACGGAGGGAGTCGATGATCGCGTGGTGGAGTTTCTCGACCCCACTCGTGACGAGGGAAAACTACCCGCGTTGGCGTAAGTGAGTAGGGGTGGCTACTCTTACGAACGTATGTTCGCTTTTTCATCCTCTCGTCCTCCCGTACCCACCGATCTGGTGGCCAAGATTCGGCCCGCGACTCTGGCCCGCTCTCGTACGCTGAACCTACGTGGTACCTGGTCAGAGGTTATTCCCGGGGGAGTTTTGCGACGCGGTAGCACCGTGTTGGTGGAGGCGGAGTCGGCTCACGGTGGGGTGAGCGTGGCCCTCTCTCTCGCGGCGCAAGCCAGTGCGGAGGGGCTCTGGGCCGGCGTCGTGGGGATTAGGGATCCCGGGGTCGCCGCCATGGTGGATCTCGGGCTCGATCTTCGTCGGGTGCTCTTCGTACCCAGTCCGCAGGCCGCCTGGGCGCAGGCCGCCGCCGATCTTCTGGAGGGGGTGGACATCTTGGTACTGCAACCTCCCGCGCAGATCAAGAGTGCCCTCGCGCGCCGTCTGAGCGATCGGGCCCGCGAACGAGGAGTGGTGGTGATCGTGGTGGCGAAGGACTCCTCGTGGCCGGTCCCGGTGGAGATGAACGTACGAGTCACCTCGTCGCGCTGGGATGCGGGCTCCCGGTTGGTCTCACGAGTTCTCCGTATTCGGGTGAGCACTCGGGATCGAGCCACCAGCTCCTTTCACGACGTGATTCTTCCCGATCCGCGCGGGCGGGTCGCGACGCACTAAATGGAACGGCTCGTCGCGGTGTGGTTCGCCGAACTCGGGGTGGAACGTTCCGACGGCTCGGCGCTACGGGAGTTTTCCCACTTTCTCGAGGCCCTGGGCGAACTGTGCCCCTTCGTCGATCCTCTCCGACGGGGACTGTGCGTCTTTCCCATGCGCGCTCCCCAGCGTTTCTATCGCACGGAGCAGGCGGTGCTCGACGTGCTCGACGAGATCGTGCAGCGTTGTGCACTGCCCTCACCTCGAGTGGGTGTTGCGCAAGGAGTCTTTAGCGCCGAGGCGGCGGCGCGACGGGACCGAGTGGTGCCCCCAGAAGAGTCGGAGCGCTTCCGGCGCACTCTACCCATCGAGGAGTTGATCCCGAGAGACGTGGCGGTGACGCTACGACGCCTAGGAGTCTCGAGTGTGGGGGGGTTCGCGGACTTACCCCGCACCCGAGTGGCCGAACGGTTTTCGGCGCTAGTGGTGGATCTGCACCGGGTGGCGCAGGGGGAACGAAGCGAGGCCCCGGGTCAGCGCGACGCCGGGTTAACTCGAGCCCTCACCCGGGAGAGCCACGACACCCGAGGCGTCGATGAACAGTTGGGATTCTTCGGTCAACGGGGGGCGAGAGAGGAGCGGGCCCTGGCCGCGGCGTGGCGCGTACGTTCTCGTCTGGGAGTCGACGGGGTGCTGGTCGCATCCCTGGGTCCGGGGCGAGCGCCCGAAGACCGGAATCATCTGGTCCCGTTCGACGCCCCGTTGGCGGGTTCGAGTGGGAACGCTCCCTGGCCGGGGCGACTCGGCTCACCGACACCCGTGAGGACTCCCCGGCATCCTCTACCGGTCACTCTGGTGGACGCCGCTGGTCTACCGGTGTACGTGGGGTCTCGAGGATCGCTCAGTGCGGACCCGGTGCGTCTCGAGACGGGTGGGGGCGACTGGCGCGACGTCGTGTGGTGCGCGGGGCCCTGGCCCTCGATCGAGCGGTGGTGGGCGACGCCCCAACGCCGAGCGCACCTGCAGATACTCACCGAGCGAGACGAGGCCTACCTTCTTCGCGCGCAGGAGGGGTGTTGGTGGCTCGCGGGGATCTACGACTGATGGGGGGATACGCCGAACTACACGCCCACTCGAGTTTTAGTTTTCTCGACGGAGCGAGCGACCCCGAAGAGATGGTGGTCGAAGCGGCCCGACTCGGGGTCAGCGCTCTCGCGCTCAGCGATCACCACGGTTTCTACGGAGTGGTGCGCTTCGCCGAGGCGGCCCGGGCCGTGGGGCTACCGACGGTATTCGGTGCGGAACTGACGGTGGGTGAGGGGGGTGAACGAACCGGGGTTCTCGATCCGCCCGGGGATCATCTCGTCGTTCTCGCCGAGGGACCGGAGGGGTATCGACGACTCTCGCGAGTACTCGCCGAGGCCCACCTCGCGCGGGGTAGCAAGGGGGCCCCGCAGTTCAGACTGGAGGATCTCGCCGAACACCGTGAGCACTGGCGAGTCCTGAGTGGGTGTCGCAAGGGGCCGCTCACCCGGGCTCTCTTAAGCGAAGGGCCCCGAGCCGCCCGTCGCGAGGTGGCCCGACTTCGTGAGGCGTTCGGTGATCGCCTCGTGGTCGAGATCTGGGATCACGGTCACTACGAGGACGCCGCGCGTAACGACGCCCTCGTGGAGGTAGCCCTCGCCGCGGGTCTCGACGTGGTCGCCACGGGCAATGTTCACTACGCCCGACCCGAGGACTTCCCGCGGGCGTCGGTCGTCTCGGCGATTCGAGCCCGACGCACGCTCGAAGAGATGGTGGGGTGGTCGTCGGGGTCCCCCCTCGCGCACCTACGGGGCCCGGCCGAACAGCGTCGTCGTTTCGCCCGCTGGCCCGGGACGGTGGATCTCTCGGTGGAGTTGGCGAAGCACTTGGCGTTTGATCTCCACCTCGTTGCCCCTCGCCTGCCGCGTTTTGCGACGCCCGAGGGGCTCGACGAACAGTCGTATCTCGTCCGCTTGGTAGAAGAGGGGGCGAGTCGTCGTTACGGCTCGCGTGACACGGAGCGAGTACCGGGGGCCTGGCGCCAGATCGACCACGAACTGAACGTCATCGCCCAGCTCGGGTTCGCCGGGTACTTCCTCACCGTCTGGGACATCACCGAGTTCTGTCGGACCCACAACATTCTCTGTCAGGGTCGTGGTTCGGCGGCCAACTCGGCGGTGTGCTACTCGCTCGGTATCACGAACGCCGACGCGGTCGCTCTCCACCTCCTGTTCGAGCGCTTCCTCTCACCCGCCCGAGACGGTCCCCCCGACATCGACGTCGACATCGAGTCGGGTCGACGCGAGGAGGTGATTCAGTACGTCTACGAGCGTTACGGCCGTCACCACGCCGCCCAGGTGGCGGCGGTGATTACCTACCGCCCTCGTTCCGCGCTGCGCGACGTCGCGCGAGCCTTCGGGTACTCCGAGAGTGAGGCCAACGCCCTACGAGACGCGGTGGATCGCCGTTCGATGAGCGCCCTGAGTGGGGAGGTTCCCCCGGTGATTCTCGAGATGGCGACCCAGTTGCTCGATCGTCCCCGCCACCTCGGTCTGCACTCGGCCGGTATGGTGCTCTGCGATCGCCCCATCGTTGAGGTGTGCCCCGTCGAGTGGGGTCGCACACCGGGTCGTAGCGTCCTGCAGTGGGACAAGGACGACTGCGCGGCGGCCGGGCTGGTGAAGTTCGACCTCCTCGGGCTCGGCATGCTCGAAGCACTCCACCGAGCCCTCGACACCATCGAGGAGTACCACGGGCTACGACTGGACCTCGGGACTCTGCCCCAAGAACCCGAGGTCTACGACCTACTTTGCGAGGCCGATACCGTCGGGGTCTTTCAGGTGGAGTCGCGGGCCCAGATGGGGACCCTGCCCCGAGTCGAACCCCGGTGCTTCTACGACCTCGTTATCGAGGTCGCCCTTATCCGTCCCGGCCCCATCCAGGGTCACGCCGTGAATCCCTACATCCGCCGTCGACGGGGTGAGGAGCCGGTGACCTATCTGCACCCCCGTCTCGAACCGATTCTGAAGAGGACGCTCGGGGTGCCGCTCTTTCAGGAGCAGTTGATGGAGATGGCCGTCGCCGTCGCCGACTTCAGCGCCACGGAGGCGGACGAACTACGCCAGGCCATGGCGGCGAAGCGATCGGCGGCGCGCATGCTCGATTTGAAGGAGCGACTCTATCGCGGCATGGCCCGTCACGGCATCGAGGGTGAGCGCGCCGACCAGATCTACGACGCCCTCGCGGCCTTCGCCAACTTCGGCTTCCCCGAGTCCCACGCGGTGTCCTTCGCCCACCTGGTCTACTGTTCGGCGTGGATCAAGGTCCACTATCCAGCGGCGTTCCTCGCGTCGCTACTCAACGCTCAACCCATGGGCTTTTGGTCGCCCCAGTCCCTCGTCGCCGACGCTCAACGTCGGGGGGTCGACGTGCTGCGACCCGACGTCAATCACTCGAGAGTCGGCGCCCGTCTCGAGGGTGATCGGGTCAATCCGGCGGTACGTCTCGGAGTGGCCTCGGTGCGCGGGGTCGGAGAAGAGGTGGCCACGCGCATCGTGGAGGGGGCGCCGTGGCGAAGCCAGGAGGACCTCGTACGGCGGGCCGGAGTTCGCCAGCACCACCTCGAGGCACTCGCGGTAGCCGGGGCGCTCGATGGCTTTGGGGCGACTCGCCGAGCTCTCGTCTGGCGAGCGGGAGCGGCCGCCCAGGCTACGGTAGAACGACTCGAGGGGGTCGTGACGGGAGACCAGGCCCCCGAACTCTCGGATCCCGATGAGTTCGAGAGAGTGGCCGACGACCTGTGGTCACTCGGGTTGACGACCGAGGCGACGGGGCTCGCCCTCGTGCGTGACACCCTCGACGTTCGAGGGGTGGTTCGAGCGAGTGACCTCGAGAGCACTCCGCACAGCCGGGTTCTCGTGGCCGGCGTCGTCACGCATCGTCAACACCCCGAGACCGCCCGGGGCGCGGTGTTTCTCAATCTCGAAGACGAGACTGGTCACGTGAACGTGATCTTTTCTAAGGGGGCGTGGGCTCGCTGGCGTGACGTGGCCGCTCCGTCGTCCGCCCTCCTCGTACGGGGAACTCTTCAGCGCGCTCAAGGGACTCTGACGCTGCTCGCTGAGCACGTGGAGCCACTTCCGCTCGGCGCTACGGTGCCCTCACGAGATTGGCGATAACCAACGACTCACCGCGTCTCGAGACCGACGACGCCGAGCACACCCACTATCCAATAAGCGCGATTTTCCTTAGTGGCGTTATGATTGACGCGCCTATCGAGGCTCACTACGCTACGGATGCAAATTCCAACGAAAGTGATTCGGATAGTGGAACGCAGCAAGAGAGGTCGAGTAAAAGTAGTCACTTGGAGCGTAGCCTTTACCGCTACGGTATTGAGTGCAATGTCGTTACCTGGTGGCGCGAGCACTCTAAGTGCTTCGCCTCTCATGACGGGCTCAACCAACCTCACCTTGCAGTCTCAGAGTGTGGTTGCCCCGGGGATAGTGAAAACATCTTGGACATTTCCCGGAGGTTCAGTTGTGGCAGTCGACACGGCAGGAAGTAGCGTGTCGGCAGGATGTACCGGCCAGCCAGGCTTTCAGGGTTCGTGTTGGTCGAGTACCGGTCCGACTTCGCCATCAGGTGTCGCTCGCTACTACTCGCAAACGCAAGCTGCGCAATTGACGTATACAGAATTACGTGCACTCGGTGCGAGCAGTACCGTCGCCCAATCCATGGCAAAAAGTACTCTTCCTCCAGGCACTGCATTCTCTCCCTCAACGACGCCACCATCTGGCACCATGACTAGCAGTCAAGGGAGCACGGTTTCGAAAGCAACGCTCATTTCCAGTTCGATCCCAGTTGGAAGTTATTTTCATTCTGCCTGTACTCAAACGACAGGAGACGCTGGAAATGCTTCGATATATGCATGTCTCACTCAAAGGCTACTGCAGGATAATTCATCGGGGACCTATGTCGGCGACGCCATAACCTCGTCTGCTTCAGATAATGACTGGGCTGACTCGCTTACGTCTGCATATGGACACGAAACCTACACCTACACAGGCAGTTACGGAACCCACTCCCTTGTCCAATGGGACCCTTCAGCAACTGTTCCAATTGGGAACCCAGTGCAGGTCACTTACGGAGTGAGCCTGGACGGCTTTGGGGTGAGCGTGACAGACACCCTTTATCCCGGTTCACTGCAACCCAACTTTCTCGACTCTAACGGCTCTGCGTATACGGGATTCGGATCGACCTGGACGGGATGCTCGGGGGCTTCGACTGTCTCAACACCGTCGTCCGATATGGTTAAGGTCTCTTCCGGTGGTGATTTGTATTCTCACTTAACTGACGGGATTGGATGGTATTTCTGCTGATTCAACGGGAGAGAAGGGCGGTGCGAAGTATTAGAAGTGTTCTGATTGGTGGAATTGCGGTACTAATCGTCGCCGCTGGTTCGTATTGGCTGGGCGCCAGAGGGAAGTACGCTCAGGCGATTCCTCAGGTACGTCGGGGCTATTTCATGGGATTTAATCTCAACAAAACGGCGATATCTATTGATTATCCTTCATCCAACAGTGGAGCCGGTTTCGACTGGACTGACTCGGAACTCTGGTTTGATGCGAAAGGAGTATCTCACGTGGGTGGAATACCCACTTGTCTGAATGTCCCAGGGCTGATGCCGAAGGCAAAAGTTACGATTGGAATCGTCTCCGTCGCCCCGGTGGGGCGCATATTTGGGGCCGAGGAAATTTATTGGTTGCGCTGCGGTTGGTAGGAGCAGTGAGTGGTCGTATGGCCTTCACAGCGCCGCGTCGACCGGTTTCGTTGGTTTCAAGGTGCGGTGTTTTTTAACCAGGATCCACCGTGAATGTGTTGGTCTGAGGAAGTTAAGTCCCGACGAGTGGTGTACGAGCCCGTGAGCTGAAACGGTATCCACCAAAAACGACGTTCATCGCGTCAATCTCAAGATGCAGTTACGACACAACAACTTGAGGA
>JABEUS010000053.1 GCA_013044285.1 Acidimicrobiaceae bacterium
CGGCACCCCCGTTCCCACGTCCTACAGCGTCGTCGGTGACACCCTCGTCCAGAACGTCGAGACGACCCCGAGCACGGTGTTCCCGGTGGTGGCGGACCCTATGTTCGTGTCCATTGGTTACAACGGAGTTACGATACGGCTCACACTCAATGAACAAAGATTTCTCGTAGGTGGTGGGAGTGGGGTGTTGATATTAGGAGCATGCTCTGATCCAGCTACTGCCGCTGCGTGTGCACCTGTGACTTGGCTGGTTGGCGGATCTTTGGCTGTTTTGAATGGCCGAGGCTTCTGTCCCTCGACTGACTACTTCTGGGCCACGCAAGGGTGGATGCCGTGGGACGGTATGACATGGGGATGCAGGAGGTACTGATGATGACGGTGAGAAAGGACGACACTGTGAGGAAATTGCTCGCTGAGTACCGTCAGTCGAGAAGCCGTCGGCTTAAGGACTTCTGGTACTGCCTGGCAAGCAACGGGTTTGTCCTGATCTCGATTGAACTGCTCAGCGGGCCGGCGGGCCGCGTCGAGGCCGTTGATTCCACCGCCACGTTTCTCGGGATGGGTTGCCTTGCGGAGGGAAGAGTGCTGTTGAGAGTTCTCAGGAGTCGTCGCCGCTCGAGGACATTGGAGTATCCGCGAACACCCTCGACGGGTGATCACACCTCGCTCGAGCCGAAGAACTCGTCGGTCGGTGACGAAGAGGAGGTTCCTTTCGCGACGCAACTCTGTGAGTTGCGCGCCGCACTAGAAGAGAGAGTGAAGGGGGTCGAATGACGGCGAACGCTCGGGTTCCTTACCTAAAGCGCCTGGTGATGACGCACTCGCTGATTTGGCGGAATCCGATGCCGCGTGCTTGGCGCGATTATCCGGTCATCATGAGAGTACTGATGCCGGTGACTGCTGTCGCCATCATCGGCGGTGGTCACTTACTTGACTTTCCCGGACCAAAGTGGAGTTTGCAAACAGCGATGCTGACTGTATTTGCTGATCTGTTCATCTGGGCGATTGTGATTGACGTCATCGGCGAACGAGTGATGGTCAATCCACGCGCGAAGAGGAGGAAGTAGTTCGCAGGCTTCCTGTTGCGTCAAAGTTAGGGAGATTATGGTTCCGGGTTCGCAACTGAGTTCTTCAACGGTCAACGGTACGACGGTCTCCTCGAGGGCCCGCGAGGTGCGCCCGACCTAACGGCGGGCGGCCCGTTCGAGGGCTCGGCGAGCCTCTCTCAGAGCTTCGTCGTAGAGGGAGTGGTGGGGGCCGAGGCGGTCCGCTCCCGCGGCGATTGTGGCGTCGGCACAATCGAGAATGAGTCCGGCCCCGGACAGATCGGGGGGTGTCGCAGCCAGGTGCACCGCGCACCAGCGCAGCAACGTCGCGAGGTGGTGGGCGAGAAGGTCCTGCGCGCTGAGAGCAGCCATTTCGTCGAAGGGGGCGGAGGAGTCAGGCACCCCTTCGAGGGTAGTCGGCGCTCGCCGTACAACGCTGCTAGCCTGTTTCGGTCAGTCTCACAGCAAGTGGGGTGGCCTGCGCCATCTCCACCGACGTACGTGGGTACGTTCGGTCGACGCAGTTGCGCCTCGCTTGCCGTGGCGGTACCCAAGGGTGCCGTGAAGAGCAAGGAGTGGAGTTATCGCAACTAATCCGGGAGAGCACCGCGTCAACGACCGCATCCGTGTCGAGACGGTTCGCCTGATCGACCAGGCGGGGGAGCAAAGGGGAATTGTCCCCACGAGAGAGGCCCTCGCGCTGGCGCGCAGTATGGACCTGGACTTGGTGGAGATAGCCCCGACCGCTCAGCCGCCGGTGTGTCGGATTATGGACTACGGAAAGTTCAAGTTCGACGAGGCGCAGAAGGCTAAAGAGTCGCGGCGCAAGAGCCAGAACGTGGCGATCAAGGAGATGAAGTACCGCCCGAAGATTGGTGCGGGAGACTTCGACACCAAGACTCGCCTCGTGGAAAAGTTCTTGAACGAGGGCCACAAGGTCAAAATCACGATCATGTTCCGTGGTCGTGAATCAGCTCACCCGGAGTTGGGCAAGAAGATACTCGATCGCATTGTCGAGAAGTTAGGCGAGGCCGCGAGAGTCGAGGCCGCCGCCAAGCTCGACGGGCGCAATATGACCATGGTGCTGGGCCCGGATCGCAAGGTCAAGGTCAAGGACGCAACGAAGGACGAGCACGACGACGACGTCGTCGCCGAGGCGACACAGGAGGGCTGAAATGCCGAAGATGAAGACTGATAGTGGTGCGAAGAAGCGCATCAAAATTACGGGTACTGGCCGTCTGCGCCGCCGCAAGGCGTTTCGTGGGCACTTGATGGAGACGAAGTCCTCGGTGCGCACGCGCCGACTGGGACGTGAGTCGGACATCGCCCCCGGTATTGAGAAGAACATCAAGAAGTTGATGGGGCTGTAGGGAGGATTTGAACCATGGCACGAGTAAAGCGTGGCGTGGACGCCAAGAAGCACCACAAGGCGGTACTGGAACAAGCCAAGGGTTACTACGGTGACCGCAGCCGCACCTTCCGGGCCGCTAACCAAGCCGTCCAGCACGCCGGCGTGTACGCCTTTCGCGACCGACGGGCCCGTAAGGGTGACATGCGTCGCCTCTGGATCCAGCGCATCAACGCGGCGACTCGACTCGAGGGAATGAGCTACAGCCGTTTCGTCGCTGGTCTGAACGCCGCCGGCATTGAGGTGGACCGTCGTATGTTGGCCGACCTCGCCGTCAACGACCCGGGATCGTTCCGCGCGCTGGTTAACCAGGCCCGCGAGGCTCTCGAGAGTTAGTCGTGGCCGCTCTGGGGGCGTCGCACGAAGAGGTGCGGCGTCTCCGGCGCCTGGTCCGAAGTAGTGACGAGCGTCGTCGCGAGGGAGTATTTGTCGCCGAGGGACCCGATCTTCTCGAGGCGGCTCTCGACACCGACTGGCCCCTCGAGGGGGTCTACGTGGCCGAGGGTGCTCTTGGTCACCACCGACTGAGCTCCGTGCTGGAGCGCACCTCGTTCACGGTGGTGAGTGACGCCGCTCTCGAACGTATCGCTGACGCCCGCTCTCCCCAAGGGGTGGTGGCCGCATGTCGGTTGGTGAACTACTCCCTCGACGATCTCGACTGGTCGGGTCTCGTGTTGGGTCTCGAGGGACTTCACGATCCCGGCAACCTAGGGACATTGATTCGTAGCGCCGACGCCGCCGGAGTGAACGGCGTCGTGGTCACTGGAGACGGAGTAGATCCTCTGCACCCGAAGGTCCTGCGCTCCTCAGCGGGATCTATCTTTCGTCAACGAGTTGTCTCAAGCACGCTCGAAGACGCCGTCCGCTGGGCGAGTAGGGCCGGATCCACCAGTTGGGCAACAGTTCTGCGGGGCGGTGAGGACCCGCGCGCGGTGGACCTGGCGCAGCGCGTGCTCGTCTGGATTGGCTCAGAAGCGCGGGGGCTCTCCGCCGAGGTCCTCGACGCCTCGTCGGGGTATCTCAGTATTCCGATGAACCCTGCCGTCGAGTCTCTCAACGCGGCGGTCGCCGGATCGCTCGTCATGTTCGAATCGTCTTATCAACGTTCTCACTCAAAGGGGGGCCCTCTACCCCCTAGCCTGTAGGAGATGAGTGACGAACCCCTCGCCCACCTCGACACCCACGTGGAAGAACTCCTCGCCGCCGTCGAGGCCCTCAACAGCCTCGAGGAGTTGATCGCGTCCGAGCCCTCCCTGGTGGGAAAGCGCTCGGTCCTCTCGAGTCTGCAGAAGTCCCTCGGCTCTCTCTCACCCGAAGAGCGTCGTGACGCCGGTGCGCGGCTCCAGGAGGCTCGTCGACGAGTCGACGAGGCGCTACGTGTTCGCCGGGTAGCTCTCGAACAGGCGGCCCGGGACGCCGAACTCGCGGCCGACTACCTCGACCTCGGCGACGTGGTCGCGGGCGGTGTCGAAGTACCACTCGGAGTGGGGCACCCCGGTATCGTTGCCCTCACTCAGTACGCCCTCGAAGAGGTTTTCGTGGGAATGGGCTTTCGGGTCGAGGACGGTCCGGAGGTCGAGAGTGACTGGTACAACTTCGAGGCGCTCAACATTCCACCGGCCCACCCGGCGCGGGGTATGTGGGACACCTTCTACCTCGAACTGGGTGAACCCGAGTCGGTGGTGCTACGAACCCACACGTCACCGACTCAGATTCACCTCATGGAACGGGCCGTGGCGGAGAACTCACTGCCTCTGCACGCCGTGATGCCCGGACGTTGTTATCGCCGCGACACCCCCGACGCTCGCCACCTCGCCAGCTTCCACCAGATCGAGGGAATCGTGGTCGACCGGGGTATCACCTTCGCCGATCTCGCCGGCACTATCGACACCTTCACTCGGGCCTACTTCGGACCCGATATCGACTCCCGGCTACGTCCCGGCTACTTCCCCTTCACCGAGCCCTCCGCCGAGTTCGAGATCACCTGCACTCTCTGTCGGGGTGAGGGGTGTCGTACGTGCTCCCAGACCGGCTGGATCGAACTCGGCGGGTGCGGAATGATCGATCCGGCCGTCTTCGACGCGGTCGGAATCGACGCGGGGGAGTGGAGTGGATTCGCCTTCGGGTTTGGGATCGACCGCTGCGCCCAGATGCGTCACGAGATCGCCGACATGAGAGCCCTGATCGAGAACGACGTGCGCTTCCTGAGGCAGTTCTCGTGAGAGTGCCCCTGTCCTGGCTCTCGGAGTTCGTGGACCTGCCCGACTCGCTCGACGAACTCATCGCGGTCATGGACGACCTCGGCCTCGTGGTCGAGGGCGTGGAGCGAGTAGGAGAGGGCCTCGAGTCCGTCGTGGTCGCTCGCGTGGAGGAGATTCACGTCATTGAGGGCGCCGACCGGATTCGTCGGGTCGTCGTCGAGGCGGGAGCCGGCCCGGTGGAGATCGTCTGTGGCGCCACCAACTTCTCGGTGGGCGACTTCGTTCCCCTCGCGCCGGTGGGCGCGGTACTGCCCGGAGGCTTCGAGATCGCTCGGCGCACGATGCGCGGCGTGGTGTCGAACGGGATGCTGTGTTCGGGTCGTGAACTCGGACTCTCCGAGGATCACGGAGGACTCCTCCTCCTCGATCCATCGAGCACTCCGGGAGAACTGCTCACCTCGAGCCTCGCTCTCGCGCCGGACGTCGTGCTCGACATCTCGATTGAGGGCAATCGCCCGGACGCCTGGTCGCTACTCGGCGTGGCTCGGGACTTGGCCGCTCGCTTCGCCCGTTCCCTGCGTATGCCCGCCGTCGCGACCCCGCAAGGAGAGGGAGAAACTCGCCAGAGCGCCCAGGTGTCTATCGAGGCCCCCGATCTCTGTGGTCGATTCACGCTCTCTCTCATTCGAGGGGTTCGGGTCGGACCCTCCCCGGAACACCTCGCGCGACGTCTCACCCTGGCCGGAATGCGTCCGATCTCCAACGTGGTCGACGCGAGCAACCTCGTGATGCTGGAACTCGGCCAGCCCACTCACGCCTACGACGCCGATCGTGTCGGCGCTCGCACGCTGCGCGCCCGGGTCGCTCGCCCGGGCGAGGTGCTCACGACTCTCGACGGGGTCAGTCGCGCACTCGCCCAACCGGGGAGAGGACTCGGTGACTCGGGGGAGGATCTCGTCATCGTCGACGGCGACGACGTGATTCACGGTCTCGCCGGGATTATGGGGGGCGCCCTCGGGGAGATTCGTGACTCGACGACGGAGATTTTGCTCGAGGCGGCCTTCTTTGATCCCATGACGATCGCTCGGGCCTCCAAGCGCCACGGGCTTCGATCCGAAGCCTCCCACCGCTTCGAGCGGGGAGTCGACCCCGAACTCGCTCTCTTCGCCGCCGCGCGCTTTGTGCAGTTGCTCGAAGAGTCCGTTCCGGGGCTCGAGTGGGTCCCCGGTCCCCTCGACGTGCTCGGGGAACTTCCGGAGCGCTCGCGGGTGTCGCTCAGTGACCACGACATCGAGAGAGCCCTCGGGGTGTCCCTCGAACGCGCGACGGTGGTGCGCCTTCTCGAAGGTTTGAACTTCACCGTGCGTGAGGAGGGGGGACTCGACGTCATCGCCCCCTCGGCTCGTTTGGACGTGCGAGTGGGTTCCGCGGGACGGGCCGACGTGATTGAGGAAATCGAACGCCTCTACTCCTCCACCCGAATGCCCCGACGGACTCCGAGCTGGCCCCAGCCGGGGGGCTGGACTGTCGCCCAGACTCTGCGCCGACGGGCGCGTGAGGTGTTCTGCGCCCTCGGGGGTCACGAGGTCTGGACCCCGACCATGGTGTCGGAGACTCACGCCGCGCTCACCCACCCGACCTCGCCGCGCATCCGGGTCGCTAATCCCCTGGCCGTCGAGGAGTCAATACTTCGCCCCTCGATGATTCCGGGACTTCTTCAGGTCTTCGCCCGAAACGCCGAACGGGGCCTGGGCGATGAACTTTTCGGGGAGTTCGGCGTGGTCTTTACTCACCCCGAAGAGGCGGAGAAGACTCGCCGGGCTCGCGGGGGCGCCGGAGGAACGATCGAGGTCGAGCTTCCCGAAGAGACCGAACGATTCACCCTGCTCTTGGCTCGGCCGGGAGACGACGCCCGTCGGGCGGTCGTGACCGCGAGAACTCTGCTGGCTCGTCTTGGTCTGGACGACCTCGACGTGGAGTCGATCGGGGAGGCGCCCAGTGGCTGGCACCCGAGTCGGTACGCCCGAGTACTCGACACCCGCAGCGGAGTGGAGCTAGGTCGAGTCGGTGAGGTGGATCCGGAACTCGTGCGCGGAGCCAGTCCCGATTCGCGTCGTCTCGGACTCGTCGACCTCGACGTCGCGCGTATCGTCGAGGCGGCCCGAATCCGTGAGCGGGACTCTCGCGTGAGAGTCCCGAACCGTTTCCCCGCGGCCCTGATGGATCTCGCTCTCGTCACGCCGAACGAGGTCGGGGCCGATCAACTGCGCCGCGTTCTCCTGCGGGCGAGTTCCCTCGTGGAGTCGGTCACCCTCTTCGACGTCTACCGGGGAGACTCCCTCGCAGAGACCGAGCGCTCACTGGCCTACGCGATCCGTTTGACCTCCACGGAGCGGACCTTGAGTGACGCCGACGTCGCCGACGCTCGCCGGGCTCTCCTCGAGGCGGCCGCCTCGCTCGGTGCGACTCTCAGGAGCACGTCGTAGTGCTCTCGGTCGACGAGTTTGTTCCGGTGCCCGCCTCGGGGCGTCGAATCACCATGCCGACGACCGTTCGTCTCTCCGACACCACCCCCGAGGGAGACTGGCGACTCGACGGAATCGCGAGAGTTCTCCAGGACGTGGCGACGGAGGACTGGGAGTCGACCGGCATTGTCATCAACACCGCCTGGGTTGCTCGCAGAACCGCCCTGCGTTCGACCGGTACGTGGCCACGGCTCTACGACGACCTGCTGGCCCTCACCTGGTGCTCCGGATTCGGGGCGGCCTGGGTGGAGAGAAGAACCAATATCTACCGCGCCGACGAACTGGTCCTCGAAACGGCGACACTCTGGGTGCAGGTCGACCGGCGGGGGTTCCCGATCCGTCTCCATCCAGATTTCCTCACGATGTACGGCGAGGCGGCCGGAGGACGCAAGGTCTCGGGGCGCGTGCCCTCCACCTCACCCCCGGCGCTCGCTGCGCGACGCCCGTGGCCGCTGCGCCGAGCCGATCTCGACGTTATTGGTCACGTCAATAACGCGGCCGTGTGGCAGGCACTCGCGGAGATGGGTCCGACCCCGGTGCGCGCGGCCGAGGTGATCCATCACGGGCCGGTCGAGTTCGAGGACCGGGTCGAACTCGTGACGAACGACCACGAACTCTGGCTACTCGTGGACGGCGAGATTCGCGTCGCGGCGGTCACGGTCCGCTGAGGTCGCGAAGTAGGACCCGGCCATGATGAGCGGGAATCCCACGACGATGCTCGCCGTGAGGGGCTCGTGCAAGAGGGCGATTCCGAGGAGCACCGCGAGGGCGGTATTGGAGTAGACGACGACGGTCGAGCGGTTGGCCCCGACCTCCTTCACGAGTTCGAAGAAGGTTAAGAACGCCCCAGCGGTGCAGAGTAGGGAGAGCGTGGCGATCGCCCCGAGGGTCTGCGCGGAGACGTGACTCGGCCAATGTAGGGCGCCGTAGGGGACCCAGAGGAGTGCGACGATGCCGGTCGCGCCAAATACGACGGCCGGTCCGGGGACCTCACTCAAACGATGCTGCAGAATCATGGGTCCGAGTGAGTAGCCCACGCAGACGACGAGGAGCATGGCCACCCAGCGCAGGTCGCCGTGGACGTTCACTCCGACGAGGAGGGCGACGCCGAGGGCTCCCGTAAAGAGTCCGATCAGGCGTCGGGGCGGGAGTTTTTCGTGCGTCGAACTTCGACGCGAGAGCACGAGGGTAAAGAGGGGGACCGCACAGATCATCAGACTCGTGAAGGAACTCGTGACGTGACGCTCGGCGCTCGACATGAGATACCACGGAGCCCCAAACTCGACCACCCCGAACAAGGTGATCCACCGCCAGTGGGTGAGAACGGCGCGCAGTTGGCCGTTTCGAACCACGAGGGGGGCGAGGAGGAGAGCGGCCGGTGCGGTGCGCCCGAGCACGACGACGCCCGGATCGAGTTGACGGACCGCAATGCGGATGAGTAGGTAGGGGATACCCCAGAGCACCGCCATCATGGCGAACAGCACCCAGCCTCGACGAGTCACGAGGCGCCAGCCTAGTCGGGCGCGGGGGAGTTGCATTTTTAATGCTGAATGTGAATAAAATGACAGAATGCGAGTAGCCGTAGTCGGGGCGAGTGGATACGCGGGATCGGAGCTGCTGCGCCTGCTCGGCGGGCACGTTGAGGCCGACGTGATTGTCGCGACCGGGGAAAGTGCCCGGGGTCGGCGAATCGCTGATCACGCGCCGGCGCTCGCCGCGCTCTACCCCGAGCTCGTCCTCGCCTCCGTCGAGGACTTGGACGACGTCGAGGTGGAGACGGTCTTTCTCGCCCTACCCCACGGACGGAGCCAGGCGATCGTGGGAGGACTCCTCGAACGAGGAGTCCAGGTGGTCGACCTCGGGGCCGACTACCGCCTGCGGAGTGCTGAGGAGTACGAACTCTGGTACGGCGAAGCGCATCGGGACCCCGCCCGACTCTCGTCGGCGGTCTACGCCCTCGTCGAGCGCCACCGTGAGGAGATACCCGGGGCCCGGCTGCTGGCGGTGCCCGGGTGCTACCCCACCGCTTCGTCACTCGCTCTCGGACCCTTCCTCGACCGCGGGCTCGTGGAGAGACACTCGATCGTGGTGAACGCGCTGAGCGGGGTGTCGGGAGCGGGTCGTAGCCCGAGTGAACGACTCCACTTTCCCCGGCTCGCCGGTAACGCGGAGGCCTACGGACTCGTGCGGCACCGCCACACGGTCGAGATCGAACAGGAGATTGGCGCCGAGGTTCTCTTTACTCCCCACCTCGTTCCGGTGGCCCGGGGAATGCTCGTCACCGCCTACGCCCGCCCGACGTCCGGACTCGACTCGGCCGGCGCTCTCGAGGTTCTCCACGCCACCTACGACGACGAGCCCTTCGTTGTCGTCAGTTCCGAACCCCCGACGCTGAAGGATCCGGTGGGATCGAACCTCTGCTTCGTCAGTGCCCGGGTCGACTCGCGGACCGGATGGCTCATCGTCATGAGTTCCCTCGACAACCTGGTGAAGGGCGCCGCCGGACAGGCGGTGCAAGCGTGGAATGTGTCGCGGGGACTGGCGGAAACGACCGGCCTCCCCCGAGCGGGGGTGACCCCGTGAGTGCTCTGGTCGTCAAGGTGGGTGGGCACGCCCTCGATGATCTCGGTCCCACGAGTTCCGTTCTCGGTGACCTCGCCGAGGACCTCCAGGGTCTCGAGCGCGTCGTCGTCGTGCACGGGGGAGGGCCCCAGATCGCTGACCTGCTCCGACGTCTCGACCTCGAAAGTCACTTTCACCAAGGTCTGCGGGTGACCGACGACCCCACGATGGAGGTGGTCTCGATGGCTCTCGCCCAAGTGAACGCCCTCGTCGTCGCGCGTCTCGTCGCCCTCGGCCGTCCGGCCCTCGGTCTGAGCGGTCTTTCGGCGGGACTCCTCACGAGCCCCGTTGACTCCGGCTTTCTCGGTCGTATCGCTCCGAGCGTCCGAGTGCGGACCGCCCTTCTCGAGGATCTCCTTCGTTCTCAGTGGATTCCGGTGATCTCTCCCGTGAGTCTCGGCGACGATGGAGGGTTGCTCAACTGCAATGCGGACACCGCGGCCGGCGCTCTCGCGGGCGCCCTCGACGCGGGCACGCTGATTATGTTGAGCGACATCGATCAGGTACGCGCTGATCCTGACGACCCCTCGAGTGCCCTCGAAAGCCTGACTCGTCGGGACCTTGACGAGTTGATCGCCTCGGGGGCGGCCCGCGACGGCATGCGCCCCAAGCTCGCCGCGGCGCTCGCCGCCCTCGACGCCGGCGCGCGTCGGGTGGTGCTCGCGAACGGAACCCGCCCCCACGCTGTGCGGGGGGCTCTCGAACACAGCATTCCGACGACGGAGGTACTCCCGTGACCCGACATTTTCTCACCATCGCCGAGACGAGCGACGAGGACCTCGCCCGGATCTACCGGCTGGCCGTCTCTCCCCTGGACGACCGCTTGCTCGCGGGACAGGGGGTGGCGTTGATCTTCGAGCACCCGAGTTTGCGCACCCGGGCGGCCAGTTCGACGGCGGTGCACGAACTGGGGGGATTTACCACGTTCTTTTCCGACGAGGAGATCGGACTCGACCGGCGTGAGTCGGTCGAAGACGTGGGACGAACCCTCGCCGAGATGTACGCCCTCTGCTGCGCGCGGGTTCGCCGACACGACTCGCTCGAGCGACTGCGAGAGGCGGTCGGGGACCGGATGTCGGTGGTGAACTTACTCTCCGATACCGCCCACCCCACTCAGGCGATCGCCGACGTCTTGACCTTGGCCGACGAGTTCGCCGACGGTGACGTCTTCGGCCTGGCGGGCCGTCACGTGGCCTACGTCGGTGACGCCACCAACGTGACC
>JABEUS010000054.1 GCA_013044285.1 Acidimicrobiaceae bacterium
CCACTCGTCGCGGAGCGATCCCCACACTGAGGGTGACGGGGGGTAGTGACTCGGGTCCGCGAGCGACGGCGGCGCGGAGTCGTTCGGCGACTACGAGCGCTACCTCGAGCGTGACGTCGTCGAGGCAGGCGAGAAACTCCTCGCCGCCGTAGCGAAAGACCACGTCGGCCGGACGCAGTGCGCGCCGCAGCGCCTCGGCGACGAACCGGAGAACCTCGTCTCCGACTCCGTGACCGAACTCGTCGTTCACCCGTTTGAACTGATCAAGGTCCATCATGAGAAGGACGAGTCGGGGGGACTCTCTCGTCTCGTCGCGCGCGACGTACTCGGCGAGCACCCCGTCCATCGAGGCCCGATTGAGAACGCCGGTCAACGAGTCGTGCAGAGCCCGGTTACGCCACGAGGTGCGTTCCATCTCCACCTGGCGCTCGAGGATCTCTCGTTCGAGGCGGACCTCAACGAGCCCCGAGATCTGGTTCAAGACCTCCCGGGCCGCCGAATTGAGGGTGGTCGGGTTGCTCATGTGCAGTACCGCCGCACCCGTGACCTGTTGAGTGTTCAGTGAGTAGAGGGCCCAGACGAGACGGGTGCCCTGAAAGACCGGAGCTCCCTGCACCGCCGCTTCGACGTCCTCCGGCCAGGGTTCTTCCACTCCCTCGTAACCAGACTCGGCGGCGAAGTGCACCGTCGTCGCCCCCAGTCGGGCCCAGAGTTCTAGCCCCGTCGCCCCGAGGGTCTGGCGGGCCAACTGGTCGAGGTCTCCTAGAGCGGCGCTGAAGCGCGACTCGTGGATGAGGATATTGGTCAGCCCACTGAGTGCCTGGTTGGCGAGGAGGAGAAAGCGCAGTCCCTGGTCCTCTCGCGCGAGCAGGTAGACCCCGGTCTCCAACTTCTCCAGCCGGTCCATCATCGGCTCGATCAGCGCCTCACGAAGAATCTGTCCGTGCTGGGGGGCGATGAGGTGAACGGAGAGTTCTCGTAGGCGAGAGAGAGTGTGGGCCAAGATCTCACGGTCGGGCATGTAGTGCTCGTGGAAGGCCCTGATCGCCTCGAAGTACTCCAGACCCTCGGCGTAGAG
This sequence comes from Acidimicrobiaceae bacterium, assembly GCA_013044285.1. Classification (GTDB taxonomy): domain Bacteria; phylum Actinomycetota; class Acidimicrobiia; order Acidimicrobiales; family RAAP-2; genus RAAP-2. The sequence goes on from JABEUS010000054.1 coordinate 1,079, forward strand.
CGAGGTCTGGTCGGTGAAGCCCCCGAAGAGGTCGCCGGAGAAGTAGGTCCCGTTCGACTCGTCGAAGGTTCCAAAGGCCCCGGCGAAGTGGAGGTAGGGACTGAAGACGAACCGCAGGGTCCGGTCCTCGAGGTCGAGGCGCCACTCGTGCTCCTCGATGCGCCAGTACCCGAGGGGCGTGCCACTGTGGATGATGAGGACCTGATCGCGCCAGTGGGTCACGATGCGGGCCTCGGGGTGAAGGCCCCGAGCGACGAGAGCGGGGAGGGCCCCGATGATGTCGGGGTCGGCGTGAGAACAGACGAGCCACCGTACGTTCTTCACCCCGACCACCCGGTCGATCTTGCGCACGATGTCGGAGGCGATGAGGGCCGAGCCGGGGTCGATGAGGACGGAGTTCTCACCCTGCTCAATGAGGTAGGGGTGACACTGAAAACGGTCCTCGGGGATCATCTGGCCGACCCACCAGACTCGGGGCGCGATCTCGACCGGCTCGTCCAGGTTGAGGTCTCCCGTCGCGAACCCGTCGTTGCTCTCCACGGGGGAAGCGTAGGGCGAGTAGAGAACACCGACGAGGGACCTTGGACCCGAATGAGGCGCGGAGAAGAAAAGAGAGACTCTCTCGCCTTCGGGGTGCTAGGGTCACCCTGACATAACCAACGGGAGCTCGGGTGAACCGGGCTGAGAGGGTGATTGACGCGAGGGAACTCGCCGCCATCACCGACCGACGAACTTGTGCGGGTAATGCCGGCGTAAGGAGGATTCATGAGCACCACGGACGATCTCTCGTCTTTCACTCTGGTACCGGGAGACACCCACTCGGAGGTCGCGAACACGCTCACCGAACCGGTCCCCCAGTCTCTCGGGGTCTACGACCAGTTCGGCCTCTGGGGGAACCTCGGGGTGAGTCTCCTGGGCTTCACCGGGGCGATCTTCGTTCTCCAGCCGAACGGTTCGGGCACTCCGACTCTCTCGGTCGTCGCGGCCCTCGTCTCGATTCTGCTCGGGACCGTCCTCGGATCACTGGCCATCGCCGCCGCCGGAGTCGCCGGAGTGCGCACCGGGGCCCCGGCAATGGTGCTGCTGCGCGGGCTGCTCGGGACCCGACTCTCCTACCTGCCGACCCTGGTGAACGTGATCCAGCTGTTCGGCTGGGGAATCTTCGAACTGGTCACGATCGCGACGGCCGCCCACGTGGTCGCTCCGAGCCTGCCCCGCACGGCCTACGTGATTATCGCCGGTGTCATCACCGGACTGCTGACTCTGCGACCCCTCGGGGCGATTCGCATCCTTCGACGCTTCGCGACTCCCGCGGTGGGCGTCGTCCTTGTCTATCTACTGGTCGAGATGCTTCGTCATCCGCTGCCCTCGCTCACCCGCGGGACCTGGAGTGGCTTTTGGGTGGCGACCGACACCGTCGTGGCGGCGGCGATCTCCTTCGCCCCCCTGGCGGCCGACTACACCCGTCACTCTCGCTCGGCCAAGGTCTCCTTCTGGGGGGCCTTCCTCGGCTACGGCGTCACCCAGACGCTCTGTTACGTCATCGGACTGGTCGCCCTGGTGACGGTGGCGAAGTCCCCGAACGACATCTACGGGGCCTTCATCGCGGTGCCCCTCGGCTCGCTCGGCTTCGCCATCCTCGCCGCCCGCGAACTCGACCAGTCCTTCGCCGACGTCTACTCCACCGTCGTCTCGGCCCAGAACGTGCGACCCCACTGGGACCGGCGAGTTCTCGCCGTCCTGGTGAGTGCGCTCACGACGGTGCTGGCCCTCGCGATCAACATCTCGGACTACGAGAACTTCCTCATTCTCCTCGGTTCGGTCTTCGTGCCCCTCACCGCGGTCTTCGTCGTCGACTTCTTCGTGGGGTCGCGCTTTCGGGTGCTCGCCCCCACCCCGACCCGCTGGTCGATGGTGGTGGCCTGGCTCGTGGGATTCGTGGTCTACCAACTCATCAACCCCGGCTACATCGGCTGGTGGGTGACGATGTGGACCCACATCGCGACGGCCCTGCACTGGCACACCCAGTCGTGGATGTCCGCATCGATGCTCTCCTTTCTCGCCTCCGGGGTCGTGACGGCACTCGTCGCCCCACTTACTCGGAGACTGCACCCGGTCGACGCGTGAGCGAGCTCGACCTCGCTCGCCCCGTTCACGGAATGAGCCTCGACGAGGCCGCACCGGACTGGCCGGCGTTCACCAGTGACGAGTTAGCGGAGGTCCTCAGTTCCTACTCCCCGCTTCACGGGGCTCTTCCCCGGGTTCGCTGGAGTGCTCCGCGGCCCATGTCGACGAGCGCGCGGGTGGGACTAGGAGACGAGGTTCTCTTCGTGAAGCGTCACCACCGAACGGTGCGTGACGGGACTCGCCTGGCCCTCGAGCACCGTTTCAGTGACCACTTGAGATCCCGGGGACTCGACACCCCCCGAGTCCGTCGTCGTCTCGACGAGGAGAGCGTGACGACGAGGGGAGAGTTCGTCTACGAAGTCTTCGACCTCGCGAGGGGAGACGATCGTTACGCCGACGTACCGTCCTGGCTCCCCTACCTCGGGCCCGAGGACGCGCGGGGCGCGGGTGTCGCCCTCGCCCGCTTTCACGAGGCGAGCAGCGGGTTTGAGGAGCCGGCGAGTCCCTTCGGAGTCCTGGTCGACTCGACCGAACTACTCCGCAGCGCCGATCCCCTTCACGCGCTCTCGACACTGGTCGACGAACGTCCGGGACTCGCTATCGGGCTGTCAAATTACCCCTACCTGGACGAGATAACCGCGATTCTGGCCGGTCCGCTCGCTCGAGCCCGCGACGCAACATGGGAAGAGAGTGTGCTGTGGACCCACGGAGACTGGCACCCGTCCAACATGACGTGGACGAACTCAGGCGAGGTGGCGAGCGTCATCGATCTCAGCCTGGCCAACAGAACTTTCGCCTTACGCGACCTGGCTCTGGCAATCGAGAGGGCCGTCGTCGACTGGCTCGATTCTGCCGGTCGAGGGGAAAAGGGTTTCGACGAGCCAGCCCTGCGCGCGCTCCTCTCGGGGTACGACTCCCGACGTCCGCTGACCCCCGCCGACCGGGAGAAACTCGTCGCTCTCCTACCCGTGGTGCACGTGGAGTTCGCACTATCCGAGGTGGAGTACTTCGCGGCCATCACGGGTTCTCTCGTTAATAGGGACCTCGCCTATCAGAGTTACCTGCTGGGACACGTTCAGTGGTTCTCTACTGCACCCGGTCGGCGACTGCTCGATGTCGTTCTCCTCGAGGACCAGTAGACCTCGATGCCCGGATTGGCGTGTCACCACTGTCCTCGACATTCCATCCACGCGCCCTCTAGCCCTCAAGAGTCGGGGCTAGTCGAGCAGGCGCCGGAGTGCGGAGTACCAGACACGAAGCCTACGTACTGAGTTCATGCTCCTTACCCTTTCAGGCGAAATATGAGGATCCTTCAAGACTGCGATTCAGTGTGGTTCACCTCGTTTGATAAACGTAAACCGATATCCGAGTTTGCGAAACGTAAACCGATATCCGATAAGGATCACTCCTGCCAGAACAACATCAAGTGCGGCGAAGATAAATTCCGAAAGACCCAAACTCCGCGCTATTGAAAACCAGCCGACCAAAATTATGGCTGGTGTGACTTGAACTGCTGCGCGCACCCGTGTCGACATAGTACGGAACTGATCAATGTCGCTAACCCTTTTCATGTACAGTTCCCTGCCGAGGTCACCTTGTACCAACTTTGCGGCAAACCAGAGGTGTTATAAAGAAATGGTTGTCCACTTAAGAGATTGAATTGATAGCAAGCGCTTGGGGCGATATTCGCCAATTCTGTTCGAATTTGGTCAATGCCTGGAGGGTAATTGAGGTTGTAAAGAACAAGACCAATTCCTAGTGAACACAGAGATGTAATCACAGTGGAGCCAAATTCTGTTACCAGAGGTGCAAAGATTTGACTTATAAGCGCGCAGCCGGCAATCGTCGCGAGACCTGCACCAACGTCCAAGACATCTCCCTCAATCTCCGGAAACAATCTTTTGATAATGCTGCCGTCTAAATTCATGTACACACTCCAGCCGAATGTGAAAAGCGGGTCCGCCACCACCGGGAACACCGTGCTCGGGGTCGTCTCGACGTTCTGGACGAGGGTGTCACCGACGACGCTGTAGGACGTGGGAACGGGGGTGCCG
>JABEUS010000055.1 GCA_013044285.1 Acidimicrobiaceae bacterium
CCACCGGGGTGGGCGGGATTCTGCGAGACATTTTCACCATGGGGGCGCGACCTCTCGCGGTCATGGACCCCCTTTTCTTCGGCTCCCTCGAAGAACCCCGTACTCGGTGGTTGGTGGAGGGTGTGGTCGCTGGCATCTCCGGATACGGCAACTCGGTCGGAGTACCCACCATCGGAGGCGAGTTAACGTTCGACCCTTGTTACCAGGCCAACCCCCTCGTCAATGTGCTCTGTTGTGGGGCCCTGCCAACGGATCGACTGGTCTTGGGGATTGCGTCGGGTGTGGGGAATGTGGCAGTGCTCCTCGGCTCGCTCACCGGCCGTGACGGAATTGGGGGGGTGTCGGTGCTGGCCTCGGCCGGGTTCGAAGGTTCCGACGGGGCCGAATCACTCGACGACGCCAAGCGGCCCAGTGTGCAGGTCGGTGACCCCTACGAGGAGAAGCGGCTCATAGAGGCTTGCCTCGAACTTCTCGATCAGCACCTAGTCGTCGGCATTCAGGACTTGGGCGGAGCCGGACTGATCTGCGCGACCAGTGAGACGGCGGCTCGCGGTGGAGTGGGAATGGACGTCGACGTCACCGCGGTGCCCCTGCGTGAGTCGGGAATGGCGCCCTGGGAGATCATGACCTCCGAATCCCAGGAACGCATGCTGGCGATCGTTACTCCTGATCACCTGGTGGCGCTGCTGGAAGTGTGCGCTCGCTGGGAGGTACGTGCAACGGTGGTAGGCCGAGTGACCGAACCGGACGTCGACGGTGAGGGGCATTCGGTGGGTATGTTGCGCCTGCGCGAGGGTTTTGATGGACCGGTCATCGGAGTGTTGCCCGCCGCTTCGCTGGCTGACGAGGCGCCGTTGTACGACCGTCCGATTGCTCGACCGAAGGATCTGGATAAGCGTTGGGACGAGGAGCCCACCTTCGGAGACGGTGGGGATGACGCGACGGCGTTGCTCGATCTCCTGGTCGATCCGGCGTGGGTCTATCGCCAGTACGACTCCCAGCTTTTCCTTAACACGGTGGTGGGACCCGGAAGAGATGCGTCCCTTCTTCGTCTCGCGGGACCGGGCTTACCGGCGTCGGATCGAGGCATCGCACTCACGACGGACTCCAATCCTCGCTGGTGCTCACTCAATCCTCGTCGGGGTACTGCACTTACCTTGTACGAAGGAGTAGCGAACTTGGCGTGCGTGGGCGCCACCCCCCAAGCGGTCGTGAACTGTCTCAACTTCGGTAACCCCGAGCATCCCGAGGTGATGTGGCAACTCTCGGAGACCGTGGATGGCTTGTCCGAGGCGTGCACTGCGCTCGGCCTACCGGTCATTGGTGGAAACGTGTCGCTCTACAACGAGAGTGGCGGAGCAGACATCGATCCGACCCCCGTTCTCGGAGTTCTCGGGATCGTCTCGACGCTCGTCGCTCCGCCACCCGATTGGACGTGGCGTGAAGGTGACACCATTCTTCTCGTGGGCGAAACTGAAGCGCGAGGCGAGAACCCCTGGCCCCTGGCCGGCTCACTCTGGGCCGCCCGGCGAGAAGAGCGTGGTGGTCGTCTCGGCGACATTGATCCAGTCGAGTTTGCGCGAACCGCGGAGTTTGTGACCGCGGAGGTCGCGGCGGTGTGTGCGGGAGCCCTGTCCGATATCGTCGCCGTTCACGATGTCGCCTCCGGAGGTCTCGCGGTGGCGCTCGCGGAGATGGCCGGCGTGGCGGGCTGTGGTGTGGTGGTCGACGAGATGTCTCGCGAAGAACTCTTCACTGAGTTTCCTGGTCGCTTCGTCGTCGCCACGTCGGATCCTGAGGCGTTGCGTGCCCGAGCGACACGGGCCGAGGTTCCCGTGCGAACTCTCGGGGTGGCGCGTGGTCAGCGCCTGCAACTCGGGACGTGGGTCAATCTCTCCGTCGAGGACATCCACCAGCGACGCTCGAAAGCTCTCGAGACATCTCTCGGGCACGAACGCTAGAACTTCGGCGTTGACGTTCCCGTCGTCACGGCGCGAACGAGAGCGGCCAGCTCAGCCTGCATCCAGGTCTCGTAGTCGTAGCCAGCGGGCATGCTGGGATAGATAGCCACTACGGGCACTTCGTTGGCGGCGGCGACCCCGAGGAGAGGTCCATTCACGGTGCCGGGGGCGGTGGGATCAAAGAGGAACGCTCGGACCGGCTTCGTGCGCAGCAAGGACTCCTCCTGGGCGAGTGCTGAGGCGGTGGGCGGCGGTGTCGGCGTGAAACTCGTGGCGACGAGGTTCGTAACGCCGGTGAGATCTAAGAGAGTGGTGGCAGCTGGGGCAATCGAGGAGACGGTCACTGAGGGATAACGACGTCGAAAGGTGACCAGGGCGTCCTCGTAGCCCCCGAGTGAGGCCCGGAAGCTCTGGGTGTTGGCGAGGAAAGCCGCGGCGCGCGGCGGATCGAGATCTCTGAGTACCACGTTTAAGCGACGGGCGACGGCGTCCATTGCCGTCGGGGAGTACCAGAGCTGGGGGATGTTCACTGCGGGTGGTACGAGAGTGGAGACCGTCACCAGGACACGACTCGTTGATGGATGAGCCACCTCCAGAGACGCCAACTGATTGTCGAGTCCCAGCCCGTTTTGGATGATGACGTTGGACCAGGTGAGATCGTCGGCGAGAGGTGTTTGCGACGTCGAGGAGCTAGAAAATCCCGCTGTGACGTTTACCGTCCGGACGTTGACGCTCCCCCCGCCGATCTGGCGCACGAGGTCGGAGAAGCTTGGCTCCGTCGTCAGAACGTGAATAACGGTTGGTGGAGACGATGCACGGGACCACCCCACCAATCCGGCGAGGGTGACAACACCAATCAGACCCACGGTGGTGGCTCGGCGTCGAAGAGTGCGAAAACGTATCGGAATGCGCACGAGTGTAAGAGCGGGAATGGGGGATGGGTCCCGCTGTGACGCAATCGTCACTTGAAAGCGAACTCGTTTCCCCGCGGCGGGGTCCGATGAAGGGGATCGAACCTTGCTGAGAGCACCGCGCGCGTCATCAGAATCCACCGTGTGGGGTGGTGAAGCGATAGAAACTTCACACGTTTGCATTACCGAGTGACGGGTAGCGACGGAGATGGATCAGTCGGGAGGTGATCAAAACCCCCCTATTTGGGTACTTACCGTCACTCCTTTCGGAGCGCGCTGGGCTTGCGGCGGGGAAACAAAAGGTGTGAGAAAAGAAATCTGCAAGCGCTTGCATCTCGTGCGAAGCACTGCTAGTTTCGCCAACGGCGGAGTCCGAAGGGGACTACCGTCAAATGAATCAGGGGGGAAGACACATGAAGAAGAGAGTGACGGGCCGACAGCCCTTCGCGGCGGTGCTCGTGGGGGTGACGCTGCTTGGCGCGTCAGTGCCGCTCGCGGCTACGGGGGCGTCCGCCAGCTCATCAGTGACCACCATCACGGTGTGGGGCTCCGGCGGAGACCAGACGACGGAGATGGCGGGCATCAAGTACGCGGTGGCTCAGTACAACCGGATGTACCAGGGCAAGTACAAGGCCAATCTAGAGTTCGTTCCTAACATCACGACAGTCCAAGAGACGGCGACGCCGGCCGACGAGGGAACCGTGATGGAGGGTGATGGACCGACGTTGTCGTACCTTGCCTACTCCGGAAAGATTGCCCCGATCAACGGGTACGTGAGTTCGATGAATGTGTCTCAGCAGTCCAAGTACATCCTCGGGCAGGACACCTACAAGGGCAAGTTGTACGCGATGGCTACCATCAACGGCACTCTGACTCTCTACGGTAACAAGGCCCTCTTGAACAAGGTGGGCATCACGGCCTGCGGCAACAACCCGACGACGGCGTCGTGCTACCCGAGTAGCTGGGCGAAGGCGTGGACCGCAACTCAGTTCGGCCAGGTGTTGAAGAAGCTGGCCGCGAACGCGAGCATCAAGAAGTTGGACAACGGCTACGTGTGGGCGGCCAACATCGCCTACGGCGGAGAGTACGGTGCCTACGGATTCTTGCCCGTGCTGAACTCAGCGGGTAGCCCGGTGGTGTCGAACAACTCGGCCAACGTGTTGAAGACGGCCAAGGTCTACACCGCCCTCCAGCAGTTCGCGAGTTGGATGCCCCTCAACGACCAGACCGCCGGTTCGGCCACTAGCGGTGGTGACGGTGGTGCCTTTACTGCCGGTAACGAGCCGTTGCTTTGGGGTGGACACTGGCAGCTACCGTCCTTCATGTCGGGTGGCGTGACGAGCAACGGTAAGAACCCGGGGAACGTCGTGGGCATCCCGCTCCCAAACTTCGGGTACGGCGCCAAGGACGGTGCGGGATCGAACGTCTGGGAAGTGGGATCGAACGCTACGACCGCGCAAAAGAAGGCCGCGGGAGCGTTCTTGAACCTCGTGTCGAGCCCGACGTTCCAAGACCTCTACACCTACGGCAATGGCACGAAGGTGGGCGGTGTCGCGGTCTACGGTGACGGCGCAATCCCGGCCGACCCGGCGGCAGTGGCGAAAGACCCGACCGTCGCAAAGGGTGGCGTCCTCTACTACGCCGCTCAGGCCGAGAACACTGCCTGCCCGGCGGGTAAGGTCCTGGCCACTTGCTTCGCGGTGCCTCGTCCGGTGACTCCGGCGTACCCCGGTATCCAGCAGGCCGTGTCGACGATGTTCAGTTCACTCTTTACTCAGGGAGCCCAGGGGACAGTGTCCCTCGCTACCGTGAAGAGCCTGGTGGCGACCGCTGTGGACTCCATCAACAGCTACTACCAGCAGTTCAACAACTTCAAATAGCCTGAAGTTGCCGTCGGGCGGGGCGGTTCAGATGGTTCCCTTGGACCCATCTGAACCGTCCCCCGGCGGGTTGTTTCTAGCGCGCTGACTTGTAATCAGCAACTCCGAGGGGGGAGTGGTGGCAACGCTTACGACGCAGTTACCTCAGCGACGCCGACGTCGAGTATGGACCGAGAGTCGCGTCGGTTTGACAATGCTGATTCCGGGCATCGGACTCATCGTGATCTTCATGCTGATTCCTTTCTTCTACTCGATTTGGCTCTCACTTCACGTCGAAATTGTCGGTAGCAACATTCCGATTCGTTCGGTGGGCCTACTCTTTTACCGACACCTGTTCTCCGACCCCATCTTTCGCGGAGTCTTTTTGAAGAGCCTCGAAAATAACGGCATCTTCGCCCTTGTGGTCGTTCCGATTCAGACCGGTCTCGCGATGTTTCTCGCCATCTTGGTTAATCGCCAGGGGGCGTTCGTGAAGTTCTGTCGAACTACCTTCTTCTTGCCCGTGGTCTTTCCCATGGTGCTGACTTCACTGATTTGGAAGGCGATTCTCGCACCGGGTCCCGCCGGGATGCTCAACGCCGTACTTCGGATCATCACGTTCGGGCACTTCTCGCCCCAGTACTGGCTCGGTAACGTCCACTTGGCCCTACCGAGCATCATCCTTCTCTCAGTGTGGCAAGGTACCGGATTCCAAATGGTGATCTTCCTCGCCGGCCTGCAGGGCATTCCCCCCTCGCACTACGAGGCTGCCCTGATTGATGGTGCGAACCGGTGGCAGCTCTTTCGCGACGTCACGCTGCCGGGCCTTCGCAATACGACCATCTTCGTGGTGATGGTGACGACGATATTCTCGCTCCAACTGTTTGATCAGGTCTATCTCTTGACCCAGGGAGGCCCGCTGAACGCCACGTCGTCAGTGATGTATCTAGCGGTGAGTCAGGCCTACGTGGCCAACAACGTGGGACAAGGGGCCGCAATCTCGGTAGTGCTGTGTTTCATTATCCTCCTGCTGAGTTTGATCCAGCGCCAAGTTCTCAGAGAGCGAGTCGACTGATGGCTGTGACTTCTACCGTTGCGCCGTTGCGCCGTCGCCGTTCGCGCCGATCGGTCCCCTGGGGTGCCTACTCCTTGCTCGCGGTCTTCACCATCCTCTTTTTGTTCCCCGTGTACTACCTCATCATTGGATCGTTCGAAACACCCTCCGAGGCGCTAAACGGAATACAGGCGGCCGCGCCCACTCATTTGACCCTCGCCAACTACCACTCGTTGAGCCAAGAGTTCTTTAGTTCCACCATTACCGGTTCTCTGCGGGGTTTCTACACCGTGTCAACTCTGGTGTCCCTTATCGTGGTGGCCGGAGGGCTCGTGGTGAACTCACTGGCCGGTTACGCCCTGGCCCGTATGAAGTTTCGGGGACACCGGACACTACTCCTCCTCGTTATCGTGCTCGTCATCATCCCGTTCCAGGCCATCGCGGTCCCGCTCTACTACATGCTGAGCGGGATGCGTAACACGGTGGTCGTCCAGGCCCTTCCCTTCATCGGAAGCGCATTTTCGATCTACCTCTTCTACACGTTCTTCTTGAATCTGCCACCCCAACTCGAAGAGGCGGCGCGAATCGATGGAGCAGGACCGTGGCGCACCTTTCTCCAGATCATCCTGCCTAACGCCAAGCCGGCGTTCGCCTCCGTCGCGATCTTGTCATTTATTCAGATTTGGTCATCGTATCTCTGGCCCCTGATGATGACCTCCCAACCCAACGTCTATCCGCTGTCGATCGCCATTGGCAACTTGGTGAAGCAACAGAGCACTCCGAACTACGGAGAGATGTTCGCATTCGGAGTCCTCCTAGTGGTTCCGATGGCGGCGTTCTTCCTCGTCTTTCAGCGCTGGTTCATTCGCTCGGTAGCCAGTCTGGCGGTGAAGGGATGAGGACCTTAAGGACGAAACGAGGAGTCGACGGTGTCTGAAATTATTCTGCGTGACGTCTCCAAGACGTACGACAATGGATATCAAGCAATTCATCAGATTGACCTCACCGTGCGCGAAGGCGAGTTCATGGTGGTAGTGGGTCCCTCCGGGTGCGGGAAGTCGACCCTGCTGCGAATGGTGGCTGGCCTCGAGACCGTGAGTGATGGCGAGATCAGCATCGGGGGAGAGGTCGTGAACGACTTCACACCGGGCGAACGTGATCTCGCGATGGTTTTTCAGAACTACGCCCTCTATCCTCACATGACGGTCGAGAAGAACATCGCGTACTCCCTTCGACTGCGCAAACTCTCCGGTCAGGAAATTCAGCGTCGAGTGACGGAAGCGGCCGAGATTCTAAGTTTGACGGACTACTTGAAGCAGCGCCCCGGACGTCTGTCGGGAGGCCAGCGTCAACGAGTCGCCATGGGTCGGGCCATTGTGCGTGAACCCAAGGCCTTTTTGATGGATGAACCTCTTTCGAACCTGGACGCGAAGCTTCGCGTGCAGATGCGCTCGGAGATTCTGCAGATTCAGCGCCGCGTGGGAGTCGCCACTCTCTACGTCACCCACGATCAGGTCGAGGCCATGACGATGGGGGACCGAGTGACTGTTTTGCGGGCCGGTGTTCTTCAGCAGGTTGACACGGCGCAGACCCTCTACGATCGCCCGCACAACGTGTTCGTGGCATCCTTCGTGGGATCACCATCCATGAACTTGTTATACGCCACGTTGAATGGCGACGGCACTCGCCTCCAAGTGGGTAGTCAGTCACTCGCGGTATCCGCCGAGACGTTCGTCCGGCGGCCGACCCTGCGGGCCTACGTCGGGCGCGAGGTGATTGTGGGAATCCGACCAGAAGATCTCACCCTCGAAGGAGCAGGCGAAACTTTGGTGGGGCGAATCGGTCATATCGAAGCATTGGGTTCGGAGTTGATTGTGCACTTCGGCCTCGATGCTCGCAACTACGTGGTGGAGGATAAAGGTGGATCGGCCGAGGAGGTCGAAGAACTCCTGGAAGAGACGGCGTTGACGCAGCACGTGCGCAACGTCGCGCGCGTGGCGCCGCGTAGTTCGGTCACCACCGGTGACGCCGTGCCGTTTCACGTGTCGATGGAGCGGGCGCATTTCTTCGACCTCTCGACCGGCGAATCCATCTGGTAGGGCTTCCATGACTCCCGTATCTAGTGACCAGCGCATGCGTCCCCTCGTCCCTTCATCGCTCACGGCGGACTGGCGACGAGGCGTGACCTACCAGCTCTACGTGCGTAGTTTTTCCGACGGCAATGGCGATGGAGTCGGGGACATTCCGGGAGCTATTGCCCGTCTCCCCTACATCAAATCGTTGGGAGTCGACTCCGTGTGGGTATCACCGTGGTACGTCTCTCCCATGGCCGACGGTGGTTACGACGTCGCTGACTACTGCGATATCGAACCAATGTTCGGTACTCTCGACGACGCTGATCAGTTCATCAAGGAGTGCCACCGTTTGGACTTGCGGGTGATGGTGGATGTTGTCGTCAATCACTGCTCCTGCGCTCACCCGTGGTTTCAGCGTGCTCTAAGGGCTGGCACGAATAGTCCCGAACGGGAGTTCTTCTACTTTCGTGATGGTCGAGGGCCCCGCGGAGACGAACCACCCACCGACTGGGTGAGCGTCTTCGGGGGACCGGCCTGGACCAGGGTGACGGAGTCCGACGGAACACCGGGTCAGTGGTATCTGCACCTCTTTGATTCGGCTCAACCCGACCTCAACTGGCACAACCCCGCAGTTCGACTCGCCTTCGACGAGATTTTCCGCTTCTGGTTCGATCGGGGAGTTGACGGGTTCCGACTCGATGCGGTACCCGCGATTGGCAAGGAGCCCGAGTTCCGCGACGCGGGGTGTGACCCCACGCAACAGTTCGCACCCGAAACGAACTCTCCGACCTCGTACTGGGACTCCGGTGACGTGCACGAGATCGTGGCGCACTGGCGAGCTCTGGCCGACTCCTACTCCCCACCAAAGTATTTGGTAGGTGAAATTAACGTCAGTACCACCGAGGCTCTCCTACGCTACGTGCGACCCGGCGAACTTCACTCGGTCTTCGCGATGAATCTCGCGAAACTGCCGTGGTCGGCTCGGCAGTTTCGTCACCGGATTGACCAACACCTGTCCTCTTTCTACCCTGACGAGTCCTGGCTGACCTGGGTCTCCTCGAGTCACGATGAGGTGCGCACGGTGACTCGGTACGCACAGGGCGACGAGGAACACTCGGACCCCGCCCTCGGGGTTCGTCGCGCGAAGGCGGCTCTGCTCATGACCCTCGCTCTACCCGGGGGAGCCTGTCTCTACCAGGGAGAGGAGTTGGGCCTGCCTCAAGTAACCGATATTCCCGTCGAGATGCTCGAAGACCCCATCGTGTTGCGCACCGGTGACCCTAGTAAGGGACGCGACGGGTGTCGAGTAGCACTCCCCTGGACTCTCTCGGGACCATCCTTCGGATTTAGTGTGGTCGCACCTCGGGTGGCGCAACCCACCGAGTGGACTCACCTCAGTGTCGAGTCCCAAGAGCAGGACCGGAACTCATTTTTGCACTTCACTCGACGGGTCCTCCACCTTCGACGCCACTACATTGATGACGCGGTCAGCGACATGGAGTGGCTCGACTGGAGTGACGACATCGTCGCATTCGAACGGGGTCGGCTCCGCTGCGTGATTAACTTCTCGGATGTTCCCTTCGCTCTCGCGAGTCCCGGCCGGATCGCGGTGATGAGTGAAACCAGCGGATCGGGGTGGTTGGCACCGAACTCCGGTGCCTGGCTGTGGATTTAGGTGTTTTCGATGACGCGCTATAACGTCGAGGCATGACAACGACGGGTGCCGAGACTCCCCGGTCACCGGCCAATGCCTCTATTGAGGATGTTGCTCGGCGGGCCGGAGTCTCGAGTGGCACGGTGTCGCGGGCGTTGCGGGGACTACCGAACGTGTCGGAGACCACGCGGGCTCGGGTGATCGCCGCGGCCACGGAGTTGAACTACACCGTGTCGCCCAGTGCCTCCAGTCTGGCTAGTGGCCGAATGTCCACGATTGGGGTAATCACGCCCTTCGTCTCCCGGTGGTTCTTTGCCCAAGCGATTAACGGGGTGGAAGAGGTTCTCCACGAGGCCAATTTCGACCTCGTGCTCTATATCGACGAGGACGGAAAGACGTTTCAGAGTTTGCCCATGAGACGAAAAGTCGACGGAGTGCTCCTACTGACGCTGCCCTCGGATAGTCCGGACGTGAGTGGGGTGCGCAACCTCGGAGTTCCGGTCGGATCCCTGCACGTTGATATCGAGGGCTTCTCCAGTGTGCTGATTGACGACGTGGGAGGTAGTTCCATGGCGACCGATCACCTCCTCGCTCTCGGACACCGTCGGATCGCGATGGTGACCCTCGATCAGCACCCGTCCGTCCCGTTTCGTACGGGCCAGGATCGGAGTGAAGGGTATCTGCGTTCCCTCAAAGCGGCGGGGATTGAGGTCGATCCTCTCCTGATTGTAAATGGTGAGTCGACCGTTGAGGGTGGGATGAGGGCCGGTTCGGAACTTCTCTCACGGGCTCCTCGTCCGACCGCAATCTTCGTCCAATCCGACGAGATGGCCATGGGGGTGCTCTACATCATTCGTCGGGCCGGGCTGCACTGCCCCGAAGATATCTCCGTCGTGGGCTTTGACGATCACGAACTCTCGAACGTCTTTGATCTCACGACCGTGGCCCAGCCGGCCCGCGCCCAAGGGGCGCTCCTCGCGCATCACGTTCTAGACCAGGTCCGACTGGGTTCTGCACCCCAAACGACGACATTAAAGACGCACCTCGTGATTCGGGGAACGACCGCCCCCCCGCCGAGCGGGATCTGAGAGCATCGTCGCAGTCGACGGGGACTCTTACTTGTTCCGTCGCCCCCGGAGCTCCTCGAGGATGTCGTCGGCGACGGCGAGGTCACCGTAGAGTCCGGTTCCGAGCCGCACGCCAGCCTTAAAGGTCCCGTGGTAGTCCGAACCTCCGGTGGGAATAAGGCCCGCGTCGCGGGTGAGTTTGACCATCAGAGCGCGCACGGGTGCGAGAGTCGATCCGTACGAGGCTTCGATTCCGACGACACCCCGCTCGCGCAGTGAAGCGATGATGGGGACCATCGTCTCCTCAATCCTCCCCGAACTCGTCTCGTCGAGGTAGTTCGAGAGCGGGTGGGCTAGCGAGAACACCACTCCCGCGGACGCTCCCACGCGTACTGCGTCGTCGAGAGTGAGACGGCTCTTGGGTACGTAGGCGCGACCCGCGGTACCTAACCATTCGACGAAGACTTGGTTCCAGGAGTCGGGCGTTCGCTCTCCCACAATCTCGGGGTGAAGCTCGAACATGGTCGCCGCGATGTGCGGTCGACCCACACTCGAGGCGCCCCGGGCTCGTTGCGCCACCTCCTCCAGACTCAGTCGGTGAAAGCCCCACTCCACGAGACGTTCGATAAGGCGCTGGTTTCGTTGGAGTCGATCGTGACCGAGATCGGACAGGAATCCCTGGAAGGGGTGGCTCGGATCGAGGGGGACGAAGTAGGCCAGAACGTGGACACTGCGAGCGACCTCCGTACCGTCACCTCGCCGCCGGGGGTGTAGCGGGTCGACGAGGGAGATCTCGACTCCCGTCACGTGCTCGACGCCCACGTCAGCGCAGGCTGCGGCCATATCGCCGGCGGAGTCCGTGGTGTCGTGATCCGTCAGCGCGATCGCCGAGAGGTTGAGCCGGGCGGCCAACTCGGCCAGTTCGCGGGGGCTGTCGGAACCGTCAGAAAAGCGCGAGTGGGTGTGGAGGTCGATCACGAGGGCCAGGCTACCCACGAGGGACTCTCCCCAGTCCTGTGGCAGAATGTGGGAGTGCCGGTTATCTCCGAAGGGGCGAGTGACGCCGGACTTCACGAGGCGTGCGGCGTGGTCGGGGTGGTCGTACCCGGACGACACGCGACCCATCTGTGTTACGACGCTCTCTACGCACTCCAGCACCGCGGCCAAGAATCGGCCGGAATGGCGAGTGCCCACGATGGACAGATCACGGTCGTCAAGGACAACGGACTCGTCAGCCACGTGTTCACCGACGCCACGCTGCGGGCGTTGGTGGGGAGCGAAGCCATCGGTCACACTCGCTACTCCACCTCAGGGTCAGCGAACTGGACCGCCGCGCAGCCGGTCTTTCGCTCGACACCGGAGTCAATGTTCGCTCTCGGGCATAACGGCAACTTGACGAATACGCACCATCTGGCCGATGTCGCCGGTATCCAGGTCACGTCGATGCTGTCCGACTCCGACTTGGTGGCAGAACTGGTGGCTCGTTCCGTGAGTCGGGGATCGTCCGTCGAAGCGGCATTAGTGGAGGTGCTCGCCGACGTTGAGGGTGCGTACTCCATGGTCGTGCTCGATCAGAGCGGCACCATTTACGCGGTGCGCGACCCCCACGGCTTTCGACCGCTGTGTCTCGGTCGCTTCGGATCGCCTGAAGAGCCCGCGGGCTGGATGGTGGCCTCCGAGACTCCGGCCCTCGACGTGGTCGGTGCAAGCTTCGTTCGCGAGGTCGAACCGGGAGAGATGGTCGTTCTCACTCCCGAGGGAGTGAGAACACGTCGAATTGTGGCTCCCGAGCTCACCACTCAAGGACTGTGCATTTTCGAGTTCGTCTACTTCGCTCGCCCCGACGCGTATCTGATGAACCGCCAGGTTCACTCCACGCGCCGTCGGATGGGTGAGTTCTTGGCGAGTCAGTCCGAGGTGGGCGCTGACGTGGTGATGGGAGTTCCCGACTCGGGCATTCCGGCGGCGGAGGGCTTCGCCAAGGCCAGCGGGATTCCGTTTGGGTACGGACTGGTGAAGAACCGCTACATCGGGCGTACCTTCATTTCTCCCGACCAGAACACTCGGGCAGCGTCGGTACGTCGCAAACTCAACCCCCTACGAGAAGCCATTGAGGGTCAGCGCCTCGTCGTTGTTGACGACTCCATTGTGCGTGGAACCACGACTCGGGCGTTGGTCCGCATGTTGAAAGACGCCGGAGCCCTCGAGGTCCACTTACGGATCTCCTCGCCCCCCTTCCAGTGGCCCTGCTTCTTCGGAATCGACACCCCCACCCGTGATGATTTGTTGGCGGCCCACCACACCGTGAGCGAGATGAACGAGTTCATTGGATCAGACTCCCTCGAGTTCCTCACTCTCGAGAACTTGCGTCGAGCCGTGGGCGTGGTCGACGAATGTTGTGACGCGTGCCTGACCGGGCGATACCCCGCTCCCGTCCCCGTTGAAATCTCCGCGGGAGCTCGCTGGTGAGCCGACTATTGGACCTGCCCGAGGGAGGCGTAACCTACGACTCCTCGGGCGTATCGATTGTCGCCGGAGACGAGTTCGTTCGCAGCATTGGACCTCTGGTGGAGTCAACCGCCCGCCCCGGAGTACTCGACGGTATCGGCGGATTCGGGGGGCTCTTTCACCTCGGCGCGGCGGGTCGTTTTCGTGACCCGGTCTTGGTCGCCTCGGCGGACGGGGTGGGGACCAAGTTAGAAGTTGCGCGTCTCGTCGGAAGATACGACACGGTGGGGCTCGACCTCGTAGCGATGCTCGTGGACGACCTCGTGTGCCTCGGGGCCGAACCACTCTTTCTACTGGACTACGTGGCGGTGGGACGAGTGGACGAAGCTCGGTTAGTGGAGTTGATGCGGGGCATCACCGAAGGATGCCGACTCGCCGGGTGCGCCCTCCTCGGGGGAGAGACCGCGGAGCACGGGGGGGTCATGGCGAGTGACGACCTGGACGTGGCGGGCTTCGCCGTAGGAGTACTGGAGCGCGACGAGGAACTGGGTCGGGCGCGCGTGCGGGTGGGTGACCAACTCATCGGACTCGCGTCACCGGGATTGCGGTCTAACGGATACAGCCTGGCTCGTCGGGTCTTGGTCGACGGGGGCGATCTGTCGGCGCCGGCCTATCCGGGTGCGTCGCGAACTCTCGGAGAAGAGTTGCTCCTTCCCTCGGTGATCTACACGCCCGGCGTCCTACGCCTCCGCCAAGTGGTGAGTGGTGACCTTCACGCCGCCGCCCACATCACCGGGGGCGGAATTCTCGGTAACGTGGCCCGAATCTTGCCCGAACGAACGGATGCTCGAATTGATCTAGAGAGCTTCGCCACGCCGGAAATCTTCTTCGAGATTCAGCGACGTGGGTCCGTCAGTGCCCGAGAGATGCTGCGGGTCTTTAACTGTGGGCTGGGCATGGTGCTCGCGGTCTCCTCCTCGCGCGCCTCCGAAGCACTCGACGTCTTGCGCGAGACCGGTTTCGAGTCGTACGTGATTGGCGAGATTGTTGAGGGTTCGGGAGAGGTGAGCGTGTGAGTGCACGAGACCGGGTTCGTGAACACCTCCTTCAGCACTCGGTACGACGAGGTGACTTCGTCCTGAAATCGGGGCGTCGCTCCAGTTGGTTTATCGACTCCAAGATGACCATCTGCGCACCCGAGACCATGCTCGACGTGGCGACACTCGTCCTCGACATGCTCCCGGACGACGTGACGGCGATCGGGGGGCTCACGATGGGAGCCGACGGGGTGTCGTTTATCACGGCTGGTGTCGCTGCGACTCAGGGACGGCTACTCCGTGCATTCTCGGTGCGCAAGGAGGTGAAGGATCACGGGGCCGGAGGAAGAATTGCCGGAGTGTTGTGGCCCGGCGATCGAGTGGTCGTGACCGAAGACACCGTGACGCGAGGCACCAGTCTTCTTGAAGCCGCGCGAGTCGTCACCGAGTTCGGAGCCGAGGTTGCCCTGCTCGCGGCGGTGGTGGATCGGGGGGGCACCGTGGAAGCGATGGCTTCCGCCGAAGGATGGCCTTTTCGGGCACTGTTTCGCGCCCCGGATCTCGGATTCGACTACGAAGGCTCCTAATTCGACCGCTCGATTCGGGCGACGCGCGTCGTCGCACCGAATCTTGGTGACAGGAGTGGTCGAGACCGGCGTCGATCCGGTGACCCCACGCTTTTCAGGCGTGTGCTCTACCAACTGAGCTACTCGACCTCCTCGTCGCCCTCGCGGGCGCCGAGCGGACCTGACGGGATTTGAACCCGCGACCTCCGCCTTGACAGGGCGGCGTGCACTCCGAGCTGCACCACAGGTCCACGGACCACCGGCTGCGCCGGTGAGACGTGAATACTTAGTCTAGCCCACCGCCGAGAGCCCCTCGCGGGGGTCGTGAACGAGGCAGAACGGGTGTCCCACCGGATCAAGAAGAACGACGAAGGTCTCCCCCGGCTGGACCTCGGCTCGTCTCGCCCCTAACCGCTCGGCTCGTTCGAGCGCCGAAGGCAGATCGTCGACGAGGAAGTCGAGGTGGGCCTGCTGGGGGACCGGCCCGTCGGGCCAGGTAGGGGCCCGGTAGTCGGGAACCTTTTGAAATCCGATGACCGCACCCCAGGGCGTCATGATCTCCAGCCACGTCACGTGGTCGCGGGGGAAATCTCCGAGATCTTCGACTTTCCCGCTCACGAGGGCGGCGTAAAAGTCAGCCAGGGCCAGAGGATCTGGACAGTCGAGGGCGCAGTAGTGCGAGTGCGGAGTATCGCGAGTCACGGGTGACCTCCTTGCCCAGTTACCCTATCTCGCCGAGTCGCCGTACCATAGCGGGGTGGCCAGTCGCCCCGTTGACCTTCGAATTCATCTCACGTTTCGGGGTGCCGTACAGGCACTCGCCGCGGTGGCGGCCGAGATCGCGGGTGTCGTCACCGCGAGGGATCTCACCGCTCAACACCACTGGCCGCGTGAGGTGCGCTGGGTGGAGGCCGTTGCGGTGGTCGCCTGGGGGGTCGTGGCGGTGCGCTGGGGCGCGGTAGCCCTCGGGCGAATGGAGACGAGGCGGTCCAACATCGGGGCCGGAGCGGTCGTGCGACTGGTGTCGAACGGAGTGGGCGCGCTCGCGGTGATCTTTGGAGTTCTCTCCGTCCTCGGTGTCTCCCTGACTCGACTTTTGATTGGTGCGGGAGTGGCGTCCATCGTGATTGGCGTCGCGGCTCAGCAGAGTTTGGCCAATATCATTGCGGCGCTCGTACTTCTGATCGCCCGTCCCTTCGTGGTGGGCGACGAAATCATTATCCGGTCCGGCGCCCTCGGGGCCCTAGAAGGTCACGTGGTGGGTATCGGGCTTACTTACGTCACGTTGCGCACCGAGGAGTCGGTGATTCGGATTCCTAATTCGGTGATGTTGGCCAGCGGGATCGCGCGGTCTCTTCCCACGGCCCCCTAACGACACGATGCTCCGGATTCCCGCTCAGCCCGGGCTGGTCGTTATCTTCATTGCCCAACGCATCGGCTCGTTCCAGGTGACGTCGTCTAGGGTTGTCGTCGTCGAAGAGTGAGCGCCCCGACGCAGAGAGCCGCGCCGATATATCCCAGCATCACGGCCGACTGGAGTAGTGCTCCACTCACCGTCTCGTTGGGCTGGAGAGCGCGGATGGCCGCACTCATGGGCAGGACATCGGCAACTTGGCGTAGTCCGAGGGGTAGATCGCCGAGTGGTACGAACAGACCGCTTAAGAGCAACTGGGGCAAGATGAAGGCCGGCATGAACTGCACGGCCTGAAACTCACTGGTGGCCAGCGCCGATAGAGCCAGTCCGAAGGCCGTTCCGAGGAGACCGGAGAGCAGGGCCACCAGTGAGGATCGCCAGGGGATCCCGACGTGATGGAGCCCGAACACGGTGTACGAGAGCAGGGCCACCAGTGCCGACTGCACCATCGCGACGAGGGAGAAAGCGACGGCGTAGCCCCCGATGATGTCACCCTTCGCCACCGGGAGAGTCAAGAGCCGTTCCAGTGTTCCGCTGGTTCGTTCTCGAAGAGTGGTCACGGAGGTGACGAGGAACATCACGGTCAAGGGAAAAACTCCGAGAAGGCGGGGACCGAGCGCGTTGAACTGGCCCGGTCGGTGAAGGAGGCTCCACGCGAGCAGCCCCACGAGTCCGGCGGGGACGGCGAGTACGAGGCCGATGGTCCGCGGATCGTGTTTCAACTGGGTAAGGATTCGCTGAGCTGTGATGAGGGTACGCCGACGCGTCACGGAGCACTTCTCACGAGGGCCACGAAGGCGTTGTCGTAGGTGGAGGAGTTCGTGGTCGTGAGGAGGAGGTCGGGGCCGCCCTCGAAGATCACTCGCCCCTCTCGTAAGAGCACGAGACGATCACAGCGGGCGGCTTCGTCCATCACGTGACTGGACACCACGACAGCGAGACCCTGATCGCGAAGGTGTCCGAAGACCGTCCAGAGACGTTCGCGCAAGACGGGATCGAGGCCCACGGTCGGTTCGTCCAGTACGAGCAGGCGCGGTGCCCCGAGGAGTGCCACGGCCAACGACACCCGGTTGATCTCCCCCCCCGAGAGGCTCGAGACAAGATCGTGTCGGTGAGCGTTGAGGTCGACGACGTCAATGACTCGCGAGGCATCGCGGGCCTCCACTCCGAGCATGGCGGCGAAGTACCGGACATTCTCCTCGACCGTCAGGTCTCGGTAGGACGCCGGAGATTGGGCGACGTACCCGATACGGTCCCGAAGCGCGGGCGAGCCCACCGGTAGGTCATCGACGAGTACCCGGCCCGATTGAAAGGCCTGGACTCCGACCAGGGTTCGCATCAGCGTGGACTTACCGGAACCCGATGGTCCGAGCAGTCCCACCAACTCCCCGGGGGCGACGCGCAGACTGACGCCGTGAAGAATCGGGTGCGCCCGTCTCGACACGACGAGATGGTCGACGACAACACCGGGGCTCACGGGCCCAGGCTACGGTCAATTCTCAGGACTTCGTCGGACCTCTGGTCACTTCGGTGGCGACACCGGAGATCAATTGGTCGACGTCGTGATAAGTCGTCAGCGGGTTCATGAAGGTGAACTTAAGGGCGGAGCGTCCCCGAAGGGTGGTCCGCCCGAGAACCATCTCACCTCGTTCCAGCAAACTCTGTTGGACGACTCGCAGGACGTCGGGGTCGTACCCAGGGGCATCGAAGACGACACTAACTCCCTCGGGTGCCGCGAGTGGGGCGAACACCGGGTGGTCCTCGAGAGCCCGGTAGGCGTACTCCGCGAGATCTACCAAGTGCTCAATCATCGCGGCGAAACGGATCCGTCCGATCACGCGAAGCGAGGCGACCACTTTGGCCGCGTCGAAGCGGCGTGAGGTATCCAGCGATCGACCCACCAAATTGATCATGCCGTCGAGTTCGTCTCCCCGATCCAAGTAGGACGACGCCACCCGTAGGAGATCGAAGGAAGTGTCGTCTCGGACCAGGAGAGCGCTGGCGTTGAAGGGCTGCCACCACAGTTTGTGAAAGTCCACCGTGACCGAATCGGCGTCCCCGAGTCCACGGAGGCGATCTCCGAGCCGCTCCGACACCGCGAACGCCCCGGCGACGGCCGCATCCACGTGAAACCACGCATCGAGGTGGCGCGCGCGCTCGGCGAGGTCGGCCAGAGGGTCGATGGCGCCGAGGTCGGTAGTACCCGCCGTGCCGACGAGGGCCACGATCGTGAGACCCTCACCCAC
>JABEUS010000056.1 GCA_013044285.1 Acidimicrobiaceae bacterium
CCACTGGGGGATGGCGACCTTCCACCCCACGTTGCCCCGGGGGACTCGGGTGCGCACCAAGGTGCGCGGCACCCTCGAGGAGATTCTCGTCGGGCCAGCCCACGAGAACGATGGTCGCCTCAACCTCTTCGGAGCTCTGCGCACCTCGATGGCGACCTGTGGTTACGAGACCTTGAAGGAGTTCCAGAAGGCGGAAATCATGCTGGCTCCGTCACTGCAGACCGAGGGCAAGCAGTTGCAGCGCTCCCAGGGTGTGGGCATGGGCCATTGAGCGTCCTCGTCGTCGACTTCGGGGCCCAGTACGCCCAGCTCATCGCCCGTCGGGTTCGTGAGGCGCACGTCTTCTCGGAGATTGTGCCGTCCACCATCTCGGCCCGAGAGGTGCGCCGTCGCCAACCCGGAGCCATCATCCTCTCGGGGGGACCGACGTCGGTCTACGAGACACCGGCCCCGACCCTCGACCCGGAGATCTACGGACTCGGGATTCCCATTCTCGGTATTTGTTACGGGGCTCAACTCATGGCCCAGCAACTCGGTGGGGAGGTCGCTCACACGGGGGGCGGAGAGTACGGGCGTACCGAGTTGACCCGGGAGGGTTCGTCCTCCCTCCTCGACTCCTTCGCGAACCAGCAGGGGTGCTGGATGAGTCACGGGGACGCCATCTCGCGCGCTCCCGAGGGTTTCGTCGTGACGGCTTCGACGCCCCTCGCCCCGGTCGCGGTGATGGAGAACGACGCTCGACGTCTCTACGGTGTGCAGTTCCACCCGGAGGTCGCGCACTCCGAACGGGGTCAAGAACTCCTCGAGAGTTTCTTGCACCACGTCGCCGGGCTCGCGCCGGTCTGGACCAACACCTCCATCATCGACGATCAAGTCGAGCGGATTCGCCAGACGGTGGGTGCGGAGAGAGTGCTCTGCGCGTTGTCGGGCGGTGTCGACTCCGCCGTCGCGGCGGCCCTCGTGGTGAAGGCCATCGGTCAGCAGTTGACCTGCGTGTTCGTCGACACCGGCCTGATGCGCCTGAATGAGGGTCAACAGATCGAGACGACCTTCGCCCACCAGTTCGGCGTGCCCTTCATCCACGTGAAGGCTCAGGACCGATTCTTTGACGCTCTGGCCGGAGTCACCGACCCCGAAGCGAAACGCAAGATCATCGGCGAACTCTTCATTCGCGAGTTCGAGGCGGTGGCCCGAGATCTCACGCACGACGAACAAGCCCCTCGTTTCCTCGTTCAGGGCACCCTCTACCCCGACGTGATCGAGTCGGGTTCCGGTCACGCGGCCACGATTAAGAGTCACCACAACGTCGGGGGACTCCCGGAGGATCTCTCCTTCGACTTGATTGAGCCCTTGCGGGATCTCTTCAAAGACGAGGTCCGTCGGGTGGGCGAAGAGTTGGGTCTCTCCTCCGACATCGTCTGGCGCCAGCCGTTTCCCGGTCCCGGACTCGGGGTGCGCATTGTGGGAGAGGTCACTCGAGAACGGGCGGAGATCTTGCGGGCGGCCGACCACGTCGTGGTGGACGAGATTAAGAAAGCCGGCCTCTACCGAGAACTGTGGCAGAGTTTCGCGGTGCTCCCGGCGGTGCGCACCGTCGGAGTGATGGGGGACGGACGTACCTACGCCTACCCCATCGTGATTCGGGCGGTGACGAGTGACGACGCGATGACGGCGGACTGGGCCCGGCTGCCCTACGATCTCGTCGAGACCATCGCCAACCGATTGATTCGCGAGGTCCCGGGGGTGAATCGAGTAGCCCTGGACGTGACCTCTAAGCCTCCGGGCACCATCGAATGGGAGTGAGTCGCCGTCTCTTTCGTGACGAGGATCTCTGGGCCGACGAGTCCGGGGGACGTCTCGGCGCCGACGCGTTGCTCGAGGGCCTGACCGAACCACAGGCTCGCGCGGTAAGCCAGCGCGGGGGGCCACTCCTCGTCGTCGCCGGCGCGGGATCGGGTAAGACTCGAGTACTCACTCGACGAATCGCCCACCTACTGGCGTCGGGGGACGCGCGACCCTGGGAGGTCATGGCGATCACCTTCACCAACAAGGCGGCCGACGAAATGCGTCGCCGGGTGGTGGAGTTGGTCGGCGAGGAGGCTCGGGAGATGTGGGTCTCGACCTTCCACTCGGCGTGCCTCAGAATGTTGCGAGCTCACTCGACGGTTCTCGGTTACGACCGGGGTTTTACGATCTACGACACCGGAGACGCCCAAGGCGTCGTCGAGCGCATCATGAAGGACCTCGATATTGACCTCAAGCGGCTGACTCCGCGCAGCGTGCTGGGCGCGATTTCGGCGGCGAAGAACGAGATGCTTAACCCGGCGCGCTTCGCCGAGGCGGGGTCCCGGGATAACCCGAATCACCGGCGCGTGGCCCAGATCTACGAGCTGTACGACGTCGCCCTCCGTCGCGCCAACGCCATGGACTTCGACGATCTCCTCTTGAACGCCGTCGAACTCTTGCGTCGCGACGACGCGGTCCGCGAGAGTTACCAGCGACGATTCCGACACCTCCTCGTGGACGAGTTCCAGGACACCAACGGGGTCCAGAACGAACTCGTCATGATGCTCGCCGCCGAGCACCGCAACCTCTGTGTGGTGGGTGACTCCGACCAGTCGATCTACCGGTTCCGTGCGGCCGACGTCCGGAACATCCTCCAGTTCGAAGAACGATTTCCCGACGCCACGGTTGTCTTGCTCGAACAGAACTTTCGTTCGACTCAGACCATCCTCGACGCCGCGAACGCGGTGATTGCGAAGAATCCCAGTCGCCACGCGAAGCGACTCTTCACCGAGGGCGAACCGGGAGATCCGCTGACCCTCTATCGCGCGGGTGACGAGTTCGACGAGGCTCGCTACGTCGTGACCGAGTTACGCCGGGCCCGCGAGCGCGGGAACTCCTGGAGCGAGATGGCGGTCTTCTATCGAACGAACGCTCAGTCTCGAGTTCTCGAAGAAGAGCTCGTTCGTTCCGGGGTTCCCCACCGGTTGATCTCCGGTATGCGCTTCTACGACCGTCGCGAAGTGAAGATCGCCCTCGCGTACGCCCGCCTCGTCGTCAACCCCCGCGACGAAGCCTCGGCCCGTCGGGTGATTAACGAGCCCAAGCGCGGGGTGGGCGACGCCGCGCAGTCGAAACTCGGCGCCTACGCCGCGGCGGAGGGGCTCTCTTTCGCCGAGGCGATTCACTCGGCCGGGGGGGCCGGGCTCGGTGCCCGGGCCCTCTCTGGGGTTCACCAACTCGCCTTCGTTCTCGACGCGTTGCGCCAGCGCTCCCGCGACGCCACGCCGCGCGAAATGATCGACGCCATCGTGAACGAGACCGGTCTGGGTGACGCTCTGCGCGCCGAGGGAGGAGATGAGGCGTTGTCCCGTCTCGACAACCTGGGGGAGTTGGCCTCGGCGGCCGCCCAGTACGACTCGTTGGAGGAGTTCGTCGAACGAACCGCTCTCGTCGCTGACTCCGACCAGCTCGATCCCGATGCCGGGGCGGTCTCCATGATGACGCTCCACGTCGCCAAGGGTCTGGAGTTTCCCGTTGTGGTGATGACCGGGCTCGAAGAGACCATCTTTCCCCACCAGCGATCCCTCAGTGACGAGGCGGAACTCGAAGAGGAGCGCCGTCTCTGTTACGTGGGGATCACTCGGGCGATGCGCCACCTGGTCCTCACCCACGCCTGGTCGAGGGCGGCCTGGGGGCGACGTACGGAGGCGATTCCCAGTCGCTTTCTCTCCGAAATACCTCGAGAACTCCTGCGCGACGTGTCGACGCAGGCCCCACTTCGACACTCGGCCTTTCCCAGCGCCGACGACGAACAGTATTTTGAGGGTCGCCGCTCGGAGTTCGCGAGCGGTCGAGCTTTCGGGGCTGGTTCTGCCCCCCCGGTGCGCTCGACCGGGGCCGAAGAACTCGGTCTACGCCCGGCGGACGTGGTGGTGCACGAACGGTACGGTCGAGGCGTTGTGCTGCGCATCGAGGGAGAAGGGGCGACAACTCGTGCCTCGGTGGTCTTCGACGCCGTGGGCAAGAAGGAGTTGCTCCTCGCCCTCACCCCCCTGCGTCGGGCCTAGCGCTTCGGCCCCTTGGGGGGTGTGCGCGACTCGCGGAGGGGTTCTTAGCGAGTCCTTAGCCCGGTTTTAGCGAGATGTGGCCCTCACTGCACGAGACGCGGCCGGGGGATGGAAGAATGGACAGAGCATGTCGTCGCTACGTACCCCCTCGCGCGTCCCGTCTCACTCCGTGCCCCCGCGCGGTGTGAGATCTCGTCGCCTTCCGCCCTACGTCTACTGGCGCCGGCGCGTCCTCGTGGCGCTCGCCATCGTGACCTTCGGAGTCTTTAGTTTCTACGGAATCACCCTCGTCCAGGCACTGAACAACCCCTCCCTCGGGGTGACCTGGATGGCTCGGGTGGCCGAGTGGGGCCGGGCTCACGGTATCGGGGGTTTCGTCACGTGGGCCGAGGCCGAGTACAACAAGTTGAATCCCGCGAAGGTGGGGGGTAAGCCCTCGCTCACCCAGTTGGGAGTTGGTTCGACGATCCCGGCGGACGTGAAGTTGACGGGCGCCCACCTGCCCGTCCCGACCCGGATGACCTCGCCGGTGACTCCTGAACTCGCGGGCGAAGGCGTATGGCGTCCGGTGGGTCGTTTCACCTCGAAGGGCGTTCCCGCGGTCTACGTCACCTACGTTCGACCGGACAAGGTGCACACCTCCTACTGGGTCGGTGTGGCCTGGATGGACCCCACTCTTTTGAAGGCTCAGCTCTACTCCGGTTCAACGGTTCCCGGGGGTGGCCCCTACACCTACACCGCACCGATCTCGACCTCCGCGTCCACCTCCCTCGTCGCCGCTTTTAACGCCGGTTTTCGCATGGCCGACGCCGAGGGTGGTTACTACACCCAAGGAAAGATGGTCCTTCCGTTGCGTAACGGGGCCGCCTCGGCGGTCGTGCTGAAGAACGGGACCTTGACGGTCGGTGAGTGGGGACGGGACTTCACCATGGCCCACCTCGCCGACTACGCCTCGGTGCGCCAGAACCTGCAACTCATCGTCGACGGGGGGCGTCCGGTTCCCGGGTTAGATAACCCCAACGCGATCGCGTGGGGCAAGACTCTCGGAGGTACCTTCAACGTGTGGCGCTCCGGACTCGGAGTCACCCGTGACGGCGCCCTCGTCTACGTGAGCGGGCCGGCTCTGTCGATCGCGGACCTCGCCGACACGTTGGTGCGAGCGGGCGCCGTGCGGGCGATGCAACTCGACATCAACGTGGACTGGACCCAGTACTCCTACTTCACCGGTCCACTCGGACAGCCGGTCAGTGGCGCCAACGGAACGAGCCTCCTCCAGTCGATGCTCGGTTCGCCGGGGCGCTACTTCGCGAACTGGTGGACCCGCGACTTTTACACCATGAGCCTTCGTCCTACGACGTCGACCACGGGGTCTCAGGGCTAGACCCGAGAGCGGGATCTAGCGGTCCATCACCATTCGCCAGAGGGGTCCGGGTAGGTGGCGCAGCGCGGTGAAGACGTAGCGCAGAAGAGGCGGTGACCAGATCACCGGGCGCCCGTCGGCGAGCCCCTTCATCACGACGTCGGCGACCTCATTGACGCCCGTCGTGAAGGGAGCCGGAGCGAGTCCCTCGGTCATGCGAGTACGAACGACCCCCGGGCGTAGGAGTTGGAGTTGAACTCCCGTTCCGCGCAGGGAGTCGGCGAGCGCGCCGGCGAGCCGATCGAGGCCGGCCTTGGCCCCGCCGTAGAGGTAGGCACTCGCGCGCACCCGGACGGAGGCGACGGAGGAAATCACGAGAATTCGACCCCGACCCTGGTCGAGGAGGTGCGTGCGTACTCTCGTCAGTGCGGCGACCGGCCAGGTGAAGTTCACGTTCATCATGGCGAGGGTGGCGTCGACGTCAACCTGATCCCTCTCCTGGTTACCGAGAAGTCCGACGGCGACAATCACGAGGTCCACCTGACCCCCGGCCGCCTCGAAACACTGATCAACGGCCGCTTCGGCCCCTAAGGGGTCCGTCGCGTCAAAGAGGACGACGGGGCACTTCGTCGCCCCGAAGTCCCGGGCCTCTTCGGCCGCGCGCTCGAGGAGCGTCCCGTCTCGACCAGCCAGTACCACGGTGCGGGTCCGTTCGGCGCAGAGTTTGCGGGTGATGGCCCGGGCGATATCGGAGGATCCCCCGAGCACGACCACGGTCTGGGGTTGGGAAAAGGCGTTGTCCATAGTCCAGTGTCCTAACTGAGTAGCAATCGTCGCGCGAGGTCGCTCGTGAGGTGACCCTCGGGGTCGACTCGGTTCTTGACCTCGAGAAAATGATCGAGGCGGGGGTACATCGCGCGGAGTCGCTCCGGCCTGAGTCGCGCGTCTTTCGCGAGGTAGATTCGTCCGCCGGCGTCGGCGACCAGGTCGTCCAGATCGTCGAGTACTCCGGGCAGGCGTGCGGGCCCGACGGGAAGATCGAGGGCGAGAGTCCAACCGGCCATCGGAAACGAGAGGGGGCCGGAGTTGCCTGGTCCGAATCGTTTGAGCACCGCGAGGAAGCTCGGTACCCCGGACTCGGAGAGCGTGTGAATCGCCTTCACGACGGTGTCGGCGTGGGCGTCGGAGACGGCGAACTGGTACTGCACAAATCCTCGGGGTCCGTAGAGTCGGTTCCAATCGGCCACGCCGTCGAGAGGGTGAAAGAAGGCCCCGAGGGTCTGGCTCTCTTCACGTCGCTGGCGGGGCGCCTTGCGGAACCAGGCCTCGTTGAAGAGTCGAATAGAGAGGGGGTTGAGTAGCCCGGGCGGAGCCGAAAAGGGGACCTTGAGGAGGGCCGAGCGGGGAGCTCGTAGTAGGGGGGAGGACTCCGTGCTCTCGGCGTGTTCACCCCGGGTGAGGATCGCGCGACCCATGGAGCGGCCCCGCGTCATGCAGTCCACCCACGCGACCGAGTATCGGTAGCTATCGTCGCCCTCGACCATCGCCGACATCACGGCGTCGAGGGTGTCGAATCGATCGGTATCGACGAGGACTCGGTCGGTACTCACTCGCATGAGTCGAAGGGTGACCCGAGTGACTACTCCGGTGAGACCCATCCCACCGAGAGTGGCCCAGAAGAGGTCGGGATCGACAGTGGGAGAGACGGTGCGTTCGCCCGTCGGGGTCACGAGATGCATCTCGAGGACGTGATCACCGAAGGAGCCGTCGCGATGATGGTTTTTTCCGTGTACGTCGGCGGCGATGGCTCCCCCGACGGAGACTTGACGAGTACCGGGCGTGACCGGCACGAACCAACCCTGGGGCAGCGCGCTCGCGATGACTTCGTCGAGGGAGAGACCGGCCCCTACGCTGACGACCCCGTCGGGACTGATGGGCCCCATTCCGCGCAGCCCCCGGTTGTCGAGGACCACCCCACCCCCGACCTGAGCGGCGTCACCGTAACTGCGACCGAGGCCGCGGGCGATCACGGGGGAGGACTCCAACCAGTGAGCGACCTCTTCGTCACTACTCGGACGCACCACGTGGGCGTAGGAGGGGGCCGTGCGACCCCATCCGGTGAGTCGTTGCCGGTTCATAGGTATGTCCCCCAGGCGAGAAAGAAGAGCCAGACGAGGGCGAGGACCTGCACGGTGCGATTCTTGAGGAGAAGGTCCTCGGGGGACTCTCCCGCCGGTGACTCCGCTCCTCGCACGATGAAGAGGACCGCCATCACGACCGGAACGACGGTGATACGAATCCAGAGAATGTCGTGCTTGGCCGAGGAGAGCCCGGTAGCGGAGGTGTCAAAGGCCCAGAGGCAGTAGGTCGTGACGACCACTCCGGCGGCCATCGTGAGAGCTGAGTGGAGGAACTCTGGGGTGTAGTCCTTTAACACCACTCGGTTGGCGGTGCCCACGTGGCGCAACTCGGCCGAACGCTTACCAATGACGAGAAAGAGTGCGCCGAAGGTCACGACGACGAGAAACCACTGGGAGACCGGGATGTGGGAGGCCACGGCTCCGCCGTAGGAGCGGAGAAAGAAGCCGGACGCCACGAATCCCAACTCGAGGACGGCCACCGTCTTCACCTTGAGGGAGTACGCGAGCGACTCGGTTACGTAGAGCACGAGGACGAGGTAGAAGCCCGCCGGGCGCGTGAGAGCGAGGGGAATGACGAAACCAGCCACGAAGAGGACGACGGCGAGTCCACGGGCGAAGAATGGCGGCAACTGTCCCGAAGCGATGGCGCGGTAACGCTTGGTGGGGTGTCGGCGATCGTCCTCCACGTCGAGAAGATCGTTCACGAGATAGACACCGGACGCCACCAGGCTGAACGCGAGGAAGGCCAGCACGGTGTGGCCCAGAACGTCGGAGTGGAAGATGCGCCCGGACGCTCCCGGGGCCACGAAGAGGAGGGAGTTCTTCACCCACTGGGGTAGTCGCATCGCCGATATCGTCGCCCGAAAGGGCCCTCGTTGGCGTAGCGTGTCCACGCTGATCCAGGCTACTCGGCACCCGTCCGGACCACCCTTGCGGTGTCTCGTAAGATGAGGAGCCGTGAAGCGCCCCTATCGCGTCGTAGTGGCCAAGCCCGGCCTCGACGGCCACGACCGAGGGGCGAAAGTTATTGCCCGCTCTCTGCGCGACGCCGGCTTTGAAGTGATTTACACGGGACTTCACCGCACGGTCGACGAGATTGTCGCCGCGGTCGTGAGTGAGGACGCTGACGCGCTCGGCCTCTCCCTGCTCTCGGGGGCGCACATGACCCTCGTTCCCCAGATTCTCGAGCGACTCTCCGTCGCCGGACGTGACGACGTGGTCGTCGTGGTGGGGGGCATCATTCCCGACCCCGATCGCGACGCCCTCCTCGCCCTGGGAGTCGCCCACGTGTTCACCCCCGGTTCATCACTCGGTGAGATCGATCGCTGGCTCGAAGAGACGTTGGACCAGCGCGACGAGTCGTAGTACCCCCAGCCCCAAAGAAAGAGAGTACGGATGGATCTGTTCGAGTATCAGGGAAAGCAGTACTTCGCGCGATTCGGTATCGCCGTCTCGCCCGGTGACGTGGCGGACACGGTCGAGGAGGCTCTGGCGGTCGCCGAGCGAGTGGGTTATCCGGTGGTCGTGAAGGCCCAGGTCAAGGTGGGAGGTCGGGGCAAGGCCGGTGGCGTGAAGCTCGCGAACGACGCCGACGAAGTCCGCCTACACGCGGGCAACATCCTCGGTCTCGATATCAAGGGTCACGTGGTCAAGCGACTGTGGGTCGAGCGGGCCAGCGATATTGCGAAGGAGTACTACGCCTCTTTCACCCTGGACCGTCCGAACAAGGTTCACTTAG
This sequence comes from Acidimicrobiaceae bacterium, assembly GCA_013044285.1. Taxonomy (GTDB): domain Bacteria; phylum Actinomycetota; class Acidimicrobiia; order Acidimicrobiales; family RAAP-2; genus RAAP-2. The sequence goes on from JABEUS010000056.1 coordinate 9,313, forward strand.
GAATGTTGAGTGCAGAAGGTGGCGTGGAGATTGAACACGTCGCCGAAGAGAACCCCGAGGCGATCGCGTTCCTGTCGATCGATCCGGTGACCGGGCTCGACCTCGCGACCGCGCGTCGCTGGGTCGCCGAAGCCAATCTCGACGAGGCCGCGCGCTCCCAAGCCGCCGATCTGCTCGTTCAGCTCTACGCCTGCTACACCGAGGGTGACTGCGACCTGGCGGAGATTAATCCCCTGATCTTGACGCCGGAGGGCACCGTGCACGCCCTCGACGCCAAGGTGACCCTCGACGACAACGCCGCCTATCGCCACCCCGAGTGGGAGGAGTACCGGGCGACCGAGACCGAGGACCCGCGCGAGAAGTTGGCTAAGGAGAAGGGCCTGAACTACATCGGACTCGACGGCACCGTAGGCATCATCGCCAACGGGGCCGGGCTCGCCATGTCGACTCTCGACGTGGTGAACCAAGTGGGCGGTTCGGCCGCGAACTTCCTCGACATTGGAGGCGGAGCCAACGCGGACGTCATGGCCGCCGCCCTGGAGGTCATTAACTCCGACCCCAAGGTGAAGTCGATCTTCGTGAACATTTTCGGGGGAATCACCCGAGTGGACGAAGTCGCCCGTGGTGTCCTCGACGCTCTCGCTCGCGTGGAGATCACGTCCCCGATCGTGCTGCGACTCGACGGCACGAACGCGGTGGAGGGCCGAGCAATCCTCGCCGACCACTTGAGCGACACCCTGATTACTGAACCCACCATGCTGGACGCCGCGCGCCGCGCGGTGGGCCTGGCCCACGCGTAACGCCCCAAGGAGAATCATGAGCATTTTTGTAGACGAAAACACCAAGGTCATCGTTCAGGGACTCACCGGAGGTCAGGGTCGCTTTCACGGACTGCGTAACCGGGACTACGGAACGCTGGTCGTGGGCGGGGTGACTCCCGGTAAGGGGGGCACCGACGTCGACGGCATCCCGGTCTTTAACTCGGTGAAGGAAGCGGTCGAGGCGACCGGGGCGAGTGCCTCTTTCGTCGTCGTCCCCCCGAAGTTCGCCGCCGACGCCATTATGGAAGCGGCCGAGGGCGGAATCACCTTCATCGTGAGCATCACCGAGGGTATTCCGGCCCACGACGAAGCTCGTACCTACAACCGGCTGGTCGAAGAGTTTCCGGGGGTCCGCCTGCTCGGTCCGAACTGCCCGGGCATCATCAGCCCGGGAAAGTGCAACATCGGTATCACCTCCGGTGACATTGCCCTCCCCGGAGGACCGGTCGGAATCGTGTCACGCTCGGGAACGCTCACCTACCAAGCGCTCCACGAACTCTCCCAGCAGGGTATTGGCCAGACCACCTGCGTGGGCATCGGGGGAGACCCGGTCCCGGGGACGAACTTCATCGACTGCCTCGAAGCGTTCCAAGCGGACTCCGAGACCAAGGCCGTCATGATGATCGGGGAGATCGGGGGCTCGGAGGAGGAACGGGCGGCCGAGTGGATCAAGGCCCACATGACCAAGCCCGTGGTCGCGTACGTGGCCGGAGTAACGGCCCCTCCGGGACGAAAGATGGGCCACGCCGGCGCCATCATCTCGGGTTCGAAAGGCACCGCGCAGGCGAAGATGGAGGCTCTGGCGGCGGCGGGTGTTCACGTCTGTCAGAACCCCACCGAAGCGGGCGAGAAGATGGTCGAGATCGTTCGGGCGCTGTAGTTGCCCCGGCTGGCTCTCCTGGCGTCGGGGTCGGGGACGCTTCTCGAAGCGTTCCTCGACTCCGGCGTGCCGATTGCGGTCGTGATGGTGGATCGACCGTGTCGAGCCCGCGACGTGGCCACGAGCGCCGGAGTACCCGCCGAGTTGCTGGACCGCAATGGGTTCGGTGGATTTAGTCGGGAGTTCGATCGACGAACCTACAGTCAGCACCTCGCGGCCCGACTCGCGGAGTTGTCGGTCGACTTGGTGGCGATGGCCGGCTTCGGTACCGTCCTCGACGGGGAGTTCTTCGATACCTTCGGCGGTCGGGTGCTCAACACCCACCCGAGTTTGCTCCCCGACTTCAAGGGCTGGCACGCCGTGGCGGCAGCCCTCTCGGCCGGGGTGAGCGAGACGGGCTGCACGGTGCACGTCGCCACGCCCCACCTGGATGACGGACCGGTTCTCGCGCAGCGTAGGGTGCCGGTAGAGGTGGATGACGACGAGGCCACTCTGCACGAACGCATCAAGCGGGTGGAGCGAGAGATATATCCCCGAGTAGTGACACGCGCCCTCGAGGCGCTCGCGCGCGGAGACGCAGTGGCCACCGTGGCCGAAGTAGGAGAGGAGCCGTCGTGAAGGCGCTGATCAGTGTGTGGGACAAGACCGGGGTGGTGGAGTTCGCCCGGGGGTTGACCGAGTTGGGCTGGGACCTGATCGCGTCGGGGGGCACCTCACTCGCTCTAGCGGCCGCGGGCGTCGCTCACGTTGACGTCTCGGAGGTCACGGGCTTTCCCGAGATGCTCGACGGTCGGGTGAAGACGCTGCATCCGCGGATCCACGGCGGGATTTTGGCCGATCGTCACAAGGAGTCCCACCTCGAGGCGCTCGTGCACCACGACATCTCGGCCATCGACCTCGTGGTGGTGAACCTCTACCCCTTCTCGAGCGATCCCTCGATTGATCTCATCGACGTGGGGGGTCCCACGATGGTGCGCGCCGCGGCGAAGAATCACCACCACGTCGGTGTGGTGACCTCCCCCGATCAGTACGGAGCCGTGCTCGAGGAGTTGAGTGCGCACGGTGGACTCTCCGACGACACTCGCCACCACCTCGCTCGCGGGGCCTTCGCCGCGACCGCCGCTTACGACGCCCAGATTGTGGCCTGGATGGACCGCGGGGGCGCGCTCGGTACCCGTTCGGACGACGACGATCTTCCCGCGACGCTTCACCTGACTCTCGAGCGAGCCGAGACGTTGCGCTACGGCGAGAATCCCCACCAACGGGGTGCGCGCTATCGCCTGGTGGGTCAGTCGTCGTGGTGGGACCACGTGGTGCACCACAGTGGAGCCGCCTTGTCCTACCTCAACCTGTTCGACGCCGACGCGGCGTGGCGGCTGGTCGAAGAACTCGCCCAGGAGCACCCGGGACGGGCGAGTGCCGCCATCATCAAGCACGCCAACGCGTCGGGAGCGGCCCTCGCCGAGACCCTCGCCGGCGCGTACGAGGCGGCTCTCGAGGCCGATCCCATGAGTGCCTTCGGGGGAGTGGTCGCGCTCGGAGGAGTCGTGGACGAAGACCTGGCCCGAGCCGTCGCGGCCGGACCCCAGGCTGACGTGATCATCGCCGACGGGTTCAGTCCCGGGGCCGAGGAGATCTTGGTGGCCCGGCGAAAGTCGACGCGCCTACTCTCGGGACCTCGGCCCGAGGCTTTAAGTCGAACCATTCGAACCTCGGGGGGACTCGCCCTCGTCCAAACCCCGGACGAACTGCGGAGCCTGCCCGATCAGTGGCGCGTCGTCACGACGGCGCGGCCGACCCCCGAACAGTGGGTGGA
>JABEUS010000057.1 GCA_013044285.1 Acidimicrobiaceae bacterium
CCCCTCGACACGGTCTCGACCTCAATGACGATCAACGCCACCGCGGCCTCTCTCCTCGTGCTCTACCAACTGGTCGCCGAGGAACAGGGCGTCCGTGGCGACCAGATTCGCGGCACCATCCAAAACGACATCTTGAAGGAGTACGTGGCGCGCGGCACCTACATCTACCCGCCCCGTCCCTCGATGCGCCTGGTCGTGGACACCTTCGCCTACTGCGCGAGAGAGGTGCCCCAGTGGAACTCGATCTCGGTGTCGGGCTACCACATTCGTGAAGCCGGTTCGACCGCGGTGCAAGAGATCGCCTTCACCCTGGCTCACGGCGTCGCCTACCTCGAGGCGGCTCGGGCGGCGGGACTCGCCGTCGACGACGTCGCTCCGCGGCTCTCCTTCTTCTTCAACGCTCACGACAACCTCTTCGAGGAGGTGGCCAAGTATCGAGCGGCTCGTCGACTCTGGGCCCACCTCGTGCGCGACCGTTTCGGATCAGCGAATCCGAAGAGTCAGATGCTGCGCTTTCACACCCAGACGGCGGGTTCGACCCTGACGGCTCAACAGCCCCTCAACAACGTCGCCCGCGTCACCGTGCAGGCCCTCGCCGCCGTTCTCGGAGGTACGCAGAGCCTGCACACCAACAGCTACGACGAGGCCCTGGGACTACCCACCGAGGCGGCCGCCAAATTGGCGCTACGGACCCAGCAGGTGTTGGGTTACGAGTCCGGAGTCACGGCGAGCGTCGATCCGTTAGCCGGCTCTTACTACGTCGAGTACCTGACCGACGAACTCGAGCGTCGCGCTCGGGGATACCTCGAGGAGATTGACGCCCGCGGCGGGGCGGTCGCCGCGGTGGAGTCGGGGTTCGTCGCGGGTGAGATCGAGCGAGCCGCCTACGAGGCCGCCCTCGAGATCGAACGTGGTGAGCGTCGCGTCGTCGGAGTGAACGCCTTCGTGGAAGAGGCGAGTTCGTCGACCGAGGTCTTCCCCCACGATCCCCTCGAAGAACAACGTCAAGTACAGCGCTTGAGTGAGATGCGAGCGCGTCGAGACGCCGTCCGGTTGCGCGGTGCCTTAGAGGACGTGGATCGAGCCGCGCGCGGTTCGTCGAACGTCGTCGACGCTATTCGTGAGGCTCACCGGGCGGAGGCGACGATCGGGGAAGTGGCCGACGTCCTTCGCGGGGTGTGGGGCGAGCACTAGAGCGACCTCGTCGCGGCCTAACGACGAGGTCCCACGTAGTGTCGCAGAACGTCACCCTGTTCGCGCATCGCTCGTCTCGCGAGAACCGATTCGGGAGCGATGACGTCGACGGCGTGGTAGGCGCGGGGTAGGACGTGAAGTTCAACCTCAACGCCGGAGTCACTGAGGCGGCGAGCGTAGTCGAGAGCCTCGTCGCGCAGGGGATCGTGCTCACAGACCAACACGTAGGCCGGGGCCAGTCCCGCGAGATACTCCTCGCGCGCCGGGGCCGCTCCGGGGTCAGCCGGAGTGCCTTGGAGGTAGAGCTCCCACATCTTCTCCACTCGGCGTCCGTCCCAACCGAGACCCTCGAAGTAGGTCCGAGTAGAGCCCTCAGTTGCTCGATCGTCGAGCACGGGGTACAGCAAGATTTGGGCCACGGGTGGGGGGCTCACGTGGTCGCGGGCCCACTGAGCGACGGCGGCGGCGAGGGCTCCCCCGGCGCTCGCTCCACCGACGCACCACCGGTTCGGGTCGATACCGAGTTCGTCGGCGTGTTCGAGCATCCAGCGAACGCTCTCTCGACAGTCCTCGACGCCCGCCGGATACGGGTTCTCGGGGGCGCGACGGTAGTCGACCGACATCACGAGGGCCCCACTGTCTCGGCACCACGTGACGAGGCGGTCGTGCTCATTGTCGAGGTTGCCAAAGACGAATCCGCCGCCGTGAAAGTACGCGACCGCTCCCCGGGGCGACGGGTGCTCGACCGGTTCGTAGAGACGAATCGGAATGGACCGTCCCGCTACGTCGAAGGAGAGATCGCGCCAGCGCACCGCCGGATCTTCTCGGCGGGTGGCGAGCGACGCGTCCCCGGCCAGTCGCTCGAGACGCCGGGAACCGGGGACGTCCCAGAAATCACTCGTCTCGGGTACCTCGAGGGCCGCGACGGTGTCGGGGTCGAGAGTCCAGTCGCCGCTCACGAGAGGGGCAGGGGAGTGCTGAAGTGGGTCACTTCCGTCGGGGCCACGTAGTGGTGGTGGGTGAGGTCGCGCCACTGTTCGAAGGCCTCCGAGGCGCGAAAGTCCATGTGGGCGTCGACCGAGTCCCAGGTGACGAGGAGAACAAAACGAGTGGGGTCTTCGATTTGTTGACGTAGTTCGAGGCCCTGACAGCCCGGGGCTCCCTCGATGATCGGGCGCGCCTCGGCGACGGCCGCGGTGTAGGCCCCCTCCCCTCCGACCCCGACTTGAATCCAGGCGTGTTCGAGAACCATTAGTGACCTCCAAGGAGTTGGGAACGTAGATCGGGGTCGGCCGCGACCGAGAGGGCCG
>JABEUS010000006.1 GCA_013044285.1 Acidimicrobiaceae bacterium
GCGCATTGCTCTCGAGGACGCCGCTACCGCCACTCTCGAAATTGTGGGCGTCGCCGTTCGAGACGTGTCGGCCCACCGACCCGGCGTCCCGCGCGAGTTGCTGTGCGACGACCCCATTGCTCTCGCGGCGCGAGCGGACGTCGACATCGTCGTGGAACTTATTGGCGGAGTAGGCGCGGCGCGTCGGGTGGCCGAGACCACACTCGGACGAGGAGCGTCTTTCGTGACGGCCAATAAGGCCCTCATGGCGCTCTGCGGTAGCGAACTCGCTCGGCTCGCCCACGAGAACCAGGCGGACCTGATGTACGAGGCGTCGGTCGGGGGAGCGATACCGATTATCCGGGCGCTTCGGACATCGCTGGCCGGAGAACGAATCTCCCGCGTCATCGGTATCGTGAACGGAACAACCAACTTCGTGCTCTCGGCCATGACCGAGCGGGGAGTTGAGTACCACACCGCTCTCGAAGAAGCTCAGTCCCTCGGCTACGCCGAATCCGATCCGCGCGCCGACGTCGAAGGATTCGACGCCGCCGCCAAGGTGCAGATCCTCGCCTCCCTCGCCATCGGGACCGCTCTCGATGGTGAGGAGATCTCGCGCGAGGGAATCTCCGGACTGCGGTTGGTGGACGTGGAGTTCGCCCGTCGTGCGGGTTACGTGATCAAGGCGCTGGGCGTGGTGGAGCGAGTGGGTGAGCACGGACTCTCGCGCCGCACCCACCCGGCTCTCGTTCCTCTCGCGCACCCGCTGGCCGCGGTGCACGGGGCGATGAACGCCGTCTTCGTCGAGGGCGACAAGAGTGGGCCGCTCATGTGGCTCGGTCGAGGGGCGGGCGGCGAAGCGACCGCGACCGCGGTGCTCGGCGATCTACTGCACGCGGCGAGAAACCGAGTTGCTGGACGCCACGACCTTCCCTTCACGGTCGATGACCGGCTCTACGCAGTGGACGAGGGTGACGTGTCCAGTGTGTTCTACGTCTCTCTCGACGTGGTGGACGAACCTGGCGTGCTCGCCCAAGTGGCCGGCGTTTTCGGGAGCCACGACGTGTCTATCCAGTCGATGGAACAGTCGGGATTTGCCCACGAAGCTCGCCTCTCGTTCGTGACTCACGAAGCGCTGACTCGAGACGTCAACGCGACGTTGGCGGACCTAGGTCGACTGAGCTCGGTGGAGCGCGTGGGGGCATGTATTCGCGTGGTAGACGGAGGATCTCGGTGACTGGATGGAACGGCCTTTTGCGAGAGTACGGGGAGTGGTTGGACCTCGAGGGAGTGACCGAGATCGTGACGCTCCAGGAGGGGAACACTCCGCTACTGCGGGCTGATCGCTTATCGGAGCGTCTCGGAGCGAATGTCTACCTGAAGAACGAGGGACTGAATCCTTCGGGGTCCTTTAAGGATCGGGGTATGACTAACGCGGTGACGAAGGCCAAGGCGGCGGGAGCTCAAACCGTCATCTGTGGGTCGACCGGTAATACCTCCGCGGCGGCGGCGGCCTACGCGGCGAAGGCCGGCTTGGGGTGCGTCGTCCTCGTACCCGAGGGAAAAATCGCCATCGGTAAGTTGGCCCAGGCCATTGTCTACGGGGCGAAGGTTCTCCAGATTCGGGGCAACTTCGATCAGGCTCTCGACCTCGCTCGGGAGTTGACCCAACACGTTCCGATCACGATTGTGAACTCGATCAACCCCGACCGCATTGAGGGACAAAAGACGGGGGCTTTCGAAATCGTCGACGTACTCGGTCGGGCTCCGGATATCTTGTCGATTCCCGTGGGTAACGCGGGCAACATCACCGCGTACTGGCGGGGCTTTCTTCAATACCACGAGTCCGGACGCGCCTCGACTCTGCCCCGTATGTGGGGATTCCAGGCCGCCGGAGCGGCCCCCATCGTTCTGGGTCATCCGGTGACTCACCCCGAAACCATCGCGACCGCGATTCGCATCGGCAACCCGGCGAGTTGGGTTCCCGCCCTCGAAGTGATTCACGAGTCGCTCGGTGACATTCGCTCGGTGACGGACGAAGAGATTGTCGAGGCCTACCGGTACGTCGCTCGCTACGAGTCGGTTTTCTGCGAGCCGGCCTCCGCCGCGTCGGTCGCGGGAATTATGAAGTACGGGGTCCCCGAGGGTTCGACGGTCGTCTGCGTGCTAACCGGTAACGGGCTGAAGGACCCCGACACAGCGGTCTCCACGACTGCCCTGCCGATGGTGGTGGACGCCACGCTGAGCGCCCTCCTCCACGAACTTTCCTAGGGTCGCTCACGACTGGGTGGCGGGCGGCTACACTGACAACGTCACGACGCTAGGCCATCTGCCGGCGAGGGAATGACTTCCCCGTGATTCCCTTCGATTTCTCTTTGCTTCTCGTTAGTTCTTGGTTCGAGAGGTGAGAAAGGACATTCATGTCGACTCAGCCGACAGTTAACCGCGAGTCTCTCCAGGGTAAAACCCGTGAGGATCTGGTGGCGATGGCTACCGCGGTGGGAGCGGCCATTCCCGCTCGCGCCACGAAAGCCGCCCTCATTGACTCCATTTCCGCAGTCGCGGGAGGTGGATCTGCGACCTCGGCCCCCAGCGCCAAGCCGTCTCGTGCGGTGAGGTCTCGCCGAACGGTCGCGACGCCGCCCGACGACTTCGACTCACTGATTGAAGAGTTCGCCGCGGAAGCCGCACCGGCGCCCGCGAAGGCCCCCGCCACAGTGCCGACCCCCGTCGAGCAGTCGACTCCCGCCCCGTCGGCGGCGCCGGCCACGGAGGAGTCCCGCGACGAGAGGGGCAACTCGGAGCGCCCCTCACGTCCGACCCCGACCAACGGAGGACGTCAGAATCGTGACTTCGCCAACGACTCAAACGGTCGTAAGAGCCGAAATCGCCGAAACCGTAACGGTCGCGAACGTTTTGCCGAGGCCCTGCCCAACGCCGATCAGCCCTACTCCGGAGACTTGATTGAGGTCGAGGGTCTGCTGGATCTTCGTGATGACGGGTACGGATTCTTGCGGGCCCGCGGCTACCACGCGTCCCCCTCTGACGTGTACGTCTCGATCAATACTGTGCGCCGATTTAATCTGCGCAAGGGTGATAGCGTGAAGGGGGCCTTCCGGCCCGCCGCCTCCAACGAGAAGTACCCGGCACTCCTGCGAGTAGATACGGTGGCCGGTTTCGACCCGGAGATCGCGAAGATGCGGCCCCGATTTGAAGATCTCACCCCACTATTTCCCGACGAGAAGCTTCGTCTCGAGTCCGACACTAAGAGTGAGTTGACTCCGCGCATCGTGGATCTGCTGGCGCCAATTGGTAAGGGGCAGCGAGGGCTCATCGTGTCGCCTCCGAAGGCCGGTAAGACGACGATCATGAAGCAGATCGCGCAGTCCATCGAGGCGAATAATCCGGAAGTTCACCTGATTGTTCTGCTCGTGGACGAACGACCCGAAGAAGTGACCGATATGCGGCGCTCCGTATCGGGAGAGGTGGTGGCCTCCACCTTTGATCGCCCGGCTGAGGAGCACACCCACGCCGCCGAACTCGTGATTGAGCGAGCGAAGCGACTGGTCGAGCAGGGTCGCGACGTGGTCATCATCCTCGACGGAATTACCCGTTTGGCCCGCGCGTACAACCTGGCCGCACCGGCTACGGGACGAATCATGTCGGGTGGTGTCGACTCCGGGGCCCTCTACCCCCCGAAGAAGTTCTTTGGAGCGGCGCGCAACATCGAAGAGGGGGGATCGCTCACGATCCTCGCCTCGGCCCTCGTGGAAACCGGATCGAAGATGGACGAAGTCATCTTCGAAGAGTTCAAGGGGACCGGAAATATGGAGCTGAAGTTGGACCGTCGCTTGGCGGAACGCCGACTCTTCCCGGCGATTGACGTGAACGCCTCGTCCACACGCCACGAGGAACTCCTCTTCGCTCGCGAGGCACTGCCTCAGGTGTGGCGTTTGCGTCGAGTGCTCAACGGCTTGTCCAACGAGGGACGAGAGGCCGCGGGCCTCGAACTTCTCATCGATAAATTGAAGTCGACCCGGTCTAACGACGAGTTCCTCGCCGAGATCGCCAGGGGCCCGGCACCGACCAGTTGATGTTCCGCTAGAATGTTTGACCGCACCGAAGGAGCCTCATGAAGACCGACATTCACCCGAACTACGTCGACGCCTCCGTCACGTGCTCGTGTGGGAACACCTTCACGACGCGTTCTACGAAGGCCTCGATCAGCGTGGAACTCTGTAACGAGTGCCACCCCTTCTACACCGGTAAGCAGAAGTTGGTGGACACCGGAGGCCGCGTGGAGCGCTTCCAGCGTCGTTACGCCCAGAAGTCGACCAAGGCGCGCGGCCCCAAGGCGTAAGCCGGAGCCCTCGCCGTGCGTTCACTGGACGAAACCCTCACCTCCCTCGAAGAGGAGTTACGTGGGATTGAGGCGGCTCTCGCCGCTCCCGACGTCGCCACGGACCTGACCCGTTTGCGGGATCTCTCTCGGCGCCATAAGCAGCTGGCCGAAATCACCACCGCGTGGAACGAGTTGAAGTCGGCGCGTCGTGACTTCGACACCGCGCGAGAGATGTTGACCGAGTCCGCTGGGGATGAGAGGGAGATGTGGCGCGAGGAGGCCAACGCCATTGAGGCCCGGATTCCCGGCCTCGAAGAGCGCCTGGAGACCCTGTTGCTACCGCGCGACCCTAATGAAGGACGCAACGTTCTCTTGGAGATTAGAGGAGCCGAAGGGGGAGAAGAGGCCAATCTCTTCGCCGCCGACTTGGCCGAAATGTACCGGCGCTACAGCCAGTTGCGGGGCTGGAAACTCGAGGTCGTGGAAGAACGCGAGTCCGACCAAGGGGGATTGGACGAAGTGACCTTCCTCGTGAAGGGCGATGACGCCTGGAGTCGTTTGGCCCACGAAGCTGGAGTCCACCGCGTTCAGCGAGTTCCCGTGACCGAGGCGAAGGGGCGAGTTCACACCTCGTCAGCTACCGTCTCGGTCCTCCCCGAAGCCGAAGACGTGGACGTCGACATCGACCCGGGTGATCTCAAAATTGACGTCTACCGCTCCTCTGGAGCGGGCGGCCAGCACGTGAATACGACCGACTCGGCGGTGCGCATTACCCACCTGCCTTCGGGCATCGTGGTCTCGATGCAAGATGACCGAAGTCAGATTCAGAACCGGGCGAAGGCGATGGTCGTGTTGCGTTCGCGTCTCCTTCAGGCCGCCCAGAACGCCCAGAACGCCGAAATCGGGGACCTGAAGCGGAGCCAACTCGGCAGCGGGGGCCGTAGTGAGAAGATTCGCACCTATAACTTCAAAGAGAGCCGGGTGACGGACCACCGGATTAATCTCACCGCGTACACCCTGGATCAGGTTTTGGCGGGTGAATTGGACCCCTTCATCGACGCCCTCCTAGCCGAACAGCGGACGCGTCAGCTCGCTCAGAGTGACGGACGTTAGGGCTGAGGCCCTCGAGCGTTTAGCGGCCCTCGGGGTGTCGCGTCACGAAGCTCGCTGGCTCGTCGAAGAGTTCTTGGTAGGTTCGGATCTCGATGCGTGGAGCGCACTCGAAGTCGCGGCTACTCGACGACTCTCTGGCGAACCCCTCCAGTACATCATGGGCCACTGGCCGTTTCGTACTCTTGATCTCGACGTCGACTCGCGGGTCCTGATTCCTCGACCCGAGACGGAAGAACTCGTGGATATCGCCCTCGCCCAACTCGCCCACGGGGACGCGCGTAACCCCCTGATCCTCGACCTGGGGTGTGGTAGCGGGGCCATTGGCTTGTCGCTCGCGAGGGAGTTAGGCGAAAGGGGCATCGCCGCCCGAGTCATCGCGGTCGACGAGTCGATCGAGGCGTTAGACGTCGCTCGACGTAACGCTAGGCGCCACGGGCTCTCCACGGTGTCGTTCCTGCACTCGTCGTGGTACGACGACGTCGATATCTCCCTCGAAGGGCGAGTCGATCTCATCGTCTCCAATCCTCCCTACGTCAGTTCTGAGGACCTCGCCGGGGCTCAACCCGAGTTGGCGCACGAACCTCTGGGGGCGCTCGTGGCGCCGCCGCGTGACGGGGTGGAGGCGTTCGACGACCTCGCGTCCATCATCGACGGGGCTCCCCGGTGGCTTCGCTCCGGGGGAAGCCTGGTTCTCGAACACGGCGCTCGCCAGTCGTCTGACGTCACGCGGAGACTCTTCGACGTCGGATTCGTGGAGGTAAAGGACGACGTCGATCTCGGGGGACTACCTCGGGTCGCGCACGGGAGGTGGCCGTGAGTCGACGTCTATCGGTGACGGAGGCCGGTGACGTGCTCGCGACGGGTTTGGTGGTGGCGTTGCCCACCGATACGGTCTACGGTCTGGCGGCGTACTGGGAAGACTCTCGGGCGGTGTCGACCATCTTCGACCTCAAGCAGCGCCCGTCGGACGTGGCCCTTCCGGTTCTCGTGGCTTCCCCCGATCAGATTCTCGAGACGGGAGCCGCCTGGCCCGAGGAAGCGGACCGATTGGCGAAAATCTTTTGGCCGGGGGCCCTCACGATCGCCACTCCCGCGCCCGAGGAACTCGCTCGACGGGTGGGGGCCCGCTCGACGGTGGGCTGGCGTCAACCGGCCAACCGGGCCACCCTCGACCTACTGGCCCGAAGCGGCCCCCTCGCGGTGACGAGTGCGAACCGACACGGAGAGGCGCCGGCCCGGTCGGCGGAAGAGGTTTTAGAAATCTTCGCCGGGACCTCTCTCGCCGGGGTGCTCGACGGGGGTCGGTGTGGGGGCCAGGTCTCGACCGTGATCGAGTTAGTTGGAGCCGAGTGGCGAGTGCGTCGGGTCGGGGGAGTCCCCCCCGAGCTCATTGAAGAGATCCTTGGCCCACCGCTCGACGAGACGCCGGCCCGGTAGGCTCAACGGCGTGAAGATTGCTCTCGGCGCGGATCACGCCGGATACGCGCTCAAGGCTCACCTAGTGACCGTGCTCACTGGCTGGGGCTACGACGTCGTCGACCTCGGCACGACCAGTGCCGAGGAGTCCGTGGACTACCCCGACTTTGGCGCAGCGGTGGGTCGGGCCGTGGTCGGTGGAGAGTGTGAACTCGGCGTCGCCGTATGCGGGTCGGGGATCGGTATTTCGATTGCCGCGAACAAGGTGCCCGGGGTTCGTGCGGCGGTCGTCCACGACGTGACCTCGGCCCACCTCGCTCGTGAACATAACCACGCGAATGTTCTATGTCTGGGCTCTCGCTTGACCGGTCTGTCGGTCGCCGAAGAGGCGCTCGCGGCGTGGTTGGCCGCCACCCCGCAAGGGGGCCGACACGAGGGGCGAATCGCCAAGATCGCTCAACTCGACGAAAACTAGGAATCGATGAGGGGAGACTGAACGATGACGTCATCACCGTTCGACGACTATTTGACACGTGACGAGGAGGTCGCCGACCTGCTCCGACAGGAGTGGGTTCGCCAGACCACCACGTTGCAGTTAATCGCCAGTGAGAACTTCGCCTCGCCCGCAGTGATGGCGGCGACGGGATCGATTCTCACGAATAAGTACTCCGAGGGCTACCCCGGTCGTCGCTACTACGGAGGTAACCAGATCGTCGACGAGGTCGAGGATCTGGCCCGGCGCCGTCTGACGGCCCTGTTTGGAGCGGACCACGCCAACGTACAGCCCCACTCGGGAGCGAACGCGAATCTGGCGGTCTACCTCGCCCTACTCCAGCCCGGGGACACCATTCTCGCAATGCGCCTGGACCAGGGGGGACACCTCACACACGGTTCGCCGGCCTCGATCACCTCGACCTTCTTTAACTTTGTGTCCTACGGGGTCACCCCACGAGACGACAATCCGGAGTCTCCCGGTGAGCTCATCGACTTCGATCATGTCCGCCGGCTCGCCCTCGAGCACCGGCCAAAGTTGATCGTCGCCGGCGCGACCGCCTACGCCCGACGGATTGACCCGGCACCCTTTCGAGAGATTGCCGACGAAATCGGAGCCCTCTTGATGTTTGACTCCGCCCACGTAGCGGGGCTCATCGCCGGGGGTTCTCACCCGAACCCGGTGCCCTACGCCGACGTCGTGACCTTCACCACCCACAAGACCCTTCGAGGGCCCCGTGGTGGCGCCATTTTGTGTCGAGAGGAGCACGCTAAGGCGATCGATTCTTCAGTCTTTCCTGGTCAACAGGGTGGTCCTCTCGAACACGCGGTGGCCGCCAAGGCCGTGGCGTTCCGGGAAGCGGCACTGCCCGCCTTCGCCGACTACACCGACGCGGTCGTGACTAACGCGAGAGCCTTCGCGAACGCTCTATCGGCGGAGGGTTTCCGGTGCGTGTCCGGAGGAACAGATAACCATATGGTGATCCTCGATCTGCGAACCTTCGACGACGACCTCACGGGCAAGGTGGCCCAGGAGGTGCTCGACCGAGCCGGTATCACTACGAACCGCAATCAGATTCCCGACGACCCGCGCAGTCCCTTTATTACGTCGGGCCTGCGCGTGGGGACCGCGGCCCAGACGACGGCGGGCATGGGACCCGACGAGTTCGCCCAGATTGCCTCCTTGATGGCGCGGACCCTGCGGCACCGAGACGACGAGTCCTCGGTGGCCGGGGTCCACGGTGAGGTCGCCGAACTCTGCGGGCGTTTCAACCCGTACGCCACCTTCACGAAGTAGCGTCCCGTGCAGTCACTGGGGACGTACGGGATTATCGCCCTCGTGGGCTGTCTCGTGACCTTGGTGGCTAACCCGCTGGCCCGACGTTTCGCTCTCGCCCTCAACTACTCGGCTCAGCCCGACGAGCGCAAGGTGCACCAGGTAGTCACCCCCTACGGGGGAGGGGCGGCGATGTTCTTCGGACTGAGCGCATCGTTCCTGGTCGCCGAGATCTTGCCGGTCAGTCGCGCGGTTATCAACTCATCCCACGAAACCTTCGGGGTCATCCTCGCCGCGGGGGTGATGTTCGTCGTCGGGGTCGTGGACGACTACCGGGAGATGAGCGCCCCCGCCAAGGTGGCGGGCCAGGTACTGGCCTCGTCGATTCTCTACTTCTCCGGGTGCACGATGTACCAGCTCAAACTTCCCTTCGCCGGGTTCATCGTTCTCGGACCCTCGATTTTGCCCATTGTGACCGCGGTCTGGGTCTTTGCCCTCTCGAACGCGATCAACTTGATCGACGGCCTCGACGGGTTGGCGGGGGGCATCGTGGCCATCGCCTCGGGAACTCTCTGCGTCTACGGGATACGCCTGGAGGAGCTGGGCCTGCTTCCGGCGACCAACGTCGGACCCCTGATCGCCGCCGTGGCGTTCGGGATCTGTATGGGATTTCTTCGTGACAACGTTCATCCGGCCAAACTCTTCATGGGAGACGCGGGATCGTTGATGTTGGGTCTCTTGATGAGTGCCTCGACGATGGTCATTGGGGGGCGCACGCCCCCCGCCAGCGGGGTGACCTTCTTCTTCTTCGCCCCCCTACTCATTCCCGTCTTTATCTTGGGCGTGCCGCTGACGGACGCCATCTGGGCCTTCGTGCGGCGCACGGCGTCGGGTCAGGGATTTCACACGCCGGACAAGAACCATATCCACCATCGACTGATGCGTCTCGGCCACGGACACGGACGGACCGTGGTGATCCTCTGGCTGTGGACGGCGTTGCTGTGCGGTTTCGTACTCTTCCCACTCTTCTACCCGCGCACCGACGTGTTTCTTCCCCTCGTGGTGGCGGTTCTCCTGGCGGGACTCTTTACCTGGTCTAGCCCACTCCTCACTCGGGCTCGGCGCCAGGAGGCGCGACGTTACGAGGAGGAGGCGCGTCGGTGAACCCTCCCGAGCCACCCTCGCCGGACCCGGAGTCGGGATCGGGGGAGGGCTCGGAGTCACCGTCAGCGTCTCTTTCTGCTCCCGCGGCTTTCGCCGCGATGGGCCTCACGGCGGCGATCAGTGTGGGCGCCGGAGTGGGCCTCGGAGTATGGTTCGACTCGGCTGAACATTCTTCACCCGTGGGACTTCTGGTGGGACTCGTGTTAGGCTTCGTAGCCGCCGTGGTGAGCATTATCCAGCAAATCCGGCGTTTTCTCTAGGAAAGATGCTCGACGACCTCGCTCCCACCGCGCTGCCCCGCCTGCTGCGCCGAACCGTCTGGTCCGCCCTCGTCCTCGGCACGGTGGGATTCGTCGTGGCCGTCCTGATATCCCCCCTGGCCGGACTGGGTGAGGCCCTCGGGGTCGTCCTCGCCATTCTCAATCTTCGCCAAACCGACAAGCAGATCGCCGCGATGGAGGTGCGGGTCTCGGGTGATGTTGACCCGAACGTGAAGGCACTACGACGTCAACTGCGTCCTAAGGTGATTGGCCGCTTGGGGATCGTGACACTTTTAGTTTTTGGGGCGCTTTTTCTGAGTAGGGCTCTGGGCTTAGGTATTGTGACAGGGCTCATCATTTACTACGTGGTTTTCGTCATCAACGTCTACGGCGTCGTGGCGAATCAGAGGGGTTTGGACTAGATGCTGTTCGCGGTCAAGACGATCGAGGTGGGGGTACACCCCACGATTCACGTCCTGGGACTTGCCATCGACGGAGACATCGTCCTGTCGACTCTGGTGACCGCGCTCATCTTCGTCTTTTTCGCCCTGCGTATGACCTCGACCGCCACCGACGGCGTCCCCTCGAAGATTCAGGTGGTCTGGGAGATGATCGTCGGGATGGTCACCGACCTCGCCACCTCGGCGATGGGCGAGCGCGGAAAGCGTTTCGTACCGCTCGGGGTCACCCTCTTTCTCTTCATCCTCATCGCGAACTGGCTCGGCTTTTTTCCGACCGCGATGCACCCGGGACAGTCCGGTGAGATTCTGCCGGCCCCGACCAGTGACATCAATCTTCCTCTGGCGATGGCCGCTCTGGTCATTGTCTGGGTCCACGTCGAGTCGATTCGGGCCCGCCGGATTTCGGGGTACCTGAAGCACTACTCCCAGCCCTACGCCGCGATGCTCCCGATCAACATCATCGAAGAGATCACGAAGCCCATCACCCTGACTTTTCGACTCTTCGGCAACCTCTTCTCGGGTGGACTCATGGTGGCCGTCATGACCACTCTCCTCCCGATCTACGTCGTTCCCTTCGGCGAGATCATCTGGAAGCCCTTCGACGCCGTCATCGGACTTATTCAGGCGTACATTTTTATGCTGCTCGCGGTTCTCTACTTCGGCATGGCGACGAGCCACGACGAGAGCCATGACGCGGTCACGGCCTCTCACTAAATCAACCCAGGAGGAAAGAGCAACATGGCAACCAATCCCAACGACATCGCGAGTGCCGTTCGCAACGCGGGCGCCCTCATCGGTGGCGGACTGGCCCTCGGCGGCGGCGCCATCGGCGCGGCCATCGGTGACGGTCTAGCGGGGTCGCAGACCATCGCGGCAATCGCCCGTCAGCCCGAGATCGAGAACAAGGCCCGTACGTACTTCTTCTTGACGGTGGGCCTCGCGGAAGCGATGTACTTCATCAACCTGCTGTTCATGGTGGTGTTCGTCTACGTCTTCAAGTCCAACTAGGACAGTGACGTCGAGGCGCCCGGTCGGTCCCTCCAACAGAAGGTCTCTTCCATGACAGGTTCTATCTTTCTTCTCCCCAACGGCACGTTCTTCGTTGAGCTGGCCGTTGTGGTCATCATCTTGTTCTTCGTGACCAAGTACGTTCTGCCCGTCTTGAACAAGTCCATTGAGGCTCGACAGGAGAAGATTCGCACGGCGCTGCTGGCCGCCGACGAGGCTCGAGCGGCGGCCGCGGCGGCGGAGGACGAGCGGGCTCGACTCTTGCACGAAGCTCGTGAGCACGCGCGAGAGATTGTTCAGTCCGCCCAGACACTCGCCGAACAGGTGAAGTCGGAGGCCGGGGGACGAGGCCAAGAGGAGTTTGAGCGTATTGTCGCCGCGGCTCAGGACGAGGTTCGAGCGGCTCGTCAGCGAGCCATCGACGAAGCGTCGGCCCGTATTGGTGAAATCACCTTCGATCTCGTCGCCAAGGTGATCGGCCGTGAGGTCGACCAAAACGCCCACCAGGACCTCGTGCGCGAGGCCGTGGCCGCGCTCCACCTCGAGGCCCAGAAGGGTTAGTCGAGCCGTTATGTTGCCCTCCCTCGAAGGATTCACCGCTGCTCTCCTGGGTTCTCTCGACGCCCCCGAGCGCGCCTCCGTGGCGCGCGAGTTGGCGTCGTTGCAGCGGGCCATCCTTTCTCAGCCCGAGCTTCGGGGAGTCCTCGCCGACACCTCACTCACCGGCGTGGCTCGAGGGGCGGTGGTGGAAGAACTGCTCCGCGACAAGGTCTCCGACACGACTCGTCGACTCGCGGTCTACGCCGCGAAGCACGCGCCCGCCCAAGAGGTGGCGCCAGCTATTGGCGAGGTTGCCCAGCGGGCTCTGGTCCATCACGAGACCGGGGTCTACGAACACCAGGCGTTGGGACTGCTCGCGGCGCGCCGGCGAGTGGCCGGCTACGCCGACGCGGTCCTCAGCACCCTGGCGACCGATCAGTTCACCGTGGTCCAAGACCAACTCTTTGCCTGGGCCCGAGTGGTCGAGTCTCACGTGGAGTTGCGTCGAATCCTCCTCGACCGTGACGCTCCCGCTGAGCAGCGCCTCGGTCTCGTCAACCAACTTCTCGACGGACGCGTCAGTGATCCGTCGTTGCTGCTGGCGCGCTACGTGGTGGAGGGCGGGCGTCCTCGAGACGTCGTAGGCACCCTCGACTACCTCGTCGACTACGTAGCCCGAGCTCACGACTGGCGAGTCGCTCGAGTACACGCGGCACTGCCCCTCGACGGACCGGCCGAAGACGAGTTGCGCGACTCTCTCTCGAGTCTGACGGGTTCTCCCGTGGACCTACAGGTGGTCCTCGAGCCCGAACTACTGAGCGGAGTCGTGGTCGAAGTGGGCGACCTACGCCTCGACGCCTCGATGCGCGGACGCCTCGCGGCGCTCCACGACGTAGTGACCGGCGGTCACTACTACGAAACCTCTCTCACCGAGAACGACTATCAAGAAGGAAACTGAGATGACTGAGCTCAACATCAGTGCGAGCGATATCACCGAGGCGCTGCGTCACCACGTCAGCGATTTCAATCCGGCGGTCTCCGCCGAACAGGTGGGTCGTGTGGTGGAGGTGGGTGACGGGATTGCTCGCGTCTCCGGTCTGCCGTCGGCGAAGGTCAACGAGTTGCTCGAGTTTGAAGACGGGACCGTCGGGCTCGCCATGAACTTGGACGAGGAGACCATCGGATGTGTGGTCCTCGGTTTGGTGGACGGAATTGAAGAAGAGCAGGTGGTGCGCTCGACCGGACGGATTCTGTCGGTCCCGGTGGGTGACGCCCTCATCGGACGAGTCGTCAACGCTCTCGGTACCCCCATCGACGGCCGCGGACCCTTGGTGGGTTCTACCGAGCGCCGGATGGAGATTCAGGCTCCCGGCATCATGGGGCGCCAGCCCGTGGGAGAACCGCTGCAGACCGGTATCAAGGCGATCGACGCCATGACCCCGATCGGACGAGGTCAGCGAGAGCTGATTATCGGGGACCGCAAAACGGGTAAGACGACTGTCGCCATCGACACCATTCTGAATCAGAAGGGTGCGGGGGTGAAGTGCATCTACGTGGCCATTGGTCAGAAGAACTCCTCGGTCGCTCAGACGGTGAAGACCCTCGAGGACCACGGGGCGATGGCCTACACCGTCGTGGTCGTCGCCTCCGCCGGAGACCCCGCTCCGTTCAAATTCCTCGCTCCCTACGCCGGCTGCGCCATTGGCCAGCACTGGATGGACAACGGTGAGCACGCGCTCGTGGTGTACGACGACCTGTCGAAGCAGGCCGAGGCCTACCGACAGATCTCCCTTCTCCTGCGCCGACCCCCGGGCCGCGAGGCGTACCCCGGTGACGTCTTTTACCTTCACAGTCGTTTGCTCGAGCGCGCCGCCAAGTTGAGCGACGAGTTGGGCGGGGGTTCGTTGACCGCGCTCCCCATCATTGAGACGAAGGCGGGCGACATCTCGGCCTACATACCGACCAACGTGATCTCCATCACCGACGGTCAGGTGTTCTTGGAGGCCGACCTGTTCTACTCCGGAGTGCGCCCGGCCATCAACGTTGGTAACTCCGTGTCGCGCGTGGGTGGGGCAGCCCAGATCAAGGCGATGAAGTCGGTGGCGGGAACGCTCAAGTTGGACCTCGCCCAGTTCCGAGATCTCGAGTCCTTCGCCACCTTCGGTTCGGAACTCGACAAGGCCTCCCAGCAGCAGTTGGACCGCGGGTATCGCTTGACCGAACTGCTGAAGCAGGGTCTGAACGCTCCGGTGCCGGTGGAAGAGCAGATTCTGGTGATCTACGCGGGAACCCGAGGCTGGTTGAATACCGTCCCCGTGAGTGACGTGCGCCGGTTCGAGCAAGAGATGTTGATCTATATCCGTTCCCAGCACCCCGACCTGCTGGAGCACGTACGTACCCAGGGCACGCTGCCGGACTCCAGCGCCATCGACGCCGCTTTGACCACCTTCCTCGACTCCTTCGCGGTCAGCGACTAGGTCGGGCGAGAAGACGGAGGAGGAGCGATGGCGGGAGGTCAGGAGCGGGTCCTGCGCCGACGGATTAAATCCGTCCAGGCGACTCGCAAGATCACCAAAGCGATGGAGCTAATTGCCGCGTCCCAAATCGGACGTAGCCAAGCTCGTATTGCGGCCAACCGACCCTACCGGGCGGGCATGCGTCGAATCGTGGTGGAGGCTGCCCTCGGGGACCCGGCGGGCGCCGCCAAGCTTCTGAGTGTGCCGGAGAAGGTCACCTCGACGGTGGTGTTGGTGATTGCCGGTGACCGGGGACTGTCGGGACCCTACAACTCCACGGTGTTGCGCACGGCCGAGCGTCTGGTTCGCGAGTTGCGAACCCAGGGCTCCGAGGTCCGACTCTTCACGGTCGGTAAGAAGGCCCCCCCGTTCTTTCGCTTCAGGGGTATTGACGTGGAGTACTCCTGGCAGGGGTTCGCCGATCGCCCCGCGTTCGCGGACGCGCGTCAAGTCGCGATGGGCGTCGTCGCTCCCTTCCTCGCCGGAGAGTCCCAGCGAGTGGTCGTGGTCTCGACTCGTTTTCATTCGGCGGGCGTGCAAGAGGTGACCACCGAACAACTGCTACCGCTCGTGGTCGACGAATCGGTTCGTCCGAAGACGACCGGTCTACACGGCTACACCGAGTTCGAACCCGACGTGGAGAAGCTGCTCGCCACTCTCGCGCCGACGGCTCTCGAGAGCGAAATCTTTACCGCCCTCCTCGAAGGAGCGGCGTCTTTTCACACCTCCCAACAACGGGCGATGGCCGCGGCGACGGATAACGCCGATGAACTGAATCGGACTCTGACGCGCATTATGAACCAGGCCCGTCAAGAATCGATCACCACCGAAATCATGGAAATCGTGGGTGGAGCCGAAGCGCTCCGCTCGGGAAAGTGAGTAACAAATGACGATGGCTCCTGAACAGCGTGCGCTGGAGTACGGACGAGTTGTAGCGATCGCCGGACCGGTGGTGGACGTCGAGTTCCCGCCGCACGCCCTCCCCGAAATTAATCACGCGGTAGAGATGGACATCACCATCGATGATCTCGTCATCACAGTCGTGGCCGAAGTGGCCCAGCAGATTGGTGAGGGACGGGTCCGCTGCGTCTGCATGAAGCCCACCGACGGTCTCGTTCGTGGTGCCCAGGTGCGCCAGACCGGCAAGGGGATTACGGTCCCCGTGGGCGACGCCGTGCTGGGTCACGTCTTCAACGTGATCGGCGAGCCCCTCGACACGACCTCGATTGAGGGCGTGGAGGACCACTGGGAGATTCACCGGGCCGCGCCGGCCTTCGATCAACTAGAGCCGCGAGCCCAGATTTTCGAGACCGGTATCAAGGTGATTGACCTCCTCGCTCCCTACGTCCAGGGAGGCAAAATCGGCCTCTTCGGGGGTGCGGGAGTGGGTAAAACGGTCCTCATCATGGAGATGATTCGCCGCGTGGCCTCGCTGCACGACGGTGTGTCCGTCTTCGCCGGTGTGGGTGAGCGCACTCGCGAGGGCACCGACCTCATGCTCGAGATGCAAGAGTCCGGAGTGATTGAAAAGACCGCCCTGGTCTACGGTCAGATGGACGAACCGCCGGGCGTGCGACTGCGCGTGGCCCTGGCCGCTCTCACCATGGCGGAGTACTTCCGAGATGTGAAGAACCAGGACGTGCTGTTGTTCGTCGACAACATCTTCCGCTTCGTGCAGGCCGGCTCGGAGGTCTCGACCCTCCTCGGGCGTATGCCGAGTGCCGTGGGCTACCAGCCAACTCTCGCCGACGAGATGGGAGAACTCCAGGAGAGGATTACCTCGACGCGCGGGCGCTCCATCACCTCGCTGCAGGCGGTCTACGTTCCCGCCGACGACTACACCGACCCGGCACCGTTTACGACCTTCACCCACCTCGACGCGACGACGGAGTTGAGTCGTCAAATCGCCGCGCTCGGTATCTACCCGGCGGTCGACCCCCTCTCGTCAACGTCGAATATTCTCACGCCCGAAGTGGTGGGAGACCGCCATTACGCGGTGGCGCGTTCGGTCCAGCAGATTCTGCAGCGCTACAAGGAGCTCCAGGACATCATCGCCATTCTCGGTCTCGACGAACTCTCCGAAGAGGACCGGGTGACGGTCTCACGGGCTCGCAAGATCCAGCGGTTCTTGTCCCAGCCGATGTTCGTGTCCAAGATCTTCACCGGAATCGACGGAATTAACGTTCCGCGTTCGGAGACTGTCGAGTCGTTCGAGCTCTTGGTGAAGGGTGAATTGGACCAGTACCCGGAGCAGGCATTCCTCAACATCGGTGGTGCGGCGGACGTCGAGCGACGGGCCGCGGAACTGGCGAAGGGTTAGGTCGTGATAGTCGAAATCGTCACTCCCGAAGCGGTGCTCTTCAGGGGAGAGGCCGACGAACTGGTGGCGAGGTCGTCGGCGGGCGGGTACACAGTGATGGATCTGCACGCCGATTTCGTGACCGATGCACTGCCCGGTGTGGTGAAAGTGGTCGCGGGCGGGGTTACGACCGAGTACTGCAACCACGGCGGATTCGTCCAGGTGGGTAAGGACCCCGAGACGGGGGAGACTCGAGTGACTCTGCTCTCCTCCGTGGCCGAATGCACGGAGGACGTGGACGCGGAGCGCGCTCGACGGGCTCTCGCCGAAGCCGAAGCCCAACTCGCTGATCCCCACTGTGATGAGATCACGCGAACGGACGCCCTGGCGGCGAGGGCCCGCGCGGAACTTCGTCTGCGCCTGACCCTCGCCCAGTAGGGCTCGCTATCTCGCCGAGACGTACTCCAGCAGGTCGCGCTTGTCGTTCTCGAGTTGTTCGACACGGTGCTTCACGACGTCGCCGATCGAGATCATGCCGGTGAGGACGCCCTCTTCGACGACGGGAACGTGACGAATTCGTCGCTCAGTCATAAGTTTCATCAGTCGGTCGAGAGTTTCGGACTCGCCGCACGTCACGACCTGAGAACTCATGATGGAACGTACGGGAAGTTCAAGAGCGCGCGCTCCCGAACTGGCCAAGGCTCGGACGATGTCGCGCTCGGAGAGAATGCCCACCAGGGGGGCTCGCTCTCCGGACACGATGAGGGCGCCAATACCCCGATCACGGAGTTCATTCACTGCCTCGAGCACGGGGCGACTCTCGTCAATCGTGGTCACTTGGCGACCCTTGGTCTGTAGTAACTGGGATACCTTCACGTCTGTTCCTCCTCAAATCGATAACCGAACGGGCTTACCGTAGACCGCTGACATTAAGGGTTCATGAAGACCGTCTCAACGTTTTGCTCGTGAACTTATACGCAAGGCCTTGTGCAACTTTTCGCAAGTAACCACGACCTACGTGAATCGCGCCCGAGCAGCTCTCGGGCTCCTTGGGATCCCGGTGGGAGAGTTCGTAGGAGGTGACAGTGAGACTCACCGTGCTCCACACTTCGGACTGTCCGCGTACTCGTCCCCCGCTCGACGAACTCATCTCCTTGTCGAGAGGAGTAGAAGACGTCGAGGTGGAGAGCATCGAGGTGCGTGACGAACAGACCGCTCGCGAACTCGGATGTCACGGGTCGCCCACGCTGCTCGTCGATGGCGATGATCTCTTCCCCTACGAGACTGGGGACGCGGGACTGGCCCGTCGGCTCTATCAGGGCGAGCGAGCGCAGAGACGGGGGTATCCCTCGCGCGCGCAACTCGCGAGGGTGATCGGTCTGGAAATCACCGAGTGAGCCACGGCACCGCCCTCCTCGTTCTAGAGGAAGGTGGTGAACTCCTGGAGTTTGTCGTGGCGGTGGAAGGTCTCAATGGTACGGACCGTTCCCGACCGTGATCGAACGACGAGTGACTGAGTCGTGGCACCGAAATCGGTAAACCGTACTCCCCTGAGGAACTCACCGTCGGTGATCGCCGTCGCCGAAAAGAAGCAGTTGTCCGACGCGACGAGATCGTCGGTCGTGAGTACCTTGTCGAAGGAGTACCCCAGGGCTTCGGCCTGGCGGCGCTCTTCGTCGTTGCGCGCGTGAAGAACTCCCTGGATCTCCCCACCGAGTCCTTTGAGAGCCGCCGCGGCAATCACGCCTTCGGGGGTGCCCCCGATTCCCATCAGGCAGTCGGCCCCGGAGTTCGGCCAGGCGGTGGCTACGGCGCCGGCGACGTCTCCGTCGGTAATGGAAATGACTCGGGCCCCGGCTTCGCGAATCTCGGCGACTAACTGATCGTGTCGAGGGCGATCGAGAACCACGACTCCGAGTTCGTGAATCGATTTCTTGAGGCGTTGGGAGAGTTCGGTGAGATTGTCAACCACCGACGCGTTGATGTCGATGGCTCCGCGTCCGCGAGGCCCTACGGCAATCTTGTGCATGTAGTAACTGGGGCCGGGGTCGAACATGGTGCCCCGTTCCGAGAGCGCAATGACGGCCATCGCTCCGGGCAGGCCCTTCGCCGTGAGAGTGGTGCCGTCCACGGGGTCCACCGCGATATCCACGGCCGGGGGTGCCCCGTTACCGATGCTCTCGCCGTTGTACAACATCGGTGCTTCGTCCTTCTCACCCTCACCAATCACGACGAGTCCGTCCATGGGAACGGCCCCCAGCACGAAGCGCATCGCGTCGACCGCGGCGCCGTCGGCGGCGTTTTTGTCGCCCCGTCCGGCCCACCGGGCGGCGGCGATGGCGGCGGCCTCGGTGACTCGAATGAGCTCCAGGGCCAAGTTCCGATCGGGCTTATTCGGTCGTAGCACGATACTGAGGCTACTCCCGGGAGTGTTTCGGAGAGGTAACCGTGGGGAGCGGTCATAATTGAGGGGTGAACTCCGTGGTGATTGAACCCCGAGGTCCCCTCGCGGGTGACGTCCGAGCGTTCGGAGCAAAAAACGCCGTCTTGAAGCAGATGGCGGCCTGCCTCCTCGCGTCGGGAACCCACACGTTGAGAAACGTTCCCGACATTGTCGACGTGGGAATCATGGCCCAACTCCTGGAGTCCCTCGGATGTCGGGTGGTCCGGGGAGAGCACGAGGTGACCGTGAGTGTCCCCGCCGCTCACGATCTCGCGACGCAGGCCCCCGGTGAACTCTTCCAGGCGATGCGAGCTTCCATCGTGGTTCTCGGTCCCCTGCTCGCGCGTTGCGCAGAGGCCGAGATGGCTCTGCCGGGGGGCGACGATTTTGGGCAGCGACCGATCAACTATCACACCGACGGGCTGACCTCGATGGGGGCGCACTTTCATAACGACCCCCGATGGATCCGTGCGAAGAGTGATGGCCGACTCCGCGCGAGTCACATCACTCTCGAGTACCCGAGCCACACCGCGACGGACAA
>JABEUS010000058.1 GCA_013044285.1 Acidimicrobiaceae bacterium
CTCTTCGCCGCCTTCTTCGATCCACCGACTGCCACGGGAGAGATGTTACCGGGGGACTAACCGGCGAGCGTGGTCGAGGTTGTCGACGTCGCCCCGGTAGTGCCGGTCGCCCCGGTGGGAGTCGTAGTGCCGGTCGCGCCGGTCGGGGTCACCCCGGTCACCCCGGTCGGACCGGTCGGAGTCGACGCGTTGCAGTACTGAAGGGTGATCGACGAGTGGTACTGGGCGTAGGAGCCGCCGGTCACGCTCTGACTGACGACGACACCGACCTGAGCCCCGACGCACAGCGAGGCCGGCGCCACCTGCTCCGCTCCGCTCAGCCCCTGGTGTGCGAGGGCCGCCTGAGCCTGGATCAGCGTGTCGTTCACCACGTTCGGCACCACCACTTGACAGAGACCCGAGGAGATAATGAGTTCGATCTTCGTACCGGCCGTCACCGACGAGCCGATACTCGGCGAGGTCCCGAGGACCGTTCCCTGGGCGATGACGTTGGAGCACTGGGCGATAGTGGTCGGCGAGACGGCGAGTTGTTCACTCCCGAGAGTCGCCCCAGCGAGGGAGGGCGACTGACCCTGCACGTTCGGCACGGGGTAGGACGATCCGGCGGCCAGCACGTAGATCGTCACGAAGGATTCCGACCGAGCGAGCGTCGAGGCGATGGGGGACTGGGAGAGCACCGTGTTCGGGGGACCCGAGAGGGTCGTCGTTGAAGAGATGGTGACGTGCAAATTCGCCTTCTGGATGGCCGTGGTGGCCGCCGAGACGCTCAGTCCCACGACCGGGGGTACGGTCACGTCGGGGAGCCCGCTCGAGACGGTGAGCACGATCGCCGTGGTGGCGCTCACCCGAACTCCAGCCTTCGGGTTGGTCGAAATCACCGTTCCGACGGGCTGAGCCGAGGCCGTCTTCGTCGTGGTGACGGTCTTAAAGCCTTCGTGAGTGAGGGTGAGCTCGGCCTTTTGAACGGTTTGGAGGACGACGTCGGGCATCACCGTCGGGCCGGTCGAGCGGTGCAGGGCGACGAGAGAACCCCCGGCCGCGATGAGCGCCAGGATGAGCAGTCCGGCCCACACCTTTCGCGACGAGCGCCGACGCACCTTTAAGAGCGGCTTTTGGTCGTAGATCCCTTGAACGACGGGGACGGACTGGGTTCGATCGACCGGGGTCACCGTCTGAACCATCTGAGTGGCGTCTTCGCCGCTGAAGGCCCCCGGCGGCACGGCCCAGCGCAAGGGCTGTCCGTCGGTGAAACGTACCAGGTCTTCGCGCAACTCTTCGGCCGTCTGGTAGCGCTGGGCCGGGGACTTCGTGAGGGCCCGCATGACGATGGCGTCGAGGTCTCTGGGTACCGCGGAGTTCACCTGGGCCGGAGGGGTCACCGCGGAGTGGACGTGTTGGGTAGAAACCTCGAGCGGGGTCTCACCGACGAAGGGGGGACGACCCACCAACATCTCGTAGAGCACCACGCCGAGGGAGTAGACGTCACTGCGCCCGTCGACCGGGGCCCCCTCGGCCTGTTCGGGAGAGAAGTAGGTGGCGGTGCCCATGACCGAACCGGCCTCCGCCAAGTGGTCTTCACTGGCGACCGCCTGGGCGATACCGAAGTCGGCCACCTTCACCTGAGCGTCGGGAGTAATGAGGATATTGCCCGGCTTAACGTCGCGGTGGACCATGCCGTTGCGGTGGGCGTAACCGAGGGCCGCGGCGATCTGGGTGGCTAGCTGGGCACTGCGCTGGGCGGTGAGGGCCCGCCCGCCCCGCAGCACGTCGGCGAGAGAGGTTCCCTCGACGAGCTCCATCACGATGAAGTAAGTCCCTTCGTCTTCACCCCAATCGAAGACCGGGACGATGTTCGGGTGCGAGAGGCGGGCCGCCGCCTGGGCCTCGCGGCGGAAGCGCTCGACGAAGGTTGGGTCAGCGCTCAGTTCGGGGTAGAGGATCTTGAGGGCGACGGGTCGACCGAGGAGGAGGTCCTCGGCCCGGTAGACCATGGCCATGCCCCCGTGCGCGATGAGGTGAGTGACCTGATAGCGATTGGAATACAGACGCTGGTCGCTCACAGGCTCCATATCCGCTCCAGCCTACGCCCTCTCACGTTGTCTCTCATCTGTTCTTATCTCGCAGTCTTTAGGCCGGACACGTCGTCGACGTCCCGGTGGAGGGCTGGTGGCTCTGAATGGCGAGGGCCCCCTCGATCAAACACTTCACGACGGGACCGGCGATCGTGGCCCCGTAGTCGTACGTCGGCTGGTAGGGCACCGCCACCGCCACCGCCACCGTCGGGTGGTTCGCCGGGGCGAAGGCGATCATCCAGTCGTGGGTCTGCTGGGTGGCGTTACCGACTTGGGCGGTACCCGTCTTCGCCCCCACCTGATCTTGGGGAAGAAAGCCGACTCCCGAGGCGGTGCCGCCAGTGACGACACTCACCATCAGGTTCTTCGTGAAGTTCGCCTCGGCGGTGGTGACCGGCTGACGCCACACCGTCGGGACGTAGCGCTGCACGACCGTGCCGCTCGGACCCACGATGCTCGACATGAGGTGGGGGGTCATAATCTTTCCCCCGTTGGCGACGCCGGCCGCCACGAGGGCCATCTGGAGGGCCGTCGCCTGCACGTTTCCCTGACCGATCGCCGAGTAGGCGAGGAAGGGCAGGTTGTAGGCGTACGCGGAGACCGGGGGGAACTTCGACGGCACCTCGTAGGGCATGTCGATGGGGATGCGGGAGTTGAAACCGAACGCATTGGCCATCTTCGACAGGGCGCTCGCCCCCAGGTCGAGACCGAGCCGGGCGTACCCCTGGTCGCAGGAGGGGGGAAGCATCTGTACCACCGTGCCCCCGCAGTAGGAGTTCGCGTCGTTGTGCAACAAGAGATTGGAGTTCGGCAGCGCGGTGTACTGAGCCACCGGGTAGTACTTCGTGATGAGGGACGGCTTATAGACCTGGGCCGCCGAGGTCGTCACGATCTTGAAGGTGGAGCCCGGCGGGAAGGTCTGGTCGAGAGCGACCAGACCCAGCGGGGGAAATCCGTCCTTATCCGGGGCGACTCCCTTGGCGTAGGCCGCCGCCTCCACCGCCGTCGAGGTCGAGACGAAGGGAGCGGGGTTAAACGTGGGGTTGGAGTAGAGGCCGAGGACGTTGCCGTTCTGCGGATCGATGACGACGGCCGCTCCGTCTTGTCCCGCCAATCCCACCTGGGCGATGCGCTGGAGTTCGGGGTAGAGGGTGAGGTTGACGTTGTCGGTCCCCTGGAGGGGCGAGAGGACCTGCGCGTAGTTCTGAGCCGGCAAGGTGTGGGGCGTGAGATAGGAGTTGTACTCCTGCTCGAGAGCCCAGGACCCGTGGTACAGACTGACCCAACCCACCTCTCCGGCGGTCAAGCTGCCGAGGGGGTAGACCCGCTGGTAGGGCTGGGAACTCGAGCGAGTGGCGACCGACTGGGCGAGGATCTGGCCGTCGGCGGCGATAATCTCGCCCCGATCCGAACTCACGATGTTCGCCCCGGACCCCGGATTAAGGGGAGAGGAGTCGAGCGCCTGAGCGTGGAAGAACTGCACGAAACTGGCCTGGCCCACGATTACCGCGAAGAGAAGCAGGATGAAAGTCGCGAGATAGGCGAGACGGCGTGACACCTTAACCCCCCGTCTTGGTGGTCGTCGAGGTCGACGACGTCGAACTCGTCGAGCCCGTCGCCAGGGTCGTGCTGGTGGTCGGGGTCACCGAGTGCGTCCCCGACCACTGGTGATACAGGTAGGTGGCGTACGAGAGGGCGGCCGCCCGAGAGGGCTCGGCGATGGTCTGTGCCAGGTTCTGTTGATCGGCCAGGCGCAGGTTCTTGACGAGGTACGGCGTCGTGTCCACTACTCGGGGTTTAAACCAGAGAACCCCGCCGGGTTGACCCTGGAAGACGACGACGTGTCCGGCGCGGGCGCCCAAGTAGTAGGACGAGTACGCGTACCAGCTCACCACTCCCACCACTCCTGCCCCCACTGCGAGGAGCACCAGGACGGCCATCACGCTGCGAAAGGTCACCCGACGCCGGGGACGTCGACTCACGACGGGTGTCGAGGTCTCTCCGGTGGTGGGCGCAGCGTCGGGGGTCCGAGACATCGTCGTGTCCCAGTGGTGAGAGGGTTCGTCGGTCTCGGTGAACTCCACCAGCACCACCGAGATGTTGTCACGACCTCCGGCGTGCTTGGCCGCGTCGACGAGACGGGTGACCGCCTCGTCGAGGGGCACCGGAGCGCCCGCGAGGTCGGCGAGCCGGTCGTCACTCAGTTCATTCGAGAGACCGTCACTACAGAGGAGAATACGGTCACCCGGTTGCACGTGGAGTGAGAGGACGTCGACCTGGAGGTCGTCGTCGACACCAATGGCTCGGGTGAGCTGGTGACGCCGGGGGTGCACCAGGGCCTCGTCGGGGGTGAGACGCCCCATACGTACCCACTCCTCGGCGACGGAGTGATCCGAGCTCAACTGGCGCAGGGCCCCGTCGCGGATTTGGTAGGCGCGCGAGTCCCCCACGTGCAGCATCGTCGGCACCGTGACCCCCGAGGGGTCCCGGGTCAGGCCCACCACGAGGGCAGTTGTTCCCATACCGGCCCGATCCGGGTGCACTGAAGCGTCTCTGAGGACCTCCACATTGGCGTCTTCGAGCGCCCGCAAGAGCCCCTCAATCGTCGGACGCTGTCGGTACGTACTGAGCACCACGTCGACGGTGAGCGCACTCGCCACCTCTCCGGCCGCGTGACCCCCCATCCCGTCGGCGACGATGGCCAACGTCTCGTCGACGTAGATGGCGTCCTGGTTCGTGTCCCGCACGAGGCCGGTGTCGGTCGCCGCGGCGAATCGCCACTGCGTCAACGAACCACCTCGAAGAGCACTCCGCCCACTTGAACCTTGTCCCCCCGGTGCAGAGTGGCCCGACCGGAGATCAACTCCTGGTTGACGTAGGTCCCGTTAGTCGATCCGAGGTCCTCCACCGCGAGGTCCCCACTGTCGGCCACGAAGCGGGCGTGACGGGAGGAGAGGAAGTTATCGAGGAGTGAGACATCGCACTCCACCGCGCGACCCACCACGACCTGTTCTTCCACCTCGAAACGCTCCCCTTCGTGGGAGGCGGGCTCCACGATCTCGAGGGCGAGCCTCGAACCCCGTCGTCGGCTCTTACCTCGCGACTCTCGCGAAACGTCCACTGGACGACTCTCGAGTAGGGCGATCCGCATGACGCGGAGGAAGAAGAGGACCACCACGACCATGACGAGAATCTGCACCGGGCGAATGATCGCCGCGTAGTTCGTGGCGCCCAGCACGTCAGGCCACTTCGACTCTCATCCGCACCGTCCCGATGACCACTTCGTCACGGGGGGTGAGCGACACCGCCTGAACGCGGTGCCCGTTAACGAAGGTTCCGTTAGTCGAGCGAAGATCACGAACCGCAACCCCCTCGGCGGTTCGCCAGACCTCGGCGTGTTGGCGAGAGACGTTGGCGTCGTCGATCACGACGTCGCACTGGGGGTGACGACCGATGACGAGGGGGGTCTCTTCCACAATGAAGTTACGCCCGTCACTCACGACGAGCCGGGGCTGGCTAGGGCCAGCCACAAACTCCGTGTCGACCTCCATGTCCCCGATTTTGATGTCGTCGTCGATGAACATCTCGACCTTGACCGGACCGACGAAGCTGTAGCCCTCCAGGAGGGCGTGTTGACGCACACTCTCTTCGAGTTCGTCCACCAGGGTCTTTTGAAAGCCCTCGAAGCGCGTTGCGTCCTCTGGTCCAATCCACACTCGCACCACATTGGGAGAAAGCATCCCTTGGGTCGCCAGACGGCGCGAAAGGTCCACCTCGCGAGCCACCTTCGCCGCGATCTCGATGGGCTGGAGGGCGTTTCGAAAGGGCCGTGACACGGTCTTCTCGAACATCCTCTCCAGACGGTTTTCCACTCGTTTGAGAGCCATGTTCCCCCCATCGTACCGGGGTCGAAGACCCTTACCGCGGTCCCTGAGACGCCTTAGTTCCGCTGGGCTAGAGTGGGGTCCCCACGGGCGAGTGGCGAAATGGCAGACGCGCTAGCTTCAGGTGCTAGTTCTCGCAAGGGAGTGCGGGTTCAAGTCCCGCCTCGCCCAC
>JABEUS010000059.1 GCA_013044285.1 Acidimicrobiaceae bacterium
GGAACCAGTGCGTGCACGGCGACTACTCCGGACGTCGCGAGATCCATCACCGTTGGGGAACCCGAGGTCGGCAGTAGGGCGGTGACGTCGGCGAGTTGGTCCGCCGGAATATTGAAGAGGAGATAGCGACTGGCTCTCGCTTCAATCACCGAAGCGAGCAGGGTTGTCAGTGTGACTTGCGCCTCGTGGTCTTCTCCGTGGCGACCAATCAACACGGCCTGGGAGTCGAACACGACTCCGAGGGAACGCAGACCGTTCGTGCGGAGTGTCGATCCCGTCGAGACCAGGTCGATAATGGCGTCGGCGAGCCCGAGACGGGGTGCGATTTCGACCGACCCGCTCACCCGCACGACGTCGGCCTTCAGGCCCTGTTCGGCTAACCACCTCGTCGCTAGGTGGGGGTGGGAAGTGGCGATGCGACGTCCTTCAAGATCCGCCAGTTGCGTCGCCCCATCCTCGCGGGGAACGGCGGCCTGCAATGAACAGTGCCCGAATCCGAGTTCCAGCAGAACGTCCACGTCGAAGTCCCGTTCGCGTACGAGGTCGAGCCCGGTGATTCCGCAGTCCACGATGCCGTCAGTGACGTACTCGGGTACGTCGTCGGCTCTCACGAAGAGTAGATCAATGTCGGCGTTGCGACAGAACGTTTGGAGAACTCTTTCCCCGGGACTCTGGGGATCGACTCCGCTGGCCTCGAGAAGATTCCAGGAGGGCTCGCGCAGGCGCCCCTTCGAAGGCAGAGCGAGGGTGAGTCGGCGGGTCATACGCGTCCTCGCTGGAGGACGACGGCGTAGCCACCCGCCCCGAAGCGCAGCCAGTGAGCGACGCGGGTCACGGTGGCGGTCGACGCTCCGGTACGTCGGGAGATCTCCTGGTAGGGAATCTCCTCCGCCACCAGCGCCGCCACTTGGAGACGCTGACCCATTGCGTCGAGCTCAGCGGTCGTGCAAACGTCCCGCAAGAAGGCGGCCACATCGGTCGGTTCGCTCAGCCCGACGAAGGCCGCCACCAGTTCATCAAATCGGCGAGCAGTCTCGGCGTGTGTCCCAGCGGGTTCGACCCGTCCACTTGTCATTTCAGCATGTTAGCGTGCTAACGAACTAACACGCACGTACGGGTTACCACTGATGTCACGAAGTCAGGAGCATTACGCGGGTCATCTCGTTACGCATAATTTGAATCCCCTCGTCAACACCCATTCCCGGCTTCGCGAGGACCTGGTTCGCCCCACAGGCCATGGCGACCTGCGCACTCACCCGGGCGGACACGTCGGTCTCGGTACAACTCCCGCCGAAGTACCT
This sequence comes from Acidimicrobiaceae bacterium, assembly GCA_013044285.1. GTDB lineage: Bacteria > Actinomycetota > Acidimicrobiia > Acidimicrobiales > RAAP-2 > RAAP-2. The sequence goes on from JABEUS010000059.1 coordinate 1,302, forward strand.
GCCCACTCCTTGCTCTCGGAGATAGAGGAGGGCCTCCACTGAGTGGTGGAGGCCCCCGACGTCGGGGACTTTAACGTGGACGAGATCAACCGCTCCTGCAGTAACGAACTCTCGAATATCCTCCAGCGTGTTGCACCACTCGTCGGCAACAATTTTCACGTCAACCGTGGACTCTTTCAGCAGCCGGCGCAACTCACTCATGAGCAGGATTTGCGCCTCTCTGGTCCCCCCGTCAATGGGGTGCTCGATCTGGACGTTGAAGGGCTGAGCGGCCTCGCCGACCTCACTGAGCAGTGACGCCAGCTCAGTGAGCTGATTGCCACACGCGATTCCGAGTGTGCCGTACGTATCAAAGTGCAGAGTTGGTCGATACTCCGCCTCTGTCGATAGGTGACGTACCCGGCGGCTGACCCAAGAGACGTACTCGACAAAGTCCACTCCTCGCGGGCCGACCTTGTCGGGGCTATTTATGAGACCGTGGGGAAGTACCTCGACGCGCTTCAGAATCATGCGATCAACGGAGAGATATCGTTCGTCTCCACTCTGTGCGAAGAGTGCCACGGGAGAAAGCTCGACTCCCGTCGCGAACTCCTCGACGATGACTTCAGCCATTGTCCGTCGCTGAGCGAGCGCTACGGCGTGCAGGAAAGCTTGGGTGAGTCCGTACGAAATGGCCGAGGGGAGGGGACTCTCGCCCCAACGCCACTCGTCGCATCGCGCAGCGAGATCTCGAAAACTCGTGAGGCGACTCCCCAGTATTCGAGGCGCAATCTCTTCGTTGAGATAGGTGGCAACTTCGAGGGGGGAAAAGATCTCCTCACGTCCCCCCACCCCGGTGTACTGAACCGCCACGCAATCACCCGTGGCGACCTGCCCATCGGAAGTGACAATCACAATGACGACGGCGGGAGATGGATCGCGTATTCCGCGAAAACCACGCGTCACAGGTTCCCCGAGATATCCGAACCCGTCACGAGTCACCCCCGAACGTATGGCCGCCTGGTCGTCGACGAAGAAGCCCCCGAGACCGGGAGCCGCCCGCATCAGGGAGATCGTGGGCTCGGTCACCCTCGTTGCCAAATGCTCCCCAGTGCCCTCAACACGTTTCCACCGAGAAATTTCTTGATGGAGTCGTCCGAGAAGCCGCGCTGGACGAGGAGGTCAGCGATATTCCAGAAGTTTTCCGTCGGATTCTCTAACCCGTCGACGTAGAGGACGCGCTCCGGGGTGGGGCCTCCCAAATCCCCAATTCGCATGAGATGGGCGAACTGGTGGTGAAGCTGCACGTGATCGCCGTAGAGGGTGTCCGGTCCAAACGTCACGTAGTCCTCGCCGACCAGGTCAAGGCAGTACATGAAATGGTCCATCACCGACAAGATGGTGTGTCTCGGGTGTTCGCTTGACGCCGTCGTGTGGGGCGCCGCGGACATGCCAATGACTCCGCCCGTCTCGGCGATCGCCCGCAACACGTCATCCGGTTTCATCCGGCGGCTCCCCCAAATCTGCCGAGCCCCGGCGTGCGTCATGAAGACCGGAGCCGAACTGGTCGAACAGACGTCGAGCGATGTCTGGTCTCCTGAGTGCGACACATCGATGGCCAACCCCAACTGATTCATGCGGCGTACCGCGCGTCGTCCGAATTGAGTCAGCCCGCCGTCGACCGGTTCGGCCAACCCTCCACCCAGGGAGTTGGCGTCGGAGTAGGCAATTCCAATCTGACGCAGTCCGAGTCCGAAAAGTACGTCCAGCCGATCAATCTCGTTTTCAATCGGGGTGGCGGCCTCCAGACCGAAGAGAAGACCGACGGTACCGTCTCGATGACAACGCTCGATGTCGTCCAACGTCCGCACAACTTCGACGTGTCCCTGGTGAGCAATATCGGCTTGACGCATGCCGAGATCGGTGACGACGTCGTCCCAACGCCACGGTGCGTTGCCGGTGACACACGCCGTGCCGTCCATCATGTTGTCAAAGACCACCGTCATGCCCGATTCGGCGAGCCCCCGAAACGCCGTGTGTTGACGTCCAGTCCGGTTGTACGCGGGAGTGTCACTCATGTCGGCCGGGAAACGAACTGGGTGATCATGAAGACTGATCACGATGTTCTCTTCCACCAAACGCCGAGCTCGTGCGTGGTCTGACTCCGAAATGTCGTTCATCCACGGTGGTACCCGATGGAACTCCGGGGACAAGTCGAACGTCGGAAAGTCGTCACCCGAGTTCAGATAACCGTACGATTCGTAGTCAGAAGTCATTAGCGCCGCCTCAATCGAACATCGAAGGCGTCACGTAGTGCGTCTCCAATGAAGTTCAGAGAGATCACCGTTAGAACGATGAGAACTCCCACTGGGTAAATCAACCACCACTCGCCGGCGTACAGGAAGGTAATACCCTGAGACAGCATGGCCCCCCAGTTCGCGGCGGGCGGCGGTAGGCCAAATCCGAGGTACCCGAGCGCCGCCAGAGCAAGGATGGCGTCCGCTACTTGGAACGTGATGTTCACCACGATTGTCCCGATGGCGTTCGGAATGATGTGTACGAAAATACTGCGCCACGCTCCCCCGCCCATCCCCTTGACCGCCTGGATGTACTCGCGAGAACGCAATGTCAGCGTCTCCCCGCGTATCAGTCGGGCGGGAACGAGCCACGCAAAGAACGCGACAATCAACGTGAGGTTGAGCTGATTGACCTTGATGATGGCAGCCATTAAAAGGAGAACGAACAGAACCGGAATCGAGAGCAGAGCGTCGACAATCCTCATCATGACCGAATCGATAAGTCCGCCGAAGTATCCCGCTACGGCTCCCCACAGAACGCCGACGAACGCAGCGAGAATTGCCGCCGAAAAGCCAATCTCGAGGGAAGACTGTCCTCCCACCATCAAACGTCCCAATTCGTCGTAACCCACGAAGTCAGTCCCGAGGGGAGAACCTCGACCGGGAGGGTTGTTGGCGTTCGCCAGGTTCGAGATGACTTGGTTGGTGTGGTAGAAAATCGGGCCCACAAAGCAAAACAAGGTGATGGCGATCAGACTCACGACGCCCACCAACGCCAACTTGTTCTGGAGAAACACTTCCAAAATCGCTTTGCTACCGCGCGGGGATGCCTTCTCCGGAACCCCAGCGTCAGAGTCATCCGCGGAGTTTGGAAGCACGACGTCACTCATCTCTCCACCCCATCACTAATTTCCCCACTCACGACATCACCTCTCATGACAACTTCACTCTGCGGTCAGCCATGGCGTACGCAATATCTGCGATGAGGTTTCCGAGAACCGTAAATACCGCCACTACCAATGTGAGTGCCAAGAGAGTGGGGTAGTCCCGAGTTTCCGCCGACGACCAGAAGAGGAGCCCCACTCCTGGATAGTTGAACACCGATTCAGTGATGAGATTCCCGGACAGTAACGCTGGCACGCTCAATCCGAGCAACGTAATGATGGGCAAAATGGCATTCCTCAAAAGGTGTCCGTAGAGCAATTGCGTCTGCGTGACTCCCTTCGCTCTGGCAGTACGTATGTAGTCCTGTGCCAACGTTTCAATCGCGGACGATCTCATGTAACGACTAAACGAAGCAACCCCCACAATCGTGAGAGTCAAGACTGGAAGCACCATGGCCTTGGGATCACTTATAGCCCCCCCGATACCTTCAGTTTGGGGAGCGGTCGGTGGTAGCCACTTGAGATAGACCGAGAAGAAGGCGATAAGGAGCAGTCCTAACCAAAAGGTCGGCATCGAATAGCCAATGAACGAAAAACCCGTCAGCAGATAGTCATCCGCCTTGTTCCTGCGTAGGGCTTGGTAGATACCGAGGGGAATGGCAATGATGACCGTAAGAAGTAGTGCGAGGCCACTCAAGTACGCGCTCTTGGGCAGGTCCGTTCTCAGCAGAGTAGAAACCGATTCGTTCAGTTTGTAGGAGTATCCCAAACGACCATGAATTAACTGATTGAGATAGAACACGTACTGGTCCCAAAAGGGGCGGTTGTAACCGTTCGCGATGTTGAAAGCCTTGACGGCAGCCGGACTAGCCCTTACCCCTAACTCAGCTTTCGCCGCGCCTCCGGGCAGGAGATGAATGAGGATGAACGTAGCGAGAGTTACCAAGAACACGACAGCGATCGACTGCCCGATGCGACGCAAGAGAAATCTAATCACGGGCAGTCCTTACTGACCTTGGAGGGGAATAAGGCGGTTCCACAGTTACTCATTGTCCTCAACACGCGAGACCCAACAGCAATCCGTCAACATCTACTGCGGGGCTGGAAGTCATAAAGAGTAAGTAGCCGGAGGAGGGTGCTGAAACGACGTGACGCCCCAAACCTTCAATCTCTCTTACTTCCCCGATCTGCTCCCCCGCTTCTACGTAGTGACCGACTGACACTCGTGGCGACCACCACCCCGAGATCGGGGACCTGAGCCACGCCCAACTCGAATGTTCCAGAGGAGGGGAGGTCGGCACCTCTTCCTCCCCACGGACTTCCAGGACGCCCGTGTGAACTAGAGCCCGTCGCAGTCCTCGTTCGTGTTGGTCAACGGCGTCGTGTTCTAGAAGGCCGCACCGACCCACCTCTGCGGTGATGGCGGCAATCCCTATCTCCGCTGCTGCACCCGATGCGGTGCCGGATATCGGACTGTCCGATTTCACCACTCGCACGACGTGACCGAGACCGTAACTTTGGGCCAGGGCTCGAGCCCGGTCAGTCACATCGGACTCTTCAAACAGTACGAACGGCTCAAGATCTTCGACGAGATCCCCCGAGTGCATATCAATGAAGAAGTCGACCGGACGTATCAACTCTTGGAAGATCACGTGCGCCAAGCGTTCGGTGAAACTGCCCTCGGGGTTACCGGGAAAACTTCGGTTGAGATTCTTTCCGTCGTGAGGAACCACGAACGATGTTCGTGTCCAAAAGGATGCGGCATTCGCCATTGTGATCACTCGCAACTCACCCTTAATCCGACTTTCGTCGACGGAATCTAGAAACTTCTGAAGAGCAGCCATAGCGACGTACTCACATCCATGAACTCCCGCCATGACCCCAACTCGAGGCCCGCGGGTCCCTTCGCCGTACACGCGCAGAGGAACCTCCGAACCGACGAGACTTAAATCGTCGTCGATTCGGAGGTTCCTCAGTTGCACGGCGCCTAACTCTTTAGGAGTGAAGCTTCCAGAACTCTGGGGTGAAGTTCAGCAAGGAACTCTGCGACACACCCGAGAGCTTGTTGGAAATCTCCGAGATCTGGAAGTCAGGGTCGGGCTGCCACACGTCGGGCAACTGGAGCGCCAGGTAGTTCTCGTACTTGTACAGAGCGCTCGTACTCGACACCACGTGGGTCGCGTTGATGTTGGCGTCGTTAACCGGGTTGGAGTAACTACCCTCATTGATGTTCGAGCCAGTCTCGAAGATTGACTCACCAGTCGGGTAGTAGTCCGGTCCGTACGACCATCCTTGGCCCCAGTTCTCCATCTGCCACGTGCACGTCTTTCCCTTGCACGGAACGGCGTTCGCCAACACCGTGTTGAAGGGTGCCGTCGTCAAGTTGAGCTGGATACCGTCGTACTTCGCGAGGTCCGACTTCATCTGCTGCATGAACTGAGACACGTACGTGAATCCGTTGTTGTATTGCAGGTTGAAGACCATCTTCTCGCCCTTCGTGATTCCGGTACCGCAGTCACCCATCGCCGACCCCGGCTTCGCGCAGGTCGTCGTGCCGCCGGGCTGGACGGACCACCCGTGAGCCCGAAGCAACGCCACCGACTTGGCGGGGTTGTAGGGGTACGGGTTGTTCGCTTCCTGGGGAGTGGACAGGTTGTTCTTCGGCTGAATCGGCACCGGACCATAGGTCGGATAGCCGTAACCGTACAGCGCCTTCTTGATATCCACCGGCTGGTTCACCAGTTCTTGGAAGGCCTGACGGAAGTACAGCTGACGGAAGATCGACCCCACTGTCGGGTTATTGAAGTTCATCGGGAAGTAGTTGATGCTCCAACCAATCCAGGGAGACGAGGTGTAGCCCTGACTCGCGATCACCGGGATTTGGCTCGAGTCCTGGGGCGGGGTGTACCCGTAGGTCACCGCACCAGAACGAAGAGCGTTGAACTCCGCGGTGTCGGTCGTGAAGGGCTCGAGGGTGAGAGACGAGTAACTCGCCTTTACCGGACCCGAGTACTTGGCGTTCGGAACAAAGACCGTGGTTCCGGTCGTCGAGTCGAACGTCTTCAACTTGAACGGTCCGTCCACCACGGCCCACATCGGGTTCGTCGCGTACGCCGAAGGGTTCTGGGCCTGCTTCGTGATGTAGTTGAAGACCGCCTTCGCTCCGGCGGGCGTTGCCGTGTAGTTACCCACCGCTCCGGCGGCGGACTCCTTATCCCAGGCGTGCTGGGGCAGTGGTGTGATTTGACTCAACTCGTTGTAGAGGAACCACGTCTGCGAGTAGGCCTTGTCGAGGTGGAAGACCACCGTCGACGCGTTCGGAGCGGACATCGACACCACGTTGTCCGGGAACTCCCCGGGCACGTACACGGGCCAAATGCTCGTCTCCGCCTTCAGCATCTGCATGAAGAAAATCACATCTTCAGAGGTGACTGGCTTTCCGTCACCCCAGGCGTACTTCTTCATCGAGATGGTGACGGTCTTCCCACCGTTGGTGTAGACGGGCGCGTTCGCGAGAGACAGTGACTCGTTGAAGGAGGGCTGAGTCCCTTGCCCGAACCAGTAGAGGGGACGGTACATCAGGGCCTGGAACTGGTACAGGTTGACGTTCGAATAGTAGGTCCCGCTCATAATGGGGAAGATGTAGTTCGGCACCACGGCCGGCGGCAGTGCAAAGATGACGTTCCCTGATGAGGCGGCATGAGCTACTCCCGCGGAGAATGTACCCGCACTGCCCAGGGCGAGCGTCGCAGCCGTCAGGGCCGCCGCCCCAAAACTTCGCGAACGTCGCCATCTCGTGGTCGCCGTCGAATGTTGACGTTCCCTCATATATTTCCTCCCCGTAGGAATCACTCGCCTGAATGGCTCTTAACGTAAATTAACGACCAACTCACTTCATAGCAACGACAACTTTGCCTAATTTCGCACAACCCCAGCGAAAAGGGGCACTTTTGTGTTACCTCGTGGTTAATTCTTCTGAACCAGCTCGGCGTACTGGTGTGATGAGGGGGAAGTGACACGCGGCACGGTGTCCATCGCCGAACTCATCCATAGAGGGTTCGCGTTCGGCGCACAGGTCCGTGGCCCGTTCGCACCGAGTCCGGAAACGACAGCCCGAGGGGGGGTCGATGGCGCTGGGCAACTCACCCTTGACGGCGCTACCGTTCTTCGCCCGTTCAGCCTCCGGTGAGGGCAGGGGAATTGCCTCAATCAGTCGCGCCGTATAGGGGTGGGCGGGCTGAGAGTAAATCTTCTCCGCGGGACCGACCTCCACCAGTTTGCCCAGGTACATGATTCCGATGGTGTCGGCCAAATACCGGACGACGGCCAGGTCGTGCGAGATCACAATGTAGGTGAGATCGTGCTCGACTTGGATTTTTTTCATCAAGTTGAGGACTTGAGAACGGATTGAGACATCGAGTGCGCTCACCGGTTCGTCTGCTACTACGACCTTGGGGCGCAGGGCGAGGGCGCGGGCTAGTCCAATTCGTTGGCGTTGCCCCCCCGAGAACTCATGGGCGAAACGACCCGCGGCCCTCTCCGGCAAACCCACTTCGGTCATCAAAGTGCCAACGACATTCCCGCGTTCCTTCGCGTCGCCGACTCGCTGGATTGTCAACGGCTCCTTCAAGATTCGGCCCACGGTCATGCGCGGATCGAGAGATGAGTGAGGATCTTGGAACATCAGCTGAAAGTCCCTCCGCCGGGACCGCAGAGTTCGACGATCCATCTTCGTGATGTCGTCGCCGTCAACCAAAATCTCGCCAGAGTCAGCCTCCTCGAGCGCCGTCACTAATCGACCAATCGTCGTCTTGCCACAGCCCGACTCTCCGACTAATCCGAAAGTTTCGCCCCGGCGCACTTCGAACGACACGTCCGAGACCGCGTGAACCTTCGCGCCCCGACGTCCGAGAAGCCCTCGAGCTACCGGAAACTCCTTCACGAGGTGACGAACTTCGAGAACGACCGGCGGGACCGACCCGTCACTTGTCGCGTGAGACTCCCCCGCGACCATGTCGAGAGGACCGTCAATTGGGTGCCAGCAAGCGAAGCTATGACCCGTACCCGTCGACTCCACGGGAGGATCCTCGCGGTGACACTGCTCAGTCGCACGCGAACAGCGCGGGGCGAAGCGACAGCCTTCTGGGGGAGCCGAAAGGTCCGGCGGGAGACCCGGAATGCTGAAGAGGCGCCGTGAGACGTCCTGATCGAGTCGGGGAATCGATGCAAGGAGAGCTTGCGAGTAGGGATGGCGCATCTCTCGAAAGAGATCATCCGTTGTGGTGGACTCCACCACTCGACCGGCGTACATCACCATGACCCGGTCCGTACGACCGGCAATCACACCCATGTCGTGTGTGATCAGGATAATCGCCATTCCCAACTTCTCCTTAAGGTCGTTGAGAAGCTCCAAAATCTGCGCCTGAATAGTCACGTCGAGTGCGGTCGTTGGTTCATCGGCGATGAGGAGCTTCGGGTCGCACGCAAGAGCCATGGCAATCATGACGCGCTGGCGCATGCCGCCAGAGAGTTGGTGCGGGTAGTCGTTCAGTCGTTCCCGGGGGCGCGGGAGTCCAACGAGTTCCAGGACCTCTACTGCGCGCTCCAGTGCGTCCTTCTTCGATGCCCCGCGGTGGACGCGCACCGGTTCGGCGACCTGAACGCCAATGGTCTTCGTGGGATTGAGGGAGGTCATCGGATCTTGAAAAATCATTCCGATTTCGTTACCACGAATCTCGCGCATGTGACTATCGCTGAGTCCGGCGAGTTCTCGATCCCCCAAGCGAATACTTCCTTCGGCAATGCGACCACCGTTAGGGAGTAACTGCATAATGGCCAGTCCGGTCATCGATTTTCCGCATCCGGACTCGCCGACAATCCCTAATGTTTCGCCCGCCGCCACATGGAGGCTGACTCCGTCGACCGGAGTGACGACCCCGTGACGCGACTCAATGCGCACCACCAGATTGTCGATGTCGAGTACGTGGCTCATGCGTGCTCCTTGCTGTGGGGCCTCTCCGCGAAGAGTCGACTTGGTTGGTCAGTGTAGGACGTAGCCGTGACCACTCTCACCATTTTTTTGCCGGGAACATCGTGACGTTCCTCCATCACGTCGTGTGTCACAATCGTCGAGGCACAAGTTGAAGGAGACTGATGACCATCCAGTCGGGAAAGCTCAACGGCAAGGTGGCTCTCGTCACCGGGACCGCACAAGGCATCGGTAAAGCGATTGCGCAACGCCTGGAAGAAGAAGGTGCGGTCGTCCACGGTATCGACAAGGACTCCGTGGACGTCACCAGTTCCTCAGCGGTCTCCGACTTTGTCAGCTCGCTCGGCGGCGTGGATATCCTCGTCAACAGCGCCGGCGGAGTTCGAGGGCAAGTGGGTCGCCCCATCGAAGAGGTGACCGACGACCAGTGGCGAGATGTGGTTGACGCCAACCTCACCGGTACCTTCATCTGTGTTCGAGCGGTCGTGCCCTTCATGAAGCAGCGTGGCTGGGGCCGTATTGTGACCATCTCTTCCGGGGCCGGACGGAGTGTCAGTTTGACCGGAATCCAGGCGTACGCCAGCGCGAAGGCTGCACAAATTGGATTCACCCGTCAAATGGCTCACGAACTCGGACAGTTCGGAATAACCGTGAACTGCATCGCTCCGGGGTTTGTCCTCTCGAACCCCACGTCCATCGCGCAGTGGGAGAGTTACGGCCCGGAAGGTCAGCAGAAGATTCTCAACAACATTCCCGTGCGTCATCTCGGCACCGCTGACGACATCGCTAATGGGGTGCAGTTTTTCGTCGATCCGGCGGCCAAGTGGATTACTGGCCAAACTCTCTCGATTGACGGCGGACATGCTCTCTTTTAGTGACCAGCCTGAGGCATTCTTGCCGACACTCGCCGAGTTCGTCGCTATCCCTTCGGTCTCTCGCGACGCATCCGAAGAAGTCATGCTTCGAGCCGCGACCTGGCTTCGCGATCGTCTCGACTTCGCGGGCGCTCGAGTGGAAACGACCGCCGGGCATCCGGTCGTGCGCGCGGACTGGATGAGTGACTCGGACGCCCCCACAATTCTCGTATACGGGCACTACGACGTCCAACCAACCGGCGATCTGGCCGAATGGAGAACATCCCCCTTCGACATGGTTATCGATGGCGAGGTCGTTCGAGGACGCGGAGTCACTGACGATAAGGGACCCGTCTTCATCGTGACCGAAGTAGCCCGTGCGTTTTTCGAGCAAGAGGGATTCCCACCCCTTAATATCAAGTTTCTCTTCGAAGGTGAGGAGGAAATTGGTAGTCCCCACCTCGCTGAATACGTACAATCTCACGCTGATGACTTGGCGTGTGATTTAGTCATTTCCGCTGATGGCGCCATGTGGCGTGCGAGTGAACCATCACTGTCACTGATGTCTAAGGGTCTCGTGTCACTCAGCATTGAGGCGAGCGGTGCTAACCGTGATCTTCACTCGGGCCGTTTCGGTGGAACCGTGGCCAATCCACTTCACGGACTCGCCGAACTGCTCAACACTCTCCATTCCCCGAGCGGACTCGTGAACGTACCCGGGTTTTACGACGGCGTCACTCCGTTGAGCGAGGAGCGTCGGCGCGAACTCGCCAGTGTCGAGTTCAGCGAACAGGAGTACCGCGAGGACCTCGGGGTTGAAGAACTCTACGGAGAAGACGGCCTCAGCACCCTCGAGCGCCTGTGGGAGCGACCTACTCTGGAAATCAACGGTGTCGAAGGTGGTGGTAAGTACACCGTCATTCCCCATCTCGCTCGTGCGCACCTCTCCGCCCGACTCGTACCCGGCCAAGACCCCGCTCGGGTCATCGAAGCAATTGTGACGTGCGTCGGAGATTTCACATTTCCCGGACTCGCATTTACGGTCACCGTCGATCCCGGATCAGTCGCGGCCTACACGATTCCGGTAGATCATCCAGCGATTCGCGCGGCGCACAGTGCCCTGAGTCAGGTTTATCCTGATCAAACCACCTTGATGACCTGCATCGCGGGGACGTTACCCGCTACCACGCTGTTCGAATCCGTACTCGGCGCCAAAACCTTGTTCTTCTCCTTCTCGACGGCCGATGAGTACCTCCACGCCCCAAACGAATTCATGCGGATCCGTCGCTTTGGAGAAGGCCTGCGCGCGTGGGAGATTCTGTGGCGCTCACTCGCCGATGGGCCGCACCGGCTCACCTAGGCCGCCCGAGGCAGCGGTTGTCCGTTAGCTCTCGCCGTACATCGTGTCGAACCAGGCGCGAGACGTGTCCAACACGCGCCGGGTCGATGAGTAGAAAAATTTTGAACGTAGCGACAACGAGTTATTTCGTCGATAAGGTCAATCGGGTTGAACCGAGAAATGTAGAAGCCTTGGTTGCGAGAAGCTGAGTCACCACATCCGTGGTGACCACAACGAAAGTCAGAGAGGGCATCCCGTACCGTGAGAGTCATCATTAACGACAATGAACTAGAGGTCGAGGTACTGGGAGATGAGGACTCACCCGTTCTCATCGCGCACCACGGTGGAGGAGGAATTGGATCTCTCGCGGAACCACGGGCAACTTTCGGGCCCCTCGCCGACCACTATCGCGTCGTCGTTTTCGATAGTCGAGGGTGTGGACGAAGTGAGGGTAAGCCGCCCTTCTCGCACGCTCAGTGGGCCGCCGACGTGGACGGGCTTCGGGAGTGGCTCGGGGTTGAACAGGTGATTGTCGCCGGGGGCTCCTACGGGGGATTCATTGCGATGGAGTACGCGCTGGCGTATCCGGAGCGAGTTCGGGGAATGATCTTGCGCGATACGTCGGCCGACAGTTCCAATCTGGAGCGCGCGTACGAGAACGCCCGCAATCAAACTCGAGTTGAAATCAACTGGGACAACTTCAATCGGTACTGGCAAGGTCACATTACCGACGATCAAGATTTAAAGGAACGATGGGCCGAACTTATTCCCCTGTACGACTACGAGTACGACCCCGTCATCGCCGCTCAGCGCGTTGAGGCGGGAATCTACCGTCACGAATCACACAACTGGTGCTTCCTCTACAACATGCCCCAGTACGACCTGAAGGATCGGCTACCCAGCGTGACCTGTCCTACTCTCGTCACCGTCGGCCGCTACGACTGGATTACTCCCGTAGGAGCAGCCGAAACGATTGCGTCACTCATCCCGAAGTCGGAACTCGTTATTTTCGAACGTTCCGGTCACTCGCCCCAGATGGAAGAGTTTGACCTCTTCCAGACGACGATGCGGGACTTTCTGAGCCGGCTTGAAAGTTAGCTACTCCACCAGTCCCCGGCACAAGAACACCACGGTGATAAAGGTGCGATAGACCTCAAGCGGATCGTCGCCCTCGATGACGGCGGTGAGGTGATGAAGTCCCGTAACTCCCGATACGCGAGTCGCCAACTCCGCGTAGTCACTGGTCCGGAACTTCATCTCCAGGCGAATCGGCGTGTTCAACGCCGGCGCCGACGCCGTGTCCAAGGAAGCAACAGCGAGACGTGCCTGCTCGAAGATGAGGGCCCGAGCCTCGGTGGGGTGAAGGGAGTTCGCCGCGAAGCGAGTGATCGAGTGCTTGACGATCGCCGCCCGAACCCCCGGAGCGAAAGGTTCCATTTCCTGCGCAGTCACATCGTCACCGGTGATGAGAACGATCGGAACGTTGTGAGCCATCGCTACGAGTGCGTTAATCCCGGATTCACCAGCCACCTGACCGTTCAAGGTGACTTCGGCGAACGCGCTCGGGAAGTAGGTGTGGGAAAGATTCGACCCATTACTGCCCATCGATCCGTGATAGGAGATGAAGAAGATCGCGTCGAAACTGTCGTCCAATCCCTGCATCATGTACCAGGGCTTCAGGCGTCCGGACAGGTAACGCGCCGAGCCAGACAGCGCGTCGAGTCGAAGATTCGCCATCCGCGAGTGCGAATCGTTCACGAGAAACTCCGTCGCTCCCGCGGCCATCGCCCCCTCAATGGCCGCGTTCACCTCTCCGAGGAGGAGATCACAGTAGTACTCGTAGCGGGGCCCACTCGCCGTGACCTGCTCCCAGTCAACGACACCCGCAGTTCCTTCCATGTCAGTCGAAAGATATATTTTCATAGGACCACCCTCGCTCGCACTTCCAACTCACCCTTACGGACGTCCACCACGTTGTACGTGGACCCCGTTTGCCCTGCGGCTCCTCCGTGACGTCCGTCGGCAGTCAGGCACAAGACTCGTAGTTCAGCCCGAAACTTATCGGGCAGTGTGGCGGCGTCGGCCAGCATCTCTCGACACGCCTCTTCTGGCGAGAGTCCCCGGGCCAGCGCATCAACAACCTGTCGAGCTCCAGTCACGCGCATACTCATCTCCCCGCGACCGGTGCACGCAGAACCTCCGAAACGTGCGTCGCAGTAATTTCCAGCCCCCGGTAACGCCGAATCACCAACTCGTCCGGGGTACTTCCAGGGATACCCACTGGTCGAGACTCCCACGACGAGCTCACCGTACTCGTCGAGTGCCAGAACGTTGATTGTCCCCCATGGCCCATCGTGGGGTCGGAAGCGCTTGACGAGATCGAGGGCGGCCTGACGATAGATGTCGTCACCGGGAGCGGCAAGTGTGCGTTCGCCTTCCACCGACTCTCGGGAAGGAATGAGGGCCTCACGAAACATTTCACGTGACTCCTCCGTCAAGAGCTCCGCCCGAGTGAACCCTTGTTCTTCGGCGAAGAGTTCCGCTCCCTCTCCGACCAATAGACAGTGTTGGGGAAGGACCTCGAGCACTCGACGTGCGACCGAGATGGGGTGAGGAAAGTTCTTAAGCCCCCCCACCGCCCCGAAGGCCCGAGATGATCCCACCATGATGGAGGCGTCGAGTTCGACCTCCCCACGCGCGTTGGGCAAACCACCCGTGCCGACGTAGTGGTCGGCCCGGTTATCTTCACACAGTTGAAGTGCCATCTCCACGGCGTCGAGGGCAGTGGCTCCTTCAGCGAGCAACCGTGCTCCCTCCAGGAGCCCAGCTTCGCTACGCTCACTTCCGATAATGATCGGGGACGATGCCACGATGTCTCCATTCTCTTGTTTTGTTCTTGACGTGAATTAATGGGACAACAGTCGAAGCGCTTCGTGAGCAGTAGCCAGTAGCCACGCATCTCGACCGAACGAAGCGCAGAGTTGCACCCCAACGGGTAATCCTTCAGAGGTAAATCCGGCGGGGATGACGATGGCAGGGTCACCGGTGACGTTGAAAGGTGCCGAAAAGAGGCCCTCCTGCTCGCCCTCTGGAGTATCCATCGGCGGAGTCGTACGGGGGGCAACGTACGCAACCGCGGGTGTGAGAAGGCCGTCGACATCGCGGTACACCTGCTGGGTAGCGTCGCGTAGGAGTTCTCGCCGTTCGAGGGCGGAGTGATAGTCGTCCAGAGTTGTCGACTCGGCGGCGAGGACTAGTCGTTGCGTCTCTGGGCCGAAATGGTCTGGGTGGTTCGTTGCGATATCTCCGAGTGCTCGCCACAGTTCGTACATCAAGATAGGCTCGAAAACCTCGCGTACCTGAAGAAGGGCCTCGTCGTCCACCTCTACTATCGTGGCGCTCGCGTGGAGGGTACTCAGGGCGACGTCGAGGACCTCTCGAACGTCGGGCTGAATCGCCGAATCGCGCCACATCGCTGAGGCCAACCCCAGGCGAAGGGGGCGTGGCGGAAGCTGCACTGGCACTTGGTCGGCCAGTGCGCAGAAGACTCTCTCCGCCGTTTTCACATCCTTCGCCAGGAGTCCGACGTGGTCGAATGACGGAGCGAGGGCCTGCACCCCGTCAACCGAAAGCAGCCCAAAACTGGGCTTAAAGCCGACGATGTTGCAGTAGTGAGCCGGAATCCGAATCGATCCGCCAGTGTCAGTTCCCAAGGCGACGTCGCACGCGCCCGCGCCCACCAAAGCAGCCGAACCACCGCTTGATCCACCGGCGGTGCGGCTGGGATCTAGTGGATTTCGTGCCTCTGGAACATCGGGGTGCAGAGCTCCCGCGGCGTACTCCAACAAGGACGTCGTGCAGTAGACGTCGGCCGCGGCCTCGCGAAGTGACGCCACCACTGGGGCGTCAGCCACCTGCGGGGACCGGGCCTTCAACTCCGGGTTTCCACAGCCGCGCGATAGACCCTGTACCGCAATCAGGTCCTTTACGGCGACCGCGGTTCCCCGCAAGGGACCCTCTAGGGACCGCTTCGGAGCCGCAATGACGTCCACGACGGCGTTCAGCGGTCGGCCGAGCCGATCAGTCCTCTCCAACGTCGCCAGCAGGTCCAAGTTGGCAATTTCACACGTTCGCTCACCCCGCTCAATCGCCTGGATGAGTTCACCGGCGTACGTCGTGAGCGGTCCTCGAAGGTCCCGAAGCAGGTCATCCACCTCGGTCTTTCGTTTTCTCACCATCAGATCCCGATAAATCCCGCTGTGGGATTTGGCACTGTGACGATTAAAGGCAGCGAGCCGAGTGAGTGATCCCTCTAAATCCCGCGGATCAAATCCGTCAAAACTCTCCGGCTCCACCGGCGACTGTTCGAGGACCTCTCGAGCAACGGCGAGCAAGAGGGGACGGTAGCGGGGATCCTCCAACGAATCGGCGATGGAGAGATCAGAAACAGCCCCCGCGTAGAGCATCGCCCCGTACGCCTCTTTTCCCCAGAGAAATCCCATGATGTTGTCCGTAGCCTGCGCGTACGGCAACGCGCCAACAAGTTCTTGTACCCGGTCCGTGATCACGTTGCGAAAGGGCTCACCGACCCGAAAGGTGCCGACATTCCCCTGCATGATTCGTCCGGGGGCCATCAGATCCGCGCCGAAGTTAACGAAGCTCACGAGGAGATTGTCTCGTCCCACCACTTCCGCCAAGACATCAGCGGTCAGTCCGTTTTGAAAACTCACGACGTACCCACCTGGAGTGAGACGTCCCCGAAGCAGCTCGGCCGCGGCCGCGGTGTGATGACTCTTCACGGCAACCGCCACGCGAGTGAGTTGAGGCGGTAACTCTTCTGGACTCATGGCGGGGACTCGAACCGTGAAGTTCTCCACGGGCCCTTCGATCACCAGGCCGTTCGAGTTAATGGCGGCGACGTGGTCGGCGTCCGAATCACAAATCACCACATCGTGCCCCGCCCGAGACATATGGGCGGCAATGGTGCCACCGATAGCTCCACCCCCAATGATGACAAGTTCCATCTGAACTCTTCTCTCCTCGGTCGCACCATCAGCGTCCCGATCGAATGTAGTCGGCATAGTTGTTCATTCAACGCCAACCTGTCAGATTCACTCGGCCACTAGCCCGGTGGAGAGTGATTCTCGTTAGAGCGAGGCGAGGTAGTTTTCTGAGCAGTCATGGAACTTATTCCCGCCCTCGATCTTCTCGGCTCCGACGCCGTTCGCCTCGAACAAGGCGACTACGACCGAGTTATTTTTCGTCGACCCGTCACCGAAGTGCTCCCGCGGCTCCTTGAATTGCGTCCTTCACTTCTCCACGTCGTTGACCTTCAAGGCGCGCGTGACGGTTACGTACGTCACGACATCATTCGACAGTGCCTCGAACTGTCTGGATCAACTCCCCTCCAAGTGTCGGGAGGTATTCGAAGTGTGGAGACCGCCCGGGAGGTCATCAATCTCGGCGTCGCGCGCGTCATCGTGGGCACCGCGGTGTGGGCTCGACCCACGGGAGTGACCGAGTTCGTCGACGCCCTCGGAGACTCCCTCGTCGTGGCGATCGACGTACGACAAGGTCGGATTGCCGTGGGCGGATGGCTCGATGATGTGGGCCTCGAGGTAGAAGAAGCTGTCGAACGCTGTGCCGAGGCGGGCGTGACCCGGCTCCACGTCACCGCCATTTCCCGTGACGGCACCATGCGAGGCCCGGACCTCGATCTCTATCGCCTGGTCTGCGGGCGCGGTCCTCTCGTCGTCGCCGCCGGAGGGGTCCGGGGAGATGAGGATCTAGCGCATCTCGACGAAGTGGGCTGCGAAGCTGCGGTAATGGGCCTCGGACTCCTTCAACGCCTCGGACTCACGGAGTAAGTGCCCTAGGCCCCTACCTTCCCTGACTGACGAAAGAAGAGAGGGGTTCATACTGGAGTAGTCGTCCAACGAAAGGACTACTCATGAAACGTCGAACACTCGACTTTTTGCTCACCTCACTCGGTGCGCTACTCAGTGTCGGACTGCTCGCGACGGGGTCGCTCCTGATGTGGGGGTACTCCTTCGCCAGTTCCACGGTGCGCAACCAACTCTCCGCTCAGAAGATCTACTTCCCACCCAAAGGATCCTCGGCTCTCGCACCGAGTGATATCGGGCCCTATTTGAATCAGTACGCCGGCCAACAAATGCTGAACGGGGCGCAGGCGCAGGCCTACGCCGACCACTTCATCGCCGTGCACCTGAAGGAGATTGGTGGAGGACTCACGTACTCTCAACTTTCTACCAAGGCGCTCGCCCAGCCCAACAACGCCACGTTGGCCGCCCAGGTCGACACCGTGTTTAAGGGTGACACTCTCCGTTCGATGCTCCTCGACGCCTACGCCTTCTGGACCTTCGGACAGATTGCCTGGTGGTCGGCGTGGGCCGCATACCTCGGAGCTCTCTTCATGGTTCTGTTGACGGCCCTCGGCTGGCGACACTACCGGCGAGTCGACGACACGGTCACTCTCTAGTTGTGACGAGTCTCCCCGATTGCCGACAGGGAACGGGGAGACTCGTAGTGTGAGTTCATGACCAGATTCACGTCCCACTGGGAAAAGGTCTACATCGAGAATTCGGCCCTGGAGACTAGTTGGTACGAGGAGTCCCCGGCCGTATCTCTCGAACTATTGGAGTTGACCGGGATGAACGCCGACACCTCAGTGATTGACGTCGGGGCTGGGCGCTCGTCCCTTCCCGCCACTCTCGTCGGTCGAGGAGTCGGTGACGTCAGCGCCCTCGATATCTCTGCGGAGGCCCTGCGCCAACTAGACGACGCGAACGGCCGAGTCGCCCGCGTGGTGGCCGACGTGACCGAGTGGCGGCCCGCCCGAACCTTTGACCGTTGGCACGATCGAGCGGTGTTGCACTTTCTCCACTCCGAGCAAACTCTGGCGTATCGAGACACCTTGCTCAACGCTCTCAATCCGCGGGGTTCACTGGTCATAGGAGTCTTCGCCGACACGGGACCGGAGTCCTGCTCGGGACTGCCCGTCACGCGCTACAGCGAGACGGATCTCGTTACCTGGCTGGGTGAGCCCTTCGACATCGTCACGACGAGACGCCACACCCACCACACTCCGTGGAGCAGTGCCCAGGACTTCGTGTGGGTCGTCGCCCGCCGACGGGACCCGGTGGTTTTTCAGTAACCTGGGCTCGTGCCCTCCCCTTCCCACGGTGGCGAAGGGGCGCCCCTGGCCGACAACGACGTCGAGCGCCGCCGCGCCCTCACGTCCGACCTCGACATGCTCTCTGCCGTCCTCGATGAGACCCTCCAACGCCAAACGACACCGCAGTTCGTCTCCCTCGTAGAACGCGTACGCCAGGTGGCCGGCGAGGACTTGGCCTCCACGCTCGGAGCCTTGGAGGACCTCGACTTACCGACCGCCAGTCAGTTGGTGAGAGCGTTCTCCATGTACTTCCACCTAGCCAACGTCACCGAACAGACCCACCGAGCGCGGGAGGGTGAAGCCCGACGAAATCTCGATGACGGACCCCTCGCTCGAGTCACTCGCCTCATTCTCGACGGGTTAGACAGGGGCGACATCACGGCCGACGAGGTGAGGACCGCGGTCAACTCCCTCGACGTACGTCCCGTCTTCACCGCCCACCCCACCGAGTCGGCTCGGCGCAGTGTTCTCCTCAAGTTGCGCTCGATCTCGTCTCTCCTCGACGCCGCCCGCGGAACTCGTTCCGGACTCGACGAAGCCCTCAAACGACGTCGACTACGCGAGTTGGTCGACACCCTCTGGCAGACTGACGAACTGCGACGGAGCAAGCCTGAGGTCATCGACGAAGCGCGTAACGCAATGCACTACGTGGACCTTCTGATGCGCTCGGTCGTGCCCGACGTGCTGGATACTCTGATTGCGAACGCCGAGCGGCTCGGGGTCGAGATCTCCCCCACCTCGCGACCCCTGACCTTTGGTAGTTGGATTGGGGGAGACCGCGACGGGAATCCCTTCGTGACCCCTGACGTGACCGGCGAAGTCGTGGATCTCGCTCTCGATTTCTCCGTCCGGGCGCTTCGGGCTATGGTCTCACGCCTCGTCGACGAACTGTCCGTCTCAACTCTTCACGTCGGAATATCCGCCGCTCTGGCTAACTCGCTCGAGCGAGATCTCGCCGCCGTGGAGCTTCCGGAGCGCTACCTGCGCCTCAACGCCGAAGAGCCCTATCGCCTGAAGTTGGGTTGCATCCGATCGAAGCTCGAAGCCACGCAACGTCGGATGGAGCGACGGACCCCCCACCACCCCGGGTACGACTACGCCTCGTCGCGGGAGTTGATGGATGACTTGATGCTCATCTACGACTCTCTCGTCGCCCACGGCTCCTCGCTCCTCGCGCGCGGCACTCTCGAACGATCTCTCATCACGGTCGCCGCCTTCGGATTGACCCTCACCACTCTCGATGTCCGCGAACACGCCGGCGCCCACCACCGGGTGCTCGCCATCCTCTACGAAAGACTCGGAGAACTCGAGACGCCCTACGACCAGTTGAGCCGCGCCCAGCGCCTTTCGGTCCTCGGTCGCGAACTGGAGTCTCGCCGGCCCCTCTTCTCTTCACACATCCCCCTCGAGGGCGACAATCTCAAGACCTTCCGCGTCTTTTCGACCATTCACGATCTCCTTCACCGCTACGGAGCGCCAACTTGCGAGACCTACATCGTCTCGATGACCAAAGGGGCCGACGACCTCCTCGCCGCAGTTGTTCTCGCTCGTGAGGCGGGTCTCGTGGACCTGGCGGGGGGCGTTGCACAAATCGGTTTCGCCCCGCTCTTCGAAACTCTCGACGAACTTCGCCACGCCGGGGAGATCTTCGAGACGCTCCTCGCCATTCCCGGTTACCGGCACCTCGTGACCTTACGTGGGGAGCATCAAGAAATCATGCTGGGGTATTCCGACTCCAACAAGGACGCCGGTATCACCGCCTCCCAGTGGGGCATTCACCTCGCGGAACGTCAACTACGAGACGTCGCCGAGCGCCACGGTATCCGCCTCACTCTGTTCCACGGACGAGGTGGCTCGGTGGGACGCGGGGGCGGCCCCACCCACGACGCTATTTTGTCCCAGCCCTACGGTGTTCTGCGAGGTTCGATCAAGCTCACCGAACAGGGCGAGGTCATCTCCGATAAGTACCTGCTTGCGCCTCTCGCCCACGAGAACCTCGAACTCCTCCTCGCCGCCGTACTCGAAGCCGTGGTGTTTCACTCTCGTCCCTGGGTCGACCCCGAAAAGTTGACTGCGTGGAACGACACCATGGAGACGATCGCTGGCGCCTCTCTCATCTCCTACCGTGGTCTCGTCGACGACCCTCATCTACCTACCTACTTCACGCGCTCCACTCCGGTCACCGAACTCGCCGACCTCCACATCGGGTCTCGACCATCGAGGCGCGTCTCGGGTGATGACACCATCGATTCGCTGCGGGCTATTCCCTGGGTCTTCGGGTGGACTCAATCTCGTCAGATTGTTCCGGGTTGGTAC
>JABEUS010000060.1 GCA_013044285.1 Acidimicrobiaceae bacterium
CGGCGAATCCCATGTTGCCGATGACACCGAGCTCGTAGTCGAGCCGTTCGACCACCATGGCCATTCCCTGGCCGCCCCCCACGCACATGGTCTCGAGACCGTAGCGGCCCCCCGACTCGTCGAGGGAGTTGAGGAGGGTCGTCATAATGCGGGCGCCGGTCATTCCGAAGGGGTGGCCGAGGGCGATGGCCCCGCCGCGCACGTTGACCCGATCGAGCGGTACTCCGAGGTCGTCGACACACGGGAGGACCTGAGCGGCGAAGGCTTCATTTATCTCGAGGGCGTCGATGTCACTCGGCGTGAGGTGAGCTTTCGCCAGCGCCTTGCGGGACGCTTCGACCGGTCCGAGTCCCATAATCTCCGGATTGAGAGAGGAGACGGCGGAGGTGATGATGCGGGCTCGGGGGCGCAGACCGAGTGCCCGGGCGCGATCCGAACTCATGATGACGAGGGCGGCGGCGCCGTCGTTCAACGGACAGGCGTTACCGGCCGTCACCGTACCGTCCGGTCTAAAGACCGGTTGTAACTGCGCGAGGCGCTCTCTGGACGTCTCGCGCCGGGGTCCGTCGTCGAGGAGGGACAGATTCGCCAGCGCCACCATCTCACGGGCGAAGAAGCCGTTGTCCTGGTGGGCGACGGCTAGTTCTTGGCTGCGTAGGGCGAAGTCGTCTTGAGCCTGGCGCGAGACCCGACGAATCTGGGCCACATTCTCGGCCGTCTGGCCCATCGCGGCGTAGACGTCGGCGAGGCCCTCACGCGGAGTCCAGTCGGGGGCGGCGCCCGTGGAGCGTTCGGCGGTGCGCTCGGCGGCCTCGGCGAAGCGGGGGTTCTGAGCGGCGTCGATGTCGGCCATACCGGATCCGTAGCGCGAGACCGTCTCCACACCGGCGGCGATGATGACTTCAGCCTCTTCGGCCCAGATGGCGTGGGCGGCCATCCGAATCGACTGGAGAGAGGAGGCGCAGTATCGATTGACCGTGACCCCGGGGGCATTGACGCCCGAGAGCAGGGACACCACTCGAGCGAGGTTGAACCCTCCCTCTCCGGCCGGGTTCGCGCAACCGAGAATCAGGTCGTCAATGAGGACGGGGTCGAGCCCCAGGCTGTCGACCACGGCCGAGACAACGTGGGCCGCGAGATCGTCGGGACGCCACTGGATGAGAGAGCCCTTAAAGGCTCGACCCACCGGACTACGTCCGGCGGCGACGATGACGGCGTCGGGCATGGACTTAACGGAAGGTCAGCGGACCGGCGTCGTCGAACCCCTGGCGAACACCCTGGCCGGCCCGGCGGCGCAACTGTTCGGGTTCGAAGAGCATCCAGTAGGCGTTGCGGGCGTGCTTACGGGACCGATTCTCAAACACGCTGGCCAGAATCTTCGGGTCATCGGACTCGTCTTCGTGAACGAAGACCTCAAGAATGGGAGTCGAGGTGAGTAGCTGGGCCAACATCAGACCCTGGGCCGCCTCGTGGGCGCACTGCTTGTCGATGGGCGCACTGCCGGGCATGCCGAGGGCGACCACGATGGAGCAACCGTCCTTCTCAATCAGGTTCTTCGCCGCGACCGCGAGGTCCTTGAAACCGGGAACGGTACGCGCAATCACGGTGAAGGTGTCTCCGTAACCGGCGCAGGCGGCGAGTTCGTCCCGGGCGGCTTGACCCATGTCGTAACGGGCGAACATCGTGTCGACGACTCCGATACGGACGAGAGGCACGTGCTCGCGGGACTTCTTCGACTTCTTGTCCTTCTTCGACTTTTTGTCGTTCTTTTTACCCACGGGTACCTCCATCCGGGTCCTAGAACAGTGTAGAGACCACTCGCCGGGACAATTGCCATGGTGAGTCGAGGAGTGGAGATCGGCGAAAGGCCGGTTTGAGTGACCCGATGACCCCCGTCCCATCTCGGCCGAGACTCTGCGAACGGTCGCGCTCTGCGTCTAGGCGAGGTAGTTAGCCCCGCGAGAAGGGGGCACGCTCAGGCCTCGACGATGCAGGTCCGCCTCCCACCGCTCAATCAGCGTGTCGAGAATAAAGACTCGGGCGAATCGCTTGTTCTCGGCGCTGACCAGATTCCAGTGGGCGTGAGACTGGTCGGTCGAACGCAACATGTCGTCGACGGCCTCCTCGTACGCCGATCGCAGAGACCGGTTGCGCCAGTCATCCTCCGTCAGTTTCCACTGCTTCAGCGGATCGCGGGCCCGGTCGTTGAAGCGTCGAAGCTGTTCTTCGTCGGAGAGGTGAAGGAAGAATTTAATCACGGTGGTGCCGTCATCGACGAGGGCGCGTTCGAAGTCGACGATTTCTCGGGCCGACCGCTGCGCAATCGTGTCGTCGATTAACCCCTCGACCCGCTCGACCAGCAAGCGTCCGTACCAGGAGCGGTCGTAGACCGTCATTTGACCCCGGCCGGGCAACGTGGCCTGGAATCGCCACAAGAAGTGGTGCGCGAGTTCCTCGGGGGCGGGTGGCCCGACCGGGACGACTCGAACGTGACGCGGATCGAGCCCTCCGACGAGCCGGCGAATCGCCCCTCCCTTGCCGGCCGCGTCGAAACCTTCAAAGATGACGACGAGACCCGGGGCGTGGGGCGCGGGACCGACGAGGCCGGCGGTAAGGAGTCGGAGGTGAACCAGGCGCCGCAGGGCCCCCTGGATGCGTCTCTCCGACTCCTCTCGGCTCAAGGAGAGCGAGAGGTCGACGTCGGCGAGGCGCAGGGTCACGCGCTCAGTCTGCCAGAGTGCGGGCCACAATGCGGGCGCCCGCCAGTCGCATCGTGGGAGGGAAAAAGGGATCGCGCAGCTCGTGAAAGACCCCCCAGCGGCGAACGAACTGATTGCGATCGTCGAGGGGGTCGAGGCGACCTCGGCTGGCCGACGCGTGGTGGGTAATCATCACGTCACTGAGAACCACTACGTAGCGACCGTCGTGTTGGGCGCGCAGACAGAAGTCGATATCGTTCATGACCACCGCAAGACTCTCGTCCATTCCCCCGAGGGACTCGAAGGTATCTCGAGAGAACAGTTGAACGGCCCCGGTGACCGCCGCGACATCTCGTCGAGCCAGGATGAACTCATCTCGAACGGGATAGTTCACTCCCAGCCGCAGGTGTTGGGGGTAGGGCGCGAGCGCGATGCCGTCGTGGTCGTGGGCGGCGTTCTCTCCCACCAGCGTGCACCCAACAATTGCGACGTCGTCGAGCTGGGCGACACCGAGCATTTGGTCGAGCCAGTCGGCCTGGGTGATGACCGTATCGTTGTTGAGAGTGACGACGTAATCACCCACGCCACTGCGGACTCCGCGGTTGACGATGGCGGCGTAGTTAAAGGGCCCCGGACAGCGAACGACGAGGTGGGGTGTCTGGGAGAGATAGTCGAGAGTCGCGGGTTCCACTGAGTCGTTGTCACAGATGATGACTCGGTAGTGGGGGTAGCGAGTGAGAGTCGTGAGTGAGTCCAGGCAGCGCTGCAGAAGATCGAGGCGATCGCGGGTGGGAATCACGATATCGACGAGTGGTTCGTTACGGGGGCTCAGTCGCCACGTGACCAACGAGTCGAGGGGGCCGGCCGAGACCTCCGCCCCGAGACTCCGACGAGTCAGCGCGGCCCGCACCACTCGCTGGGAGTCGGCCGCGAGGAGGGGGTCCTCGCGCGCGGGCCGACCCGGCAACACCGTCGCCACGTGGCGAAACTGGGCCCCAGTTTCGAGAAGGCGTAAGTAGAGATCGTGTTCGAGAGCAGCTCCCGCCTCGAGGCGAGGTCCACCGACCTGGCTCACGAGGCTCCGGCGTAGGAGTGCGGGCCGACCCACCACGTTGTAACTCCAGAGAGTGTGTGGTCCAATCTCGTCGGGCTTTAGTCGGGGGCGACGAGGGGAGGGCCCCGTTTCGTCGGCGAAAACCACGTCGGCTCCCGCACCGCACTCGAGTAGTCGGCGAGCGACGGCGTGATGTTCTCGCCACTCGCGTGTCGCGTCGACGATGAGGAGCCACGTCGAGGGCAGTGTGAGCGCCCCCTCGAGGGCCTCGACCAGATCGGCGGGGGAGGCGTTGGGGGAGACCGGAACGATGATGACGTCCTCGGGGGCGAGGGGTTCACCCCGGAGGGCCGATGGGAGGTAGCCGGCGGGGAACTCCGCCTCGTCCCCGATCCAGAAGGTGGACGTTGTCGAGGGACTTTGCGGAGGTCGAACCTGGTTAAAGAGTTGTCGTCGACGCGTGTCGTCCCCGAGGAGGGGACCGAGAACTCGGGCGAGGGGCGTCGACGAAGCCGCGCGGACCTCCCGGTAGAACTCCCGCCAGCGGCGACGAACCTCGTCGTCATCGGGTGGTTGGGTGAGTTCCGTGAAGCGGGCGTTCGGGGCCACGGCCACCTTTCCTCGGGGGAAGTTACCTTCGAAATCTACTCGGCGCCGGGTTCATCGTCCCGAAACGGATGTCCTCGCTGTGGGGCCGGAGTGGGGCTATGGTAAGTCCGCTAACTCAGCACATCATTGAAGGTGATATCTCCTATACAGAAAAGAGGTTGTCGTGTCAGACGGCACCGTCTCGACGCCCACGGGCGAGACTTCCAACCAGTTACGCTCCGGGGTTCTCGGACTTTTTGACTCCGCGGTCATGGGGGTCGCCGGATCGGCGCCCGCCTACTCCATTGCGGGAACGACCGTAGCCCTCTTCGGGTCCGTCGTCTTCGGCGGTCCCGCGGCGTTGCTGTATTGCGGAATTCCGATGTTCGGTATCGTGTTCGCGTTCAACTACCTCTCGAAGGACGAGTCGGCCGCGGGGGCGAGTTACTCCTGGGTGCGACGAGCACTCCACCCTTTGCTCGGTTACCTTTCGGGTTGGGCGCTCGTGGTATCGGCACTCATCTTTATGGTGATCGCGACCTTTCCCGCCGGTTCAACGGTGCTGAGCCTCTTTTCGAGCTCCCTCGCTTCCAATAAGGGCTTGGTGACCTTCCTCGGGGCGCTGTTCTTCCTCCTCATGGTGGGGGCCGTCGCGGCTGGAGTGACGGTGACGGTGAAGGTCCAGGTGATCATGTCCTCGATCGAGGTCCTGCTCTTGTTGATCTTCGCAGCCCTGGCGATCTTTCACGCTCATCACGTCACCGCCTTTAGTTGGCACTGGTTCTCGTTCAGCGTCTTCCACGACAAGGGATCCGGTGGATTCTTCGCCGGCGCGCTCATCGCGGCGTTCTACTACTGGGGTTGGGACGTGACCGCCAACCTCAACGAGGAGACGAAGAACGCCAAGTCGACCTCGGGAATGGGCGGCTTGCTCGGAACCCTCGTCGTCTTCCTACTCTTCGAAGTCTTCACCGTGGCGACCAACATGGTCCTGACTCCGGCTCAACTCGCCAACTCCAACAACTCCGCCGACATCTTGTCCGTCCTCGGACAGGCCGTGTGGCACGGCACGTGGGGGAAACTCATCGTGGTAGCGGTTCTCTTGTCCACCGTGGCGACCCTCGAGACCACGTTGATCCAGGTCACGCGAACCTTGTTCTCGATGGGTCGAGAGAACACCTTGCCTCGCGTGTTCGGAACGGTTCACCCCGTGCGCAAGACGCCGATGGTCGCCACGCTGGTGGTGGCGGCGATCTCGGTGCTTCTCTTCGTCGGAAGTCAGTACGTGGGTTCGATCGGCACGATTCTGACCGACGGGATTAACTCGATCGGTATTCAGATCACCTTCTACTACGGACTCGCGGGCTTGTCGGTCGTGATCCTCTACCGTCGCCAGCTGTTCAAGTCCGTGAGCAACTTCATCTTCATGGGCCTCTGGCCCCTCGCCGGAGCGATCTTCATGTTCGCCGTTCTCGACAAGGTTTTGCCGGGACTCAACACGACGACGAAGTTTGTGGGGATTGGGGCGATGGCGCTCGGACTCATTCCGATGCTCTACTACTGGCTGGTCGCTAAGTCCACGTACTTCGACATGCCGAAGAAGGAGGACCGTCACGCGGTCCTTCAGGAGTTCGAGCGGAACTTGTAGGACGCGAGTTCTGGAGGGGCCCCGACGGGGCCCCTCCAGAACCGACTCGATCTAGGCGCTCGCGGAGGCTGGCCGACTAAAGCGTCTCGCCGAGGCGAAGACGGCGATGGCCCCTAAGCCGTAGAGGCCGAGGATTGCCGGTACAATCCGCACCCCGGAGTGGGCGACGGTGACACTGACCAGGGCGGGACCAAGAGTTCCGCCCACCATGGTGGCGAACATCAGGCTCGCGATTCCGTCGGAGTCGTGGGGGCTGAGCTCGGTGTACCAGATAATTCCCATGGGAAAAACGGATCCGAGGAGGAGGCCGAGAACCGGGTAGGCGACGAGGGCGAGGGGTCGTATCGAGGACACGCCAAGGTCGAGGAGGGCGAACCCGAGACAGCCGAGGAGCAGTCGAGAGGTGCCGAATTGGTGGTGGAGCCAGGACCCAGCGGAACGCGAGACCGTCATGCCAGCCCAAAATCCGGCGGTAATCCACGAGCCGACCGAGGTCGAAAAGTGCCATCCCTCGACGTGCGCGGCCATCCACCCGGACGCACTGGCTTCGAGACTCACGTAGATGGCGAAGCCGAAGACGAAGGTCCACATCACGCGGCGACGTTGGGGATCGGCCTTCGCGAGAGCTTGGAGAGGATCCGATCCCTGAGCCGGGGCGTGGAGGCCCCGGAGTCCGGTCGCTAAGAAGACCGCCACCAGTCCGAGGGCGACGAAGACGATCCGAAAGTTGGTGGGGTGCGCGAGAATCAAGATGACCGGCGCCATCACGGAGCCGAGGCCGTAACCCGCGTTACCCACGCTGAGACGCTGCGTGCGCCCCTCTGGTTTTGATCGAGACAACAGTGAGTTGAGCGAGATGTCGAGGACTCCGAAGGCGAGACCCACGAGTCCGATGCCGGCGAGGAACCACCACCACGTCGTGGCGAGTGAACTGAGGCTCAGACCGACCCCCAGCGTGAGCAGGGCCCCGACGAGAACTCGTTGACCGGTGCTCTTGCGCAGGCCCTGCCAGCCCGGGATGATTCCGATCACGGCGCCAAAGAAGTACGCCGAAAGGGACTCGCCCGCCGTGGACAGCGACACGTGGAAGTGGTGAGAGAGCGGTACTAGGAGAGGTCCAAAAAGGGCTCCGACCAGGCCGGAGAGAGTAAAGACCCCGGCGGTCGCGCCGAAGGACCAGCGGTGAAAATCGACCTCCGCACTCGAACGAACTTCATCTCGACCCTCGTTCGCCATACGTACCCCGTTCACTCCGCGCGCCTTAGTGACGTTATCGAAGGCCTGACTACACTCGCCGACGTGGGTTCGACGCATCAAGACCTAGCCATCGCCTCTATCGACATTGGGGCCACCTCGATCAAGGTCGCCCGGGTGTCTCCGGAGGGCCGACTCCTCGATCCGGTGCGGCGTCTCGAGACGCCGTACCCCTGCACCCCCGAAGGACTCCTTCGGGTCGTCACCGACGAGATTCTGCGCACGCAGTGTTCGCGCGCTGCAGTGGGATTCCCCGGGGATATGGACAGTGGGCGAGTTCTCGAACCGGGGAATCTCTCTCGCGCGGGGGGTATCTCCACCCCCATCGATCCAGAGATTGACGCGGCCTGGACGGGGTTCGACATCGAGGGAGAACTTCGTGAGAGGACGGGGCTGGACGTTCGGGTCGTGAACGACGCGACCCTCGCGGCGTACGGATATCACGGGGGCGTCGGTCGAGAGCTCGTCGTCACGCTGGGGACGGGATTTGGAATCTCACTCTTCGTCGACGGCGAGTGGATGAAGATCCGCGACGTGGGCGCTGCTCCTTTTCACGGGTGGGGAAGTTACGACGAAGTGGGGGGAGAGCCCGCTCGTGTTGCGAACGAGATTCTCTGGCGTGAACGTATTCTCGTCGCCGTTATCGAGTTCGCTCGAGAGTTTCGGGCCGACTCGGTTCACGTGGGCGGAGGTAACGCCCGTTTCTTCACCGAAGGGGACTTTTCCGATTATCACCTGCCCGTCGAACTCAACAACAACGAGGGAACATTGGCTGGTGCGGCGCGCCTCTTTCGTTCGCGTTTCGTCTAGGGGTCGCGACGCGGCTACGCTACGACTCTTTCACCGACCGGTGCAGAATCGAGGAACGACATGTCGACCATCTTCGAAGAAGAGATTCGCTCTCAAGGCTCTTTGATCGCTGCTCGAGCAGCGCAGGGCGCTCTCGTGGCCGCTCAGGTTGCCGAGAGTTTCGGTTCGTGCACCCACCTGGTCGTGGCGGCTCGGGGGTCCTCCGACAACGCCGCGGTCTTTTTCCAGTATCTCGTCGGCCAGGTGACCGGACGTCTAGTCGCCCTGGCGGCACCTTCCCTCTTTGAGAATCCGGCCACCATGGACCTCTCGGGGGCGGGGGTAGTGGCGATCTCGCAGTCGGGTCGTTCGCCGGGAATTGGTGACGTCCTCGCGAGTGCCCGCGGGCAAGGTCGTCCGAGTGTCGCCATCACGAACGATGTTGACTCTCCCTTGGCGGATCTCGCCGACTGTGTCGTCTCTCTCGGAGTGGGTCCAGAACGGGCGATTGCGTCGACGAAGACCTTTTCCAGTACGTGGCACGCACTCGCTCAAGTGGTCGAGGCCATGTCGGGCGAGGCGCTCGAAGGACTAGCGGATACCTCGAAGTACGTCGATGACCTGGTGGGGTGGGCGTTGGGGTTGGAGCTACCTCTCGACCTCCTCGACGCCCAGGGGCTGACCATGGTCGGTCGCGGTATTGGTTACGCCGTGGCGTCGGAGATTGCCCTCAAAGTCCGTGAAGTGACTGGGGTGCGCGCCGAGTGCTACGCCGCCCCGGACTATCTCCACGGTCCCATTGGGGCGGATGGATCGGGGAGTTCACTCGTCCTACTTCTGAGCGACGAATTGAGCGACGAGGTTGCTCGCGATGTCTTGCTCGGTTGTGAAGAGGCCGGCATGCAAACAGTGGTCGTTCGCCCTCCCCATCGCGAGGGCACCGGCGCGGATGAGGACATCGTGCTGCCCCGGGAGGCCCCGAACTGGTTGACGGGACTCGGAATGGTCCTCGTGGGTCAGGTGTTGGCCCTTCGCCTCGGTCAACGACGGGGGCGTCCCATTGACACCTCACCGAGGTTGCACAAAGTGACCCTCTCGGCCTAGGTGTTTCATCGTCGTTAATTCTCGCCAAAGTGTGAATATTTCTCATATTCGTGGTTGCTCGGTGTGAAAAATTCACATAGTGTGGCGGACAGAGTGGTTCTCACCTCGCAGATCGGCCGGGAGGTCCGTCAAAAGGGGAGGGCCTCCGTGTCATCGGGGATTAGCCCCGAGACTTAGGGGAGGAGTAGTCAGTGAAGAAGAAGTTTCGGGCCGGACTCGTGACTTCGGCGCTCTCGCTTGTCGCCTCGACCGTTGCGGTCGCGGGCGGCGCGATGGGCACCGGTGTCGCAGGAGCCTCCGGTAACCAGGTACTGCACCTGGACAACGAACAAGGTGTCTTATGGGCCTGTGCGTTCAACCCGTTTAACCCGTCGGATTTGCCGTATTCGGTCGGCCTTACCTACGAGACGCTCGACTTCGTGAACGCCCTGCAGAGCGGGAAGGTCACGCCGTGGCTCGCGTCGTCGTACGCCTGGAGTAACGCCAACAAGACCCTCACCTTTACGGTTCGTCCCGGCGTGAAATGGTCGGACGGGGTCCCGATGACCGCGGCCGACGTCGCCTACACCTTCAACCTGCTGAAGGCTCACCCGGCGCTCGACTTGAACGCCGTGTGGTCGGTGCTGTCGAGCGTGAGCGCACCGAGTGCGACCAAGGTCGTCATGAACTTTAAGTCGGCCGCCGTGCCGTACTTCTACTACGTGGCCGACCAGGTGCCGATCGTTCCCCAGCACCTGTGGAGCAAGGTCGCCAACCCGGTGACGTTCAGCGACCCGAACCCGGTGGGTACGGGTGGCTACGTGATGTCTCGCTGCACTCCACAAGACATCGTGTGGGCCGCCAATCCGAAGTACTGGCAGAAGGGCATGGCCCAAGTGAAGAACGTCGACATGCCGGCGTTCCTCTCGAACAACACCGCGAACGAGTACCTGGCTCAGGGTTCCTCGGCGTACGGCTCGCAGTTCATCCCGAACATCAAGAACTACTACGTGAGTAAGAAGGCTGGTAACACCTACTGGTTCCCGCCGGTGGCGAACGTGTCGCTCTTCCCCAACCTCACGGTGCCGGGCCTGAACGACCCCAAAGTTCGCCAGGCCATCAGCTACGCGCTGAACCGGTCCCTGGTGTCGAAGATTGGTGAGTACGGATACGAGCCGCCCGCTTCGCAGACGGGTATCGTGTCACCGACCTTCAGTTCGTGGAACTCGGCCGCCGCGACGGCCAAGCTGGGTGCGGGATACAACCCGGGCAAGGCGGTGAGTTTGCTGAAGTCGGACGGGTACAAGAAGGTCAACGGTGTCTTTACGAAGAACGGCCACGCACTGTCTTTCACCCTCATGACCAACGGCGGTTACTCCGACTGGATCGCCTCGACGCAGGTGATGCAGCAGCAGTTGGCCGCAGTCGGCATCAAGATCACGTTGCTCGCCCCGGCGGCCAACACGTTCTTTGCCGACGTGTACACCGGTAAGTACCAGTTGGCCTACAACGCCGAGACCGGTGGTCCCACCCCGTACTACGAGCTCCGACAGATGCTGTTGTCGGCGAACTCCGCACCCGTGGGCACGGCGGCCGCCTCTAACTGGGAGCGCTTCAAGAGCCCCGCGGTGGACACCCTGTTGAATAAGTACGGGGCGACGACGTCTCCGGCGGTGCAGCACAACATCGTGAACCAGCTGGAGAACGTGATGGTGACGCAGGCTCCGGTGATCCCGGTGCTCGAGGAAGTGGACTGGTTTGAGTACAACACGACTCACTACAGCAACTTCCCGACGGCGGCTAACCCGTACGCTCAGCCGGGCCTGTACAACCAGCCGGACTGGGGCTACGTCCTGGACCAGTTGAAGCCCAAGGCCTGAGCCGCCCGGCTGGACTGAACGAGCTGAGTCGGGGCGATGAAGTACCTGCTACGTAGGTTTGGGTTCCTCGTGATCACCCTCTGGGGGGCGCTCACGGTGAACTTCTTCATCCCCCGACTCATGCCCGGCAGCCCGGCCCTCTCCATCATTGGCCAGTCCCGCGGACACATCAATCCCGCGGCCCTGCACGCGCTCGAGGCGGCCTTCGGCGGTACACAGCAAAACATCTTCATTTCTTACATCGACTACCTGGGCAACGCCCTGCGCGGTCAGTTCGGGGTGTCGCTCAGTTCGTCCTTCCAACCAGTCACCACGGTGATTATGCGGGCCCTTCCCTGGACTCTCGGGTTGGTGGGAGTGACCACGATTTTGGGTTTCATTCTCGGAACGGGTCTCGGAGCTCTCGCGGCGTGGCGCCGGGGAGGGGCCCTCGACAACGTCCTGCCCCCGATGTTCATCGTCGTGTCGGCGTTTCCCTACTTCTGGGTTGGCCTCTTGGCCATCTGGTTGTTCGCGCTCACCCTCGGCTGGTTTCCGACCCTCGGGAGCTACTCGGAGAACCTCATTCCCAACTGGACCTCGTGGGGGTTTATCCGGGACGTTCTCTGGCACGCGATTCTCCCGGCCTTCACCATCCTGATCTCGTCGATTGGTGGGTGGATTCTCACCATGCGCAACAACATGATCACGGTGGTGGCCGAGGACTACGTGAAGATGGCCCGGGCCAAGGGCCTGCACCCGCGTCGAATTCTGTGGCAGTACGCCGGTCGTAACGCGGTGCTGCCCAGTTTGACCGGATTTGCGATGTCTCTCGGATTCGTCATCTCCGGGGCCATCTTGGTGGAGTTCGTCTTTAACTATCCGGGCGTGGGTTTCTTACTCCTCACCGCGGTTCAAAACAACGACTATCCCCTCATGCAAGCACTCTTTCTCCTCATCACCGTGGCCGTGCTGGTCTCGATCTTCATCGCCGACATCGCGACGACCATCCTCGATCCGCGGACTAGAGGTAGCCGATGACGTTGTTACCTTTGGTGCGTCGAGTGCTCACCTCGTCCTGGCGCTTTCTACGTCGGGACCG
This sequence comes from Acidimicrobiaceae bacterium, assembly GCA_013044285.1. GTDB lineage: Bacteria > Actinomycetota > Acidimicrobiia > Acidimicrobiales > RAAP-2 > RAAP-2. Next base: position 12,077 of record JABEUS010000060.1, read on the forward strand.
TAAGGCGCTCGTGGGTTCCATCATCTTGCTGGTGCTCTTCATCATCGCGGCATTCCCGTCCTGGTTTACGCCGTACAACCCGGCCGCCGAGATATACACGCCGGGACTCGGTCCCTCGGCGTCTCACCTGCTGGGCACGACGTCGCTCGGACAGGACATCTTTTCGCAACTCATGGCGGGCACTCGTCAGTCGGTGTTGATTGCACTCCTCGTTGGCCTGTTCTCGACGGTGGCGTCGGTGCTCATTGGCGTGACCGCGGCGTACTTCGGTGGCGTGGTAGACGATCTTCTTTCGCTCTTCACCGACGTCGTACTCGTCATTCCCACCTTCCCCCTCATCATCGTCATTGCCGGGTACTTGCAGGGGTCGGGCGGCGAGAGTTTCTGGACTCTGGTGTTCGTCTTGACACTCACCGGCTGGTCGTACGGGGCCCGCCAGTTGCGGGTTCAGGCGCTCTCGCTGCGCAATCGGGACTACCTGCTCGCCGCGCGGGCGCGGGGCGAGAGTGCGTGGTACGTCATCGGGGTGGAGATGTTGCCACCCATGACCTCACTCATCGTGGCCAACTTCTTGTCGTCGGCCCTCTACGCGGTACTGACCGCGGCCGGACTGCTCTTCGTGGGACTCGGGAACGTGAACTCTCAGTCCTGGGGGGCGATGCTCTACTGGGCTCAGAACAACGAGGCTCTGAACGCCGGATTACCGCTGTGGGCGCTCACTCCCGGCATCATGATTGCGATCCTCGGCACCGCCTTCGCACTCTTGAACTACGCCTTCGACGAGGTCTCCAACCCGGCCCTACGAAGCGTGGCCCGGCGCGCGGGACGGTCACGAAAGCAGGCCCTCGCGTGAATGTCCTCGAAGTCCGAGACCTGATGGTGGAGTACGACACTCCGAAGGGGCCGGCGCAAGCCGTCCACGGAGTCTCTTTTGACTTGGCTGAGGGAGAGTTCCTGGCGATCGTGGGGGAGTCGGGTTGTGGGAAGTCGACCATGCTCTTCGCCATCGCTCGACTCCTGAGCGCGCCAGCCCGAATGGCCGGTGGTGAGGTTCGATTTAACGGAGTCGATCTCGCCCGACTAGAGGGTGAAGAACTTCGCCAGGTCCGCTGGCGGGACCTCTCCGTCGTCATGCAGAGTGCGATGAACGCGTTGAATCCCACGCTGTCGATCGGTGCCCAACTCGCCGACGTGTGTCGTGCTCACACCGACTGGGACGACGCGCGCATCGCGGCTCGCTCGGCCGAGGTTCTCGACATGGTCTCGATTGATCGGACCCACCTTAAGAGTTACCCGTTCCAGCTATCTGGAGGGATGCGTCAACGCGCCATGATTGCCATGGCGCTGCTTCTCGAACCCAAGCTGATCATCATGGATGAGCCGACGTCGGCGCTCGACGTCGTGGCCAGCGCTCACTCATGCGTCAGGTGGAGAATCTGCGACGCCGTCTCGGCTTCGCCGTTCTTTTCGTGACTCACGACATGAGTGTCGTCTCGCACTTCTCGGATCGCCTGGCCGTGATGTACGCCGGGGAGTTCATGGAGATTGGGGGAACGCGCACCGTTTTTGACCAACCCCGGCATCCCTACTCCCTCGGTCTGATGGACGCGTTCCCCTCCTTGGTCGGTGCGCGACGCGAGTTAGTGGGTATACCGGGGAACCCCCCGTCCCTCGTGTCCCCGCCCACCGGATGCCTCTTCGCGGCGCGCTGCCCGTCGGTCACTGAGGAGTGTCGTCTCCACCGTCCCGAACTCGTAGATCTCGACGGGCACGCCACACGCTGCCACCTCGTGAATCCCCGGAGAAGCGATGACTGAGCCGATTCTGCGCGTCGAAGGGATGAGTCGACACTTCCAGGTCGGGGGCTTGCGCTCGGCCGGGGTCCTTCACGCCTCGGACGACATCACCTTCGACGTTCTTCCGGGAGAGATCGTGGCCCTCGTGGGAGAGTCCGGTTCGGGTAAGTCCACGATCGCTCGCGTTCTCGCGGGCCTCTATCCCCCCACCTCGGGACGAATTGTCTTCGAGGGGCGCACGCTGGGTAAGACCTCGAGCCGAGCGGTTCGGGGCAAGATGCCCATGGTATTTCAGGATCCCTTCGGCTCCATCAATCCGGTGTTACGAGTCGGCCACGCCCTGCAGAGATCTCTTCGCCTCCATCGCCCGGACCTTGATTCGCGGGGGCGACTGGCCGAGGCGGTCAGTCTGGTGGAGAAGGTGGGACTCCTTCCCGGCGAGGAGGTGATCCGTCGGTTCCCGCACGAACTCTCCGGTGGTCAGCGCCAACGATTGGGTTTCGCCCAGGCACTGGCTTCTCGACCCTCGCTCATCCTCGCGGACGAACCGGTCTCGATGTTGGACGTCTCTATTCGCATCGGTCTCTTGAACGTCATGCGCGACCTTCGTAGTGAGGGGGTCTCGCTCCTCTACATCACTCACGACCTCGCGAGTGCCCGCTACGTGGCCGACCGGATGATCGTTCTCTACGCCGGGCGCATTGTCGAAGAGGGTCGTACGGAGGACCTGATTACTCGACCGGCCCACCCCTACACTCGCCTGCTCATGGCGACCGCCCCCGATCCCCGCTTACCGTTGGCGAGCGACGCCGACGTCGAGGACCTGGGTGAGCCCCCCCGGGTGATCAATCCGGGGCCGGGATGTCGCTTCGCCCCCCGCTGTCCCCTGGCGATGGATCGATGCCGCGAGGCCACTCCGGAGTTCGTTCAAATCACCCCGCTCCAGCGAGCCGCGTGTTTCGCGGCGGAAGAGTCCACGTGAACGTCATTCCCCGGCCCCACTCCGTCGACCTGCTTCCCGGAGAGGTGATCTGGACGTCGCCCCTGCGCGTGATGGTGGACGAGGACCTCGGGGAAGCAGTCTCGACCTTCGCCACCGACCTCGCCGCGACGGTCGGCTGGAAGGTGGATCGAGTCTTCTCCGAACTCGAGGCGGACCTGCGGATCTCGTCCGACTCCTCTCAGCCACCGGAGGGGTTCACCCTCCGCGTCGGAGACGGGGTGGTCGTGTCGGCCGCCGACGGTGCCGGGTTGAGTTACGCGTTCCAGTTCCTTCGTCAACTCTGTCCGCCCACCACATTCGCGTCCGGTTCCCACCTCGACGAGTGGCGGATTCCCGCTCTCACGGTGGTGGACTCACCCCAGTACCCGTGGCGGGGGGTCCATCTCGACGTCGCCCGACATTTTTTCTCGGTGGAAGACGTGGAACGGTTGATTGATCTCTTGGGCCTGCATCGACTCAACCACCTCCACTTACACCTCAACGACGACCAGGGCTGGCGGGTGGAGGTTCCCTCGTGGCCCCGCTTGACCGAGGTCGGAGCGTGGCGCCGGTCCTCGCCGATTGGTCACGAACGAGAGGGCCGCGACGACGGAGTGCCCCACGGGGGTTTCTACACTCGTGAGGATATTGAACGACTGCGCGCCCGCGCGGCTCTCAGGTGGGTGACGCTCGTACCCGAGATTGACCTTCCGGGCCACGCCCAGGCCGTTCTCGCCGCGTACCCGGAGTTCGCGGTGACCTCGGAGCCACTCGAAGTATGGACGAGGTGGGGTATCTCGGAAAACGTTTTGAACGTCGAGGAGGCGACCCTCGACTTCGCCGAGTCCGTGGTGCGCGACGTCGCCGCCCTGTTTCCCGGTTCGCCGTTTCACATTGGGGGAGACGAGTGTCCCACCACCCAGTGGGAAAGCTCCGCCGCGGCCCGGGCGATCATGGCCGAGCGTCACCTCCAAGATCCGCGAGAGTTGCAGGGACTCTTCACCCGACGATTGACCCACACTCTGCAGCAACTGGGTCACGAAGTTCTCGCGTGGGATGAGGTGCTCGACGCCGAGGTGCCCGACGGGACGGTGATCGTCGCGTGGCGCGACGTCGCCAAGGGGGTGGAGGCGGCCGAACGAGGTCTCGAGGTCGTGATGGCCCCGATGCAGTGGGTGTACTTCGACTGGCTGAACTCCGCCTCCCCCGCCGAACCCGTCGCCATCGCCCCGGCGCCGGCGGTGAGCACGCTCGAACACGTCTACGAGTTCTCCGTGGTACCCGAGGAGATACCCGGACCGCTCGAGGCGAAGGTGCGCGGTGCGCAGGCCGAGTTGTGGACGGAGTACATCACTAACCGTGACCACTTGGACTACATGGCGTTTCCTCGTCTGTGCGCTTTCGCCGAAGTGGTGTGGGGAACGGCGGGTTCCTTCGACGAGTTTCGCAGTCGCCTCGGCGAGCATCTCGAGCGACTGACCGCGCTCGGCGTCCGCTACCGCCCACTCGACGACGCGGTCTAGGTGGAAGCAGTCCGCGCGGCCGAGGAGTACGTGAAGGAGACGCGTGGCGACGGCGCTCGTTGGCTCGAGACCCCGGAGGCGCAGCTCGTCGATACTCTCTCCGGGCTCGGTCTACAGGCCGGGGCCATCGATGAGGTCCTGATGCACTACGGCTCCCTCCAGAGTCACCCACTCTTCGGGCCATTGGTGGGGGGAATGATCGAACGGCTGGTGCGCGACCGCGAACATCTCGACGAGCCCATCCCCATCTGGCCGGACTTCGACGAGTGGGGCGACGTGGGCCGACTCTGGTGGATCTACGTGTTCGCTCTGGCCACCCCGAGCCTTATCGAATGTCACCGGCGAAGGGGACTACCTGAACCCACCATTCGTAGGACTCTCTCCGCCCTCCAACGTCACGTTGATATCCACTATCGCAAGTGGGGCACACTCGGTGTCGACGCCGGATGGTGGATGATTCCTCTCCTGCGCGGGGAACTCGTCCACGTGGGTTCCCTCCAGTTCCATCGGCTCCACCTCGGTGTGTCTACTCTCGCGCCCGACCCGTGGTTCTCGGAGGAGGAGAGTTTCACCCTCGGTCCGGGCTTTCGTCGTGGTGACGAGGCGTGGGGAATCCACATCCCCGACGGAGCCGACCTCACTCGAGGGGCGCTCGACGCCACTTTTGAGGAGGCGCGCGAGACGCTCAGTCGGGCTTGGCCCGCTCGAACCCGTCGTGTGGCCACGCTCCAGAGTTGGATGATGGACCCACGACTGGCGTCGTTAGTCGGGGGAGACTCTCGAATTGTTAACTTCCAACGGCGCTTTCACCTCACGGCGCGCTGGGGCGAGGACGTGGACAACGTGGTGGAGTTCGTCTTTCGAGAACCGGCCAGTCACCTCCGCGGACTCGTCGCTCGCACGCGCGTTCAGGCCGCGGTGCTCCAGGTCCTTCGCTCCGGGGACGCGTGGCGTGACGGAGTGGGTTGGATGGACTTCGACGCTCCGAGCGTTCACTAGTTCGTCACTTCGCTCACTCAATGTGAGGGGTGGCCCTCCTGATGTGAATAACTCTCACTAATGGATTGATATCTGTGAAAAATTCACATAGTGTGGGAACGTGGATTCCAAAGCCCGGAGAATCGTCATCACGGAGCAACTGCGAGCTCACGGTGAGGTCTCCATCGTTGATTTGGCCGAGGTTTTTGGTACCTCGCAAATGACCATTCGACGGGACCTCGACCAGTTGGAGGACGAGGGCGTAGCCCGTCGCACGCGGGGGGGAGCCATCTCCATCGTGAGTCGTTCCTTCGAGCCCCCGATTCTCCAGCGGGCCACTCACCGCAGCGAAGCCAAGCAGTTGATTGGTCACACCGCCGCGGATCTCGTGCGGGCTAACGACACTATCTTCCTCGATGTCGGATCAACGACGCACGAGATGGCGAAGGCGCTCCCGGACGAGATGTCACTCACCGCGATTACGAGTTCACTGCTAATTGCCACGGAACTCGCGGCCAAACCCGGTGTCAAGACCATCGTCACGGGCGGCGTGATCCGGCCCGGAGAACTGTCCCTCATCGGCACGAGAGCTCAACACTCCTTCCTCGATTTGAACTGCGACGCCGTCTTTATGGGGGTGGCCGGTATCTCCGACGTCAAGGGACTGACCGAGTACAACCTCGACGACGCCGACGTCAAGCGAGCCGCGATGGCGACGGCACGACGCGTGGTGGTGTTGGCCGACCAGACCAAACTGGGTCAAGTGGCCCTCGTCACCTTCGCCGGGTTGGAGTCGGTCGACACCCTGGTCACTGACGCCGCACCCACTCACCCGATTGTGCGCCGAATTCGTGAGCACGACGTGGAGGTCATCCACGTCGATTCCCCCCCTGTGTAAGTACCGAGAGAGGTTGAACCATGTCCCGTTTTCGTTCCGTCTTCCCGGGTGTCGCCAAGCCGCTCATCGCCATGGCGCACGTCCCCCCACTTCCGGGAACACCCTTGTTCGACGCGGCGGCGGGGGTGCAGGGGCTGATCGACCACGTGAAGCGCGACACCGCGATTCTTCTCGAAGGGGGCTTCGACGCCGTTCTCTTTTGTAACGAAGGGGATCGGCCCTACCGGTTAGCGGCCGGACTCGAAGCGTCCGCCGTGATGACCCGGGTGGCTAACGAGTGTCGCCCCACGGATCGCCCCTTTGGGGTCGACTATCTCTGGGACGCCCAGTGCGCCCTGGCGATTGCCGTGGGTTCGGGAGCATCGTTCATGCGTGAGGTCATCAACGGGTCGTGGGAGTCTGACATGGGTCCCTGGCATCCCGACGCAGCGAAGTTGTTGCGTGATCGTCGGGCGTTCGGCCGAGAGGACCTAGCGGTCTTTGCCAACATCACCCCGGAGTTCGCTTCGCCGATCGGTCAACGCAGCGCCGCCCAGATGGCTCGCTCGACCGTGGTCTCCTCGCTGGCGGACGCCATCTTGGTGTCCGGGCCCATGGCCGGAGCCGAGCCGGATGTCTCGACGGTGGCCGACGTGCGCGAGTCCGTGGACCCGGCCGTGCCGGTGCTGCTCAACACGGGAGCCAAGGCCGCGACGATCGCTCAGTACCTCAAGTACGCGGACGGGTGCATCGTCGGTTCGGACCTGAAGAGGGACGGCTACACGTGGAACGAAGTGGACCCGGAGCGAGTGAAGCGATTCATCGACGCCGCTCGCAGTGTCTGAACAGATTTTCATCGGGCTGGACCTCGGTTCTTCCGGGGTGAAGGGAACTGCTCTCGACCCGTTGCGGGGAATTGTGGGTACGGCGTCGCGGGCGGTGGATCTTCGAAGCCCGCGACCGGGCTGGGCGGAGGCGGACCCTGATCAGTGGTGGCGAGGGAGCCTGGAGATTCTGCGGGAGTTGGGAGCCCTCGGAACAATCCGGGCAATCGCGGTAACCGGAATGGTCCCGGCCGTCGTCCTCGTGAACGCCGCGGGTGAGGCGCTTCGTCCGGCGATTCTCCAAAACGATGCACGGGCGGTCGAGGAGATTGCGCAGGTGCGAGAACGCCTCGGCGAGGTGGACCTGCTCCGGCTGACCGGCTCGGTCCTGACTCAACAGTCGGTCGCCCCCACTCTGGTGTGGTTGGCTCGGCACGAACCGGAGATCTGGTCTCGTGTAGAAACCGTGCTCGGATCCTACGACTGGCTCGCCCATCGTCTGGGCGCGCGACGCCACGTCGAAGAGAACTGGGCGATAGAGAGCGGACTCTTTGATCTCTCGGGACACGCCCTCGACGTGGTGCGTGAAGCCGCGGGGGTGGCCTGGCCGACGTGGGAGGAGGTGGTTCGTCCGGGAGTCGTGGTCGGCGAACTTCACGCCGATCTCGCGCGCGAACTCGGACTCGGATCGGGAGTCTCGATTGTCGTGGGGGGTGCCGATCACGTGTTGTCGGCGATGGGTGCGGGACTCACGACTCCGGGTGACGTCCTCGTGAAACTGGGTGGGGCCGGGGATATTCTCGCCGTGACCGATGAGCCCCTCTTCGACTCCCGTCTCTACCTCGACGCCCACCCGAGAGCGGGAACTTGGCTCCCGAACGGGTGCATGGCGACGTCGGGCTCCCTACTCGCCTGGGAGCGTGACCTCTTCGGGGAGGAGTCCTTCGCGACTTTGGAAGAGGGGGCTCGGGCGGCGCGCCCTGGAGAACTCCTCGCCCTGCCCTACTTCCTCGGTGAGAAGACACCCCTCCACGACCCAGATTTGCGGGGGGCTCTCATCGGGCTCACTCTTTCGAGTACTCGAGGCGACATTCACCGTGCTTTCCTCGAATCCATCGCCTACGCCTTTCGGGCTCACCTCGACGTGTTGGCCGAGCACGGGATGACGCCCCGCGTGATTCGGGTCACCAACGGAGGATCTCGGTCGCGACTGTGGCGAGAGATTCTGGCGGACGTACTCGGTCACCCCCTTCACTCGATCGTGAATCACCCGGGGGCCTCGTACGCCGCCGCCGTGCTCGCCGCGTACGGGGTGGGATCTGTCCCTAGTCTCGACTACGCCCGTGATCACCTCGAAGTGGGCGAGGTCATTGAACCTCGACTCGACCTTCGAGAGATGTACGACGAGCGCTACCAGATGTTTCACCAATGGGGCGGGGCGAGCGCGCCCGTATCCCACGTACTGGCAAGGAGTCAAAGATGAATCGTCCCGTTGTGGTGGTGACCGGAGCCGGCTCGGGGATCGGGCGAGCCATCGCTCGCGAACTCGCCCGGCGCGACTACCACGTCGTGGTGAGTGATATCGATGGGGAGGCCGCCCGCACGACGGCGAGCGAGTTGGCGTCGGGGGAGTCTCACCGTCTCGACGTGACGGTCCCCGAGGACTCCTCGGACCTAGCGAGTCGAGTGGTCACTGAGCACGGTCGACTGGACGCGTGGGTTTCGAACGCGGGAATTTCGAAGATGCACCGTTTCGTCGAGGTCACTCCGGCGGATCTCCGCCGTACCTTCGAAGTCAACGCCGAGGGCGTGTTCTACTGCGGCCAGGCCGCCGCGCGAGCCATGATCAGCCTCGGACGAGGGGGTGTCATCGTCAACACCGCGTCGATGGCCGCGAAACAGGGCCGGGTGCCCTTTCTCGCTGACTACGTGGCCTCCAAGTTCGCCGTCATGGGTCTCACTCAAGCTATGGCCTTCGAACTCGCGGCTCACAAGATTCGCGTGAACGCCGTCTGCCCGGGGTTCGTCGCGACCCCCATGCAGACCCGTGAACTCGTCTGGGAGGCCGAACTACGGGGGGTGTCGACGGAAGAGGTGGAACGCCTGTGGGTGAACGATACCCCGCTCGGACGCCTGGAAACTCCCGAGGACGTCGCGACGGCGGTCGCGTTCCTCGTGTCCTCCGACGCCGCCTTCATCACGGGAGAGTCCCTGTCGGTCAACGGCGGGGCCTACATGGACTAGGCCAGTCGTGACAGAGCCGTTACCGGCACGAAATACTCCGGACACACTCGGTTTCTAGGGTGGAGATCGATGAGCCTTCGATTTGCGCCCGACACCTCCGGAGCCTGGAATGAGATGTTCTCGGCGCCCGGAGAGCCCCGGGCTCTCTACGAACGCTTGGTGAGTGACCTCCAGGGTTTCTCGCTGAGTGAACTGCGGGCTCGCGCTGATGCCCTCCAGCGGACCTTTATTGACCGCGGGGTGACCTTCGCCCACTCGGGAGAAGAGCGTCCCTTCCCCCTCGACCTCGTGCCGCGCATCATCGGTTCGCTCGAGTGGGAGCGGCTCTCCCAAGGTGTCGCCCAACGAGTCCGCGCTCTCGAGGCGTTCCTCGAGGACGTCTACGGACACGGTCGGGCGTTCGACGACGGGGTGATCCCACGATCCCTCGTGACGACCAGTCCTCACTACCTGCGCGCGGCCGTCGGGGTGAGGGCGAGTAACGGAGTACGCGTCGTCGTCTCGGGTATCGACCTGGTACGTGACGAGACCGGTAACTTCCGGGTTCTCGAGGACAATCTGCGGACCCCGTCGGGAGTGAGTTACGTCATCGAAAATCGGCGGGCCATGACTCAGCACTTTTCGGCTCTCTTTTCTGACCACCGAGTCCACCCGGTCGACTCCTACCCGGCCCGTCTCTACGCGGCCCTGCGGGCCGCGGCCCCGGCTCGCGTCACTGATCCGACCGTGGTGGTCCTCACTCCGGGGGTCCATAATCCGGCCTACTTCGAGCACGTGGTGCTGGCCCGTCTCATGGGTGTCGAACTCGTCGAAGGTCGTGACCTCGTGTGTCGGGCCAATCGAGTCTTCATGCGAACGACCGCGGGGGAACGTCCGGTGCACGTGATTTATCGTCGGCTGGACGACGACTGGCTGGACCCGTTGCAGTGTCGTCCCGATTCGATCATCGGAGTCGCCGGCCTGGTGAACGCCGCCCGCGCCGGGCACGTGACGTTGGCTAACGCACTCGGCAACGGGGTGGCCGACGACAAGGTCGTCTACACCTACGTGCCCGACTTCATTCGCTACTACTTGGGTGAGAAGCCGGTGCTCGACAACGTGGACACCTGGCGACTCTTCGAGCCAGACGTGGTGAAAGACGTCGTGGGCTCCCTCGAAGAGTTCGTGATCAAGCCGGTCGACGGTTCGGGTGGAAAGGGTATCGTGATCGGACCCCGCGCGAGTCGAGAAGAGATTGAGGCCACGAGAAGAGCCGTTCTCGCCAACCCCCGTGGATTCATCGCCCAACGTCCGGTCGCTCTCTCCACCCTGCCCACGTTGGTCGGAGAGACCATCGCTCCGCGTCACGTCGATCTGCGACCCTTCGCCGTGAACGACGGGCGAGAGGTGTGGGTGCTCCCGGGGGGACTGACCCGGGTGGCCCTCGGAGAAGGGGAACTTATCGTGAACTCCTCGCGGGGCGGTGGTTCAAAAGACACCTGGGTGTTGTCCGACGAGCCGGCCAATTTCGGACAAGCCCACGTGCCCCGGTCGGTGCGTTCAGCGAAGGTGTCGCGGTTAGACACCGCTCCTCGACAGAACGACGAAATGGCGCCCACGGCGGGAGAACAGTGAGCGAGCGCGCGATGCTCTCCCGGCTCGCCGAGTCCCTCTTCTGGCTCGGTCGGTACATCGAGCGGGCCGACGACACCGCGCGCATGGTTGATACGTACATTCACCGCATGGTGGAAGATCCCCAAAATGACGAGCGCGCGACGTGTCAGTCCCTTCTGTCCATTCTCGGCGTCGACGTCGTGGCCGGTTCCGCGAGACTCGAACCGACTCTTCAGAGCGTGGTCTTCGACCCGGAGAATCCGAACTCGATCGCGGGATCGCTCGCCGCGGCCCACGACAACGCGCGCCGCAGTCGAGACGTGATCTCGTCGGAGGTGTGGGTGGCGCTCAACACCACACGCCACGAACTACCCGGTCGTGAATCGCACGCGCGCAGTCTGGGTCCCGCGGGCTACCTGGCCTACGTCCGCGAGCGTTGTGCGTTGCTGGCCGGGGTGGCCGACGCCACCATGAGCCACGACGAAGGTTGGCACTACCTCATCCTCGGACGAACGCTGGAGCGAATCGATATGGTGGCCCGTCTCTTGCGGGGACGGGTGGTCGATGAGCGGGTGGCTCCCGACTGGGTCGCCTTCTTACGAGCGGCCGGGGCGATGGAGGCGTTTATGCGCTCGGGCTACGACGCCCGGGACTCGGCCGGAGTCGCCGGCTTCTTGTTGCTGGACCGGTCCTTTCCCCGCTCCGCCCTCTTCGGACTGCTGCGAGCGGATGAGTGTTTGGTCGAGGTCTCACCG
>JABEUS010000061.1 GCA_013044285.1 Acidimicrobiaceae bacterium
GATCACTATTGACATTGACGCACGAGATCACGAGTCCACCAACGAAGTCAGTCGGGCCCGCACTTGATGGCGTTGAACACAAGATTCCCGCATAACTCCAGCGTCAATCGCACCGTCGAATTCGACGAGTCTCAGGAGAATTTGATTCTGTGCGCCGTGAAACCCTGAGTCGAGCAACTTTGTTAATCGAGTTGCGCCGCGGCGAGTTGCGCGACGCCGTCGACAAAGCGCGCACGTTGATTGAGTTCTGATCCGCACTGGGTGTGTTAGAGGTTCTGACCTGCCAGGGTGAGCCCGGATCGATGCGCCGTTGAACTTGCACCAGTCAGCAATGGCAAAGGTCGCGAACTCCGGGCCGATTTCAGAGCGCAGATAGGTCGGTGATCGAAATCGCATCCTCAGTGTGCGGTCACGGTCGCTGGTTAGTGTCGGGCTGAATTCGAGCGTTTCCCGATTCAATCGCGGGAAGTATGTCCTCACAATGCAGTCGGTACTCGTTGAGTTGGCCTCACTCAACTCCAGAGGTGAAAGGCGACCCCTGAGGTCTGTAAGTTCGAAGGGGACCTCTATCCAAGTGATTTTATGCCACCGCAGAGGATGCGCATTCGAAGATCCGCCTTAGCGCGACCATAACGTGAGTGTGTCCCTCCGAGTCGTCCAGAAGTGATGGCGAACCGCGTCGGCGACCCCATCGGAGCCACTTGGCGTCGTCAGCGCCCCTCAGTGGGGTCCTCGCTGGGGGACCGGACGACTCTTTGACTGGCACTCGGTAGAATCGAGTGCCAATAAGGAGGGACTATGGCTCGTCGCGGCACTTCGCGCAACTCTGGCAAAACTGACCTCGACGCCCGGAAAGCCACGATTCTCGAAGCCGTGGTGGCCGAACACATCGATACCGCACAGCCCGTGGGTTCGTCGGCGGTCGCCCAGCACGCCGATCTCGGGGTATCACCCGCCACCGTTCGTAACGAAATGGTCTCGCTGGAGCGAGGCGGATACCTGGCTCAGCCCCACACGTCGGCCGGACGTATTCCTACCGATAAGGGGTACCGATACTTCGTCGACCACCTGCAGTCGGGCGAACTAAAGGCCGCCCAGCAGTACCAGTTGCGGGACTTCTTCTCCGGCGTGCGCGGCGAAGTCGAGGAGGTCCTCGAACGGACCTCGGCCCTGCTCGCCCAACTCTCCGGGTACACCTCGGTCATCGTCGGGACGACCGCGACCCACTCGACGGTCCTCTCGGTGCAACTGGTGAACTTGGAGCGTCGACACCAGCTCCTCGTCACGGTCTTCTCCGACGGTACGGTTCTGAAGCACTCCGTCGTCACCACGGAGGACATCGAGTACGCGACCTGTCTCGAAGCGTCCGCCCAACTGAACGCCCTCTTGATCGGAACCACCCTCGAGTCCCGGGTCCAGGTGCCGTCTCGCTCGGACTCCGTCTCGCACCTCATCGCCGAGGCCGTCTCGGTCCTGCACGCCGAGCGCCCGACGAGAGAGGACGAGAAGGTCTTCATCGGGGGGGCCTCTAAGGTCGCCGAAGTCTTCGACGGAGTAGAGACGGTCCGCCAGGTCCTCTCCATTCTCGAGGAGGAACTACTGGTCGTCTCCCTGGTCGAAGACATGCTCGACCGGGGTGTCTCGGTGGCCATTGGCTCGGAGCACGGGTACGCCCCGCTCTCGAGCGCGGCCGTGGTGGTGGCCCCCGTGCACGTCGACGGGGTCGCCGCGGGAGCGGTCGGACTCATTGGTCCCACGCGCATGAAGTACCAGGAGGTCATGGCGGCGGCCACCGCGGTCTCTAAGAACCTGGCCCGACACTTCGAAGGGGGCGCGAGTGCCGACTGATCTCTACGAGGTTTTAGGAGTACCGCGTTCGGCGTCGGCCGAGGAACTAAAGCGCGCCTACCGCAAGTTGGCGAGAGAGCTCCACCCCGACACCAACCCCGACAATCCGGGGGCCGAAGCCAAATTTAAAGAGGTGTCCCAGGCCTACGAGATACTGTCCGATCCCGAGCGCCGGGCCAACTACGACCGTTTCGGCTCCGACGCGGGAGCCGGTCAGAACCCCTTCGGGGCCGGGTCGGTGCAGGACATCTTCGACATGTTCTTCGGGGGCATGGGCGGTCCGCGTCAACGTCGAGGTCCCCAAGCGGGGCCCGACGCCGAGGTCACCCTCGAGATCACACTGGACGATGCGGCCTTCGGGGCGACGAGGGACATCACCGTCACCCTGCCCCAGCGCTGCGACCAGTGCGCAGGCTCGGGAGCGGCCCCCGGTTCCCAGCCGGTGACCTGTCTCGAGTGCGCCGGCGCGGGTGAAGTGCGTCGGGTTCGTCAGTCGATTCTCGGTCAGATGGTGACCACGACGATCTGCCCGCGCTGTCAGGGCGTGGGGACCCGAGTGGAGACGCCCTGTCCGTCCTGTCGGGGCGAGGGTCGAGAGAATCAGACCAGCACCCTCACGATCCAGGTCCCGGCCGGAGTCGAGGATGGTTCGACGATGCGCCTGGCCGATCGGGGTCCCGTCGGTCCCCGCGGGGGTCCCGCCGGCAACCTCTTCGTCCACCTGCGCGTGGCGCCGGACGAACGATTCGTGCGCGAGAGGGACGACCTGCACCACGAGGCTCACGTGAGTTTCACCCAGGCGGCGCTCGGGGCGAGGATCACCGTGCCGACGCTGCGCGACGCGATGACGCTCGACGTCGAACCGGGTACCCAGTCCCACACCGTCCAGCGAGTCCGCCACGAGGGGGTCACCCACCTGCACGGTCGGGGTCGAGGGGATCTCTACGTCCACGTCATCGTGGACGTTCCGACCCAGCTCGACGACGTGGAGCGAGATCTGCTGACCCGACTGGCCACCCACCACGGCGAGGAGGCTCCGAGCAGTCACGGGGGTCTGTTTCGCAAGCGGAAGCACTGATGCTCGAGGAGTGGGACCGCCGTCGCGCCGCGCTGACTCAAGTACGCGTCGCCGACGTCGAGCGACCGGTGCTCGAGCGCGCCGACGACCACCACCTGCGCCAGGTCCTGCGCGCGCGGGTGGGAGAGGAGGTCGTCGTCACCGACGGACGGGGTGCGTGGCGCTTGTGTCGAGTCGGATCCGACGGACTCGACGCGGTGAGTGAGCGGAGCACGGATCCCCGAGGGACCGAGACCACCCTCTACCTCTCTCCCTTAAAGGGCGACCGGGACGAGTGGGCGCTCGTGAAGGCCGTCGAGTTGGGGGTGAGTCGCGTCGTGCCCCTCCTGAGTCAGCGTCTGGCCGTTCGGTACCGGGACGAGGCGCGTCGAAAGAGTCTCGCTCGCTGGCGTCGCTTAGCCCTCGAGGCGGCGGGCCAGTGTCGACGGACCTACGACCTCGAGGTCCTCGAACCGGTGTCGGTGAACGACGTTCCCGACGACGTGGCGGTCTGTGATTTCGGGGGTTCGGGGAGTTGGACGGGCGTCCGGGCCCTCGCGATCGGACCAGAAGGGGGATTTAGCCCCGACGAGTGGGGCCCCGAGCGACGCCGGGTCAGCCTGGGCCAGAGCGTGCTGCGCGCCGAAACCGCGGCGGTAGTGGGTTGCGCCTTGATGGCACTCTCGCTCGGAGACTGGGGTTTCACTCTCGAAGGCTCAAAAAATGGGTAATGATAGGGGGCAGATGACTGAATGCCTCTTCTGTCGAATCGTGAGTGGGGACATCCCTTCGTCCAAGGTCGCCGAGAGTGATCGGGCCTACGCGTTCTACGACATCTCCCCGGCCGCCCCGGTCCACGTGTTAGTGGTGCCCAAAGTGCACGTCGAGAGCGCCGATACCGTGAGCGAGAGTGACGAGGGAGTGGTGGACGAACTGGTCCGACTCGCTCAGCACGTCGCCGACCTCGAAGGAGTGCGCGAGAGCGGCTACCGGCTCGTCCTGAACGTCGGCGCGGACGCGCAGAACTCGGTGCCCCACCTCCACCTTCACGTGTTGGGCGGTCGCCGGTTGGAGTGGCCCGCGGGATGAGTTTCGAGACCGCCGCGACCGAGGCCACCCGGGTGACCACGGTCGTGCCCAACACCCACGTTCTCTCCGGCCTGCTCGGGCCGCGCGACGAGAACCTGCGCGCGATCGAACGCAAGTTCCCCGCGACGAAGGTGAGCGTGCAGGGCAATCACGTCACCCTCGAAGGTCCCGACGCCGCCGTGGTGCTGCGACTCCTCGACGAACTCGTCCTGGTGCTCGAGAGTGGTCAGAGCCTCGATCCGACGAAGATCGAGCGCACCATTCACATGGTCGAAGAGGATCTTCGGCCGAGCGAGGTTCTGCGCACCGAGGTGGTTCGTTCGGCGAAGGGCAAGCCGATTAGGCCCTCGACCGCCGGCCAGAAGCGTTACACCGACGCCATCGAGGCCTCCATCATCACCTTCGGTATCGGACCGGCGGGCACCGGAAAGAGCTACCTCGCGGTCGCGGCCGCGGTGCAGGCACTCCACCGTCGCCAGGTACAGCGCATCGTGTTGACCCGACCGGCCGTCGAGGCCGGAGAACACTTGGGTTTTCTTCCCGGGGACTTGATGGCGAAGGTCGACCCCTACTTGCGCCCCCTCTACGACGCCCTCTACGACATGCTGACGCCCGAGGGGGCTCAGCGCCTCGTCGCTAACGGAACGATCGAGGTCGCCCCGCTCGCCTTCATGCGGGGCCGGACCCTGAACGACTCCTTCATCATCCTCGACGAAGCTCAGAACACGACACCCGAACAGATGAAGATGTTCCTCACCCGAATCGGGTTTAACTCGAAGGTCGTCGTCACCGGGGACGTCACCCAGATCGACCTCAACGGGAAGACCTCCGGTCTGGTGAAGATTGAGCGCGTGCTCTCCGACGTCGAGGGCGTGAGTTTCGTCCACCTCGGAGCTCGCGACGTGGTGCGCCACCGCATCGTGGCCGACATCGTGGCCGCCTACGAGAGGGCCGAGAGTTGAGCCTGATCGATATCTACGTCGCGGACGAACAGGGTGACCTGCCCGTCGATCTGGCCCGCTGGAGCGAGCTGTGCCGGGCCGCCCTCGTCGAAGAAGGAGTGAGCGGCCTCGCCGAGGTCTCCCTCATCTTCACCGGGGAGTCGGCGATGGCCGAACTGAATCAGCAGTTCATGGGCAAGACCGGACCCACCGACGTCCTCAGTTTCCCCATCGACGTCGAGCCCGAGCCGCGGGGACGAGTCCCCGACGCCGGCGGCTCCGGCCCGGGTGAGCCCCCCCTCGAAGAGATTCCCCAGCTCGTGGGTGACATTGTGATCTGTCCGAGTGTGGCCGTGCGAAACGCCTCCGATCACGAGTGCAGCGTCGAGGACGAGATTGCGTTACTGATTGTGCACGGGGTCTTGCACCTACGCGGGTGGGACCACGTGGAGGACGAGGAGGCTGAACGGATGGAGGCGCGCGAGCGCGACATCCTGGCTCGTCACTACTCCTCGGACCGGCGGTGATCGCCTCCGTCTGGACCGGTGCCGACTCCGCCGTCGCCGTCGCCGTCGTCGTGCTCCTCCTCCTCTCGGGCTTTTTGGCTATGGCCGAAACCTCGCTCACTCGCATGAACCGCTCGCGGGCGCGCAGTCTGCGCGAAGCGGACCGGCGTGGAGCGAGGGCCCTCGTGGGACTCGTCGAGCGACCCGAGAACTTCTTGAACACCGTCTTGTTGTTCGTCCTCATCTGCCAGTTAGTGTCGGCGACCCTGGTCGGAATCCTGGCCGGCCACCTCTTCGGGGCCGCGGGGGTCATCGTCGCGACCGTCGTCGAGGTCATCGTCATCTTCACCCTCTTCGAGGCCATCCCGAAGAATCTGGCCGTCGAGCACCCGGACTCGGCCGCTCTCGTGAGCGCCCCCGTGGTGGCGGCCCTAGTGGGATTTCCCCCACTGAAGTGGATCTCTAGCTCTCTGCACCTCTTCGCCACCTGGGCGATCGCGCTCGCGGGAGTGAGGGGTACGGGGTCCCAGGTGACCGAGTCCGAGGTGATGGCGCTCGCCGACGTCGCCCACGAGGAGAACGTGATCGAGGAGGAAGAACGCGACTTCATCCGTTCCGTCTTCGAGTTCGGGGACACCATCGTGCGTGAGGTCATGGTCCCGCGCCCCGATATCGTCGACGTGGCCCACGACGCCCCCGTGCGCGAGGCGCTCGAGATCTCCATCCAGACGGGTCGTTCGCGCCTCCCGGTCCTGGGTGACGGTGGCATCGACGACGTGGTGGGAATCGTCAATCTACGAAACCTGGCCCGATTGGTGGGTGAGGGACACGGGGACGACTTCGTCGAGCGTCACCTCGGTGAGGCCCACTTCGTGCCCGAGACGAAGAAGGTCGCGGCTCTCCTGCGCCAGATTCGCGAGGGTAATAATCACCTCTTCGTGGTGGTCGACGAGTACGGGGGTACCGTCGGACTCGTGACCCTCGAAGACGTCCTCGAGGAGTTGGTCGGAGAGATCACCGACGAGTCGGACCCCGACGACGACGAGGTGGAGGTCGTGGAGGGCCGAGGGCTGGTGGTCAGTGGTCGTCTCAACATCGACGACGTGAACGAGGAGTACGACTTGGAACTGCCGACCGGGAGTTGGGACACGGTCGGGGGTCTCGTGATGGACCTCGCCGGGGGAGTCCCCGAACCGGGCGAGGTCTTCGAGGTCGGACCGTACCGCTTAGTCGTCCAGCGTCTCGACGGTCGTCGAGTCGAAGAGGTACTCGTCGAGAAGGGTGAACGTTCGTGACGCGCTCAGGATTCTGCGCACTGGTCGGTCGACCCAACGTCGGCAAGTCGACGCTGGTGAATCAGATCATCGGGACCAAGGTGACGATCACCGCCTCGACCCCCCACACCACCCGGGGTCTCGTTCGGGGGATTCTCACCGAGGGAGAGACCCAGGTGGTCTTCGTCGACACCCCGGGCCTTCACCGACCGGCCTCGCGACTCGGTTTCCGACTGAACGAGTCGGCCCGGGCCGGTATTGATGGAGTGGACGTCATCTGCGTTCTCATCGACGCCTCGGCGGAGATCGGCACGGGGGACCGCACCGCCCTCATCCTGGGACTCGAGAGTGCTCGTCCCCGCGGCCCGCGCCTTCTCGTGGTCGTCAACAAGATGGACCGTACGGGGGGCGAGGGAGTCGCTCTGCAACTCCTCGAAGTCCAAAAAGTGGTGGAGACCATCGCCCGGGAACGGGGACTGGAGTCGGCTCTCCACGCTCTGGAGTACTTCCCCGTCTCGGCTCGAACCGGTCGAGGGGTGCCGGAGTTGGTCGCCTTCGTCACCGATCTCATGCCGGAGGGCCCCTGGTTCTTCCCCGAAGACGAGGTCTCCGACGTCCCCGAAGCGGTCTGGGTCGCCGAGCTCGTTCGTGAGCAGTTGGTGCGAAAGACCCGCCAGGAGATCCCCCACTCCATCCACTGTCGGGTGAGCGAGTTCGAGTGGCCCCACATCACCGTCGAGGTGGTGGTCGAACGCGAGTCCCAGAAGGGCATGGTGATCGGTAAGGGTGGCCAACTCCTCAAGGAGGTGGGTATCGCCGCGAGGCGGCAACTGCCCGAGGGCTGTTACCTCGAGTTGCGCGTGGTCGTCGAAGAGGACTGGCAACGACGTGACGACGCGATGGATCGCTTCGGTCTCTAGAGGGAGTTCCGTAGTAGTTCTTCGGACCCCGGAGTGCGGTGGCGGTGACCTCGAGGGGAGACGCTAAGGGGGTGATTCCCCTCGGTGGAACACCCGCACGTCGGTTCTCCGTCTCCCGCACGACCCATTCAATGCGTAGATACGTGGCCCGTACGGGACTCCGAGTGAGTGCGTGAACCCTTCCACGGGCGCCATCACTGAACGGGACAAGTGTTTCCAATTCGCCAAAGACAAATACACTCGACTTCTGTGGAAAAAAACACTATTCGCGTCGGCCTCCTTGCGTATGGTGCCATTGGCCACGAGCACAACCTCGCCGTACAAAACACCGTCGGTCTCGAACTCGTCGCGGTCTGTGACACCAATCCACAACGTATCGACGTCGCTCGGCAACTCGCCCCGCAGGCCACCGCGTTTAGCGAC
The DNA here is from genome assembly GCA_013044285.1 of Acidimicrobiaceae bacterium. Taxonomy (GTDB): domain Bacteria; phylum Actinomycetota; class Acidimicrobiia; order Acidimicrobiales; family RAAP-2; genus RAAP-2. Next base: position 8,059 of record JABEUS010000061.1, read on the forward strand.
GCGGGAGAAATGCTGGACTCGGGTCTTCTCGACCTCGTTGTTATTTCCACTCCACCGAATAGTCACTTTCATTGGGCCCGAGAGTCGCTGCGACGAGGCCTTCACGTGGTCCTCGAAAAGCCGATGGCACTCAACACTGATGAATGCGACGAACTGATCTCGTTGGCGTCAGTGAAAGACCTGATGCTGGTGGTGTACCAGAACCGCAGATTCGACGACGACTTTGTCACGATGCGCGACATCATTCGTTCCGGCGAGATTGGCGACGTTTACCACTACGACAGTTTCGTCGGTGGGTATTCACGGCCGTGCGACTATTGGCACTCCAACGCCGAGGTATCGGGTGGAGCCATCTTCGACTGGGGCAGCCACTTCCTCGATCAGATACTGAACATCATTCCCGATGATGTCGCCCACGTCAGCGGACAGAACCACAAGCGGGTGTGGAACCACGTCACGAACGCCGACCACGCGCACGTCACGGTGACATTCTCCTCCGGTAAGCAGGCAACTTTTGTTCATTCCGATCTGGCTGCTGCTCGCAAGCCGAAGTTCTACGTGCTGGGTACCGAAGGCGCGATTGTGGGTGAGTGGGATCCGGCCGGTGAGCCGGCGGTCGCCGACCTACCGGCGATACTGACCGTGCACCACGTTGACGGTACGTCACGCATCGCGCCACTTCAGCCACGGGAACCGCACGAGTTCCACCGCTCCATTGTGGAGTACCTCCACCAGGGGGTCCCCATGGAAGTCAACGCCCTGCACTCTCGAAATGTGGTGGCCCTCATGCAAGCCGCCGAACAGTCCGCCGCGCAGAATGCGTTGCCGGTGACGCCAGTTCTCCGCCGGTCGTAGCAGGTGAGCGTTCGTTGGGGCTTCCTCGGTGCTGGCTTCGTGGCCAGTCGAGGACTCGCCCCCGCGGTGCACGCAGCGCGCGGGGCCACCCTGTACGCCGTCGCCAGCCGCGACGAGGAGCGCTCGGCCACTCTCGAGCCGGAACGAGTTCACGCAACCTACGACGACCTCTTGGCCGACGAACGCGTGGACGCCGTGTACATCAGCCTGTCGAACAATCAACACCGGGAGTGGGTGACGAAGTCGCTCGAGGCCGGTAAGCACGTTCTCTGTGAAAAACCCCTTGGACTCAGTCCCCTCGAAGTGGAGGCCATGTTTGAGTCCGCGGACCACCACGGTCGCCTCCTCGTGGAAGCCGTGTGGGGCAGATGGCACCCACGATTTGCTCGCGTCGTTCAGCTGGTGACGAGTGGGGAGATCGGAGACGTCGAGCACATCGAGACCGCCTTCACCTTCACTTCGGACATGACCGATAACTATCGACTGAGTCCCTCCAGGGGTGGGGGAGCGTTACTGGATGTCGGTTGCTACCAGGCGCACGCCTGGGTTGCGCTCACTCAGGGCGCCACTGATCTCACGATTACTCAAGTGGATCGCACGATCGGCCCCACCGGGGTTGATCTCACGACGGATGTCCGGGTGCGCATCAACAACGACGTCACGGCCCACTCGGTCAGTTCGTTCGCCCTACCGAGCCGTCAACAGTTCACCGTTCATGGCTCCGACGGCCAGATCAACACTGACGTGGGCGAGTCCTTCACCACGTGGAACGAGTCCAGTTCCCTTCTCGTCAATGGCGCGCCGGAAGAGTTCCCCGTCACCAACGCTTTTGTGGAGATGGTGGAAAACGTCAGTCGAGTCATCGAAGACGAGAGTGGCTGGATAGTGCCTCGTGCCGACTCCATTCGCGTGGCGAGCATTCTCGACTCCATCGCTCGACACTCGTAACTGGGTCTCAGTTCACGGGGTCGGGCCAAGAGCGAGAGTCTGCGCGGAATCTCTTGGCGACAGCCGGAACAACTGAATCGACCTGCTAAATAAAAACTAGTGTCGGTAGTAAGAACGCACGGGCACTCGCACCGAGCCCCCTCATATTGAGCAGAGTGATAAGTGCGAGAATGCCGAGACAGATGGGTACGGTCGCTGAATTTAAGCCAGGGAACGCCGACGTGAGGGCCGCCACTCCCGCGGCGATGGACACCGCCACCGTGAGTGTGTAGTCCACAATCAACGCGGCGCCCGCGACGAGACTGGAACCGATACCTAAGTTGGCGCGCGAAACGGCGTAGGCCCCGCCACCACCGGGATAGGCGTCAATGACCTGACGATAGAAAAAGACCAGAATCACGAGCAGGGCGACGATTGCTACGGTGATGGGCACGATGAGGTGTAGCGACGACGCACCGGCGAGGGCGAGGACCACAATGATGGCTTCGGGTCCGTACGCCACCGACGTGAGAGCATCGAGCGAAAGCGCCGACAGCCCCTCAATCGGAGTGATCTGTTCCTCAGTCACTTGACGTGATCGCAGTGGTGGGCCAACCAACGCCCGCCACATCGACCGACCGGGCATTGAACGCGATTCAATAGGCGTGGTCACTTCAGCATCGTAGTGAGGTCTAAAAACGAACGGAGAGGTGTGATTTCCCGTGCCGAAGATTGCCAGGTGGCCCGCCTCTCAGCAAGTCAGATCCGATGCCGCACTCTGAAGTGGTGTCACTCTCTGGGGCTGGCGCGCCAGAACCGGAGAAATCCACGTCGTCGGTACTATGAGTACGTTCGCCGCCGTTAATGGAAGTGGGAAAAATGGGCAATGAAAGTCCGACGCACGGGTGGACTAAACACGGTCTGCCCGTCCATGGCCATTCGTTGGGTTACTTGAAATCTGCGATCTCACTCAAGGGGATTAGGGAAGATGTGCGGAAGGTCGAGGGGTTCAACGCGAAGCTCGCGGTCACCTTGACACGAGGGGTCGGGACCATGGCGATGGCCTACTTGTTCTGTCTCATCGCTTTAACGAGCCTCCCAGCGATTCTTGATCAAACTGGTTGGTTTCCCAAGGGGACCTTTCCCCACTTTCTCGTTTCACCAAGTCTCATTCTGGTGGTGGCGTGGATTGCTCAGACCTTCCTTCAATTGGTCCTCTTGTCCGTCATCATGGTAGGACAGAGTGTTCAGTCCGCGGCATCTGATGCTCGAGCAACGAAGACCTTCGAAGATACACAGATCATCGTTGATCGTCTCGACACGACCACGGCGGGAGGGATCAAGGAGATCCTCGACCGACTGGCCGAACTCGAAGCGCGCCTTCCTCCGCTCGCTCCTTAAAACGTGTGTCCCATTCGGCGAGTGTGTCAGGGGTCACGACCGACACCATTAAGGCGTGCCCAATTTAAAGCGATCTAACCGATTCCGAGTGGTACCTGAAGTGGACCCCATCCTTTGGACAACCTGAGGGCCTCGTTAAGAAGTGAGCACGTGGTCTCCTACATCGCGGCTCTCTCCGTCCTACTCCCGTTGGCGTGGGCGTGCAGTAGTGTCGTTGGCTCGTCGCTCTCGTGGCTCGTGCCACTGATC
>JABEUS010000007.1 GCA_013044285.1 Acidimicrobiaceae bacterium
CCTCCGACCCCGACTTGAATCCAGGCGTGTTCGAGAACCATTAGTGACCTCCAAGGAGTTGGGAACGTAGATCGGGGTCGGCCGCGACCGAGAGGGCCGTCGCGGCGAGGGCGAGGGCCCCGTCACGCAGAGTGCGCTCGGCGTCGGGTCCGAGACAGGAGGCGGTGAACTCCGGTTGGTGATTCACCGCGCCGTTCGTCTCGAGTCGTATGAGGGGGTGGATCGAGGGAACCACCAACGAGACGTTGGCCATGTCGGTGGAGAGAGTCGGTCGGGGTCGGCCCTCGTCGTCTGCGCCAAAGGAGCGCCCGAGCTCTTCGGCCGCTCGGCGATAGTGCGAGAGCACCCCGGGGTGAGACACCATGTGGGAGAAGCGCGATCCGATCTCCACCTGGCTCAGGGTGGCTCCGGTAGCGCTCGCCCCCGACTCGAAGCAGTGAGTCAGGCGTTCGCGAAGTGCGTCCAGTCGTTCGAGATCCACCGAACGCGCCATGTAGCGCGCGACCGTGCGCTGGGGGACGATATTGGCGGCGACGCCGCCTTCGGAGATGATGGAGTGGACTTGGTCGCCGGGACGCAAGTGCTGACGCAGAAGACCGACCGCGACTTGGGCGATGGTTTGGGCGTCGAGAGCGTTGACGCCCTCCCAGGGAGCGGCCGAGGCGTGAGCTTCTCGACCCTCGTAGATGACGTCGAAGTGGTCAACGGCGAGACACTGCGCCTCGAGGCGCTCTTCGGGCCAGGGGTGGACCATCATGGCGAAGTGGACGTCGTCGAACTCCCCGGCACGAATAAGGTCGATCTTGCCGCCCCCACCCTCCTCCGAGGGTGTTCCGAGCACCGTGACCGTCAGGTCAGCGTCGTCAACGTGGTCGAGCAGGGCGAGCGCCGCCCCGGCCGCCGACGCGGCGATGAGGTTGTGACCGCAGGCGTGGCCCACGTACGGCAGTGCGTCGTACTCACAGCAGAGCACGAGGTGCAGCGAGCCGTGCCCGATAGTGGCGCGAAACGCGGTGTCGAGACCGCCCACGCCCCGGGTCACTCGAAAACCGGCCGACTCCAGAAGATCGGCGACCGCGCGGGAACTCTCGTGCTCCTCGTAGCCCAGTTCGGGGTGGGCGTGGATGAACTCACTCAGCGCGACGAGGCGCCCGTGGTAGGGCTCCAGGGTGAGGTTCTCGCTCATTCGATAGTCACCATAACGTCCCCGGAGTTCACCGAGTCACCCGCACTGACGGCGACTCGAGTGACCGTCCCGGCCCGCTCGGCGGTGAGGGCGTTTTCCATCTTCATCGCCTCCAAGACGACCACGGTGTCTCCTACGGCGACACTCTGCCCTTCGCTCACGGACACCTTCACGATGGTGCCCTGCATGGGGGCGATGACCGTCCCCGATCCACTGGAGGCGAGACTCGCGTGGTGGTCTCGACGCTTCTTCACCGGGGTGCTCAGCGTGGCCGCGACGTCGGGCAACCAGACCGACACCGCCACCCGACGCCCGTTGACCTCGGCGGTGACGTCGCGGCGAACGAGTTCGCTCTCCGGAGTGTTCGCGGAAGCGGGGCTCGACACACCGGAGAAGTCGAGGGACTCTTCGACCCAGCGGGTGGAGTGGGTGCCCTCGATGAAGTGGGGGTCGTTGAGAATGATTTCGTCGGCGGGCAAGGTCGTCGCCACACCCTCGATTCGGGTCTCCCCGATCGCCCGCAGGAGTCGACGGCGCGCCCGTTCGCGGTCGGGGCCCCAGACGATCAACTTGGCAATCAGATTGTCGTAGTACTGAGAGACGGTGTCACCCGCCTCGTACCCGGCGTCGAGACGGACTCCCGGGCCGGCCGGGGCCCGCAGGGTGGTGAGAGTGCCCGGACTCGGGCTAAAGCGCCCCCCCGCCGGGTTCTCGGCGTTAATACGGACTTCGATGGCGTGTCCGTCGTGACGCACCGTCTCTTGGGTAAAGCCCAGGGGTTCGCCGTTGGCCACCCGAATCTGCCACTCGACGAGGTCGAGGCCGGTCACGTACTCGGTGACCGGGTGCTCGACCTGGAGTCGGGTGTTCATCTCGAGGAAGTAGAACTCCCCGTCTTGAAACAAGAACTCGACGGTTCCGGCGTTGACGTAGCCGCAGGCTCGCGAGACCCGGACGGCGGCTTCACCCATGCGTTGACGCACCTCGTCGGGGAAGTTCGGGGCCGGGGACTCCTCGATCAACTTCTGGTGTCGACGCTGGGCCGAACAGTCTCGTTCGCCGAGCCAGACCACGTTGCCGTGGGTGTCGGCCATGATCTGCATCTCGATGTGACGGGGCCAGGTGAGGTATCGCTCGAGGTAGCACTCGCCTCGGCCAAAGGACGCGACCGCCTCGCGCTGGGCGCTCTCGAGCGCCTCGGCGGCCTCCTCGGGGGAGTGCACCACCTTCATGCCGCGACCGCCCCCGCCGTAGGCCGCCTTAATGGCGACCGGCCAGCCCACGGCCTCTCCGAAGGCGACGACCTCGGCGGCGTCGACGAGAACCTCCGAGCGTCCGGGAACTCCGCTCACGCCGGCCGCTTCGGCCGCGAGGCGAGAAGAGATCTTGTCCCCCATCACCTCAATCGCCTCCGGGGGGGGACCGATGAAGGTCACTCCCCGTTCGGTGATGGCGCGAGCGAAGTCGGTGTTCTCGGAGAAAAACCCGTAGCCCGGGTGAACGGCGTCGGCGCCGGACAGTTCGATGGCCCTCACGATCGCCTCAGTATTGAGGTAACTTTCGGCCGCACTCTGACCCCCGAGGGCGTAGGCCTCGTCGGCTAAACGGACGTGGAGGGCCTCGCGGTCGAGCTCGGAGTAGACGGCGACCGTCGCAATACCCATCTCCTGACAGGTGCGTATGACTCGCACGGCGATCTCACCGCGGTTCGCAATCAAGACTTTCTTCAACGCTCTCACCCTCGCGTACTAGCCTGACCGCCTCGTTCGACGGCTGTAGCAACCCTAATCTGTACCCGTGCGCAAGGCGGAGTGGCGAGTGGAACGGGTGAGTTCGGTGGGATCGACCAACGACCTCGTCGCCGCGCGAGCGAGAGCCGGCGAACCAGAGGGTCTGGTCGTCGTGGCCGACTTCCAAGAGGCCGGGCGCGGTCGTCGCGACCGGACCTGGGTCGCGCCCCCGGGGTCGGCGCTCTTGAGTTCCTACCTGCTCTCACCTCCCCTCTCGGTGGAAGAACGCCACTGGGCCCTCGTCGCGGTGGCCCTGTCGGCCCGCGCGGCCCTCAACTCCTACGGAGCGGTCGACCTCAAGTGGCCGAACGACCTCCTGGTCGGAGAGAAGAAACTCGGCGGTCTCCTCGCCCAGGTGGTGGAAGAAAGCGTGGTAGTGGGACTCGGTCTCAATGTGCGCCGGCCCGACTCCGGACTCGTCGGCGCCACCAGTGTGGAGGAGAGTTGGGGGGTGGTGGTGAGCCGGGACGAACTGCTCGAGAACGTGCTCGACGAACTGGGGCCACGTCGGGAGTTGCTCAACAGTGTCGCGGGGCGCGACGCCGTGCGCGAGGAGTACCGTGGGGCCCTCGCCACCCTCGGACGACGGGTCCGGTGCCAACTGGACGTCGGCGTGGTCACGGGACTCGCTCGAGATGTCGACGAGCGGGGATGCCTCCTCGTCGAGGGTGACGAGGGGATGCGAACGGTGGCGGCGGCGGACGTCGTGCACTTGAGAGGAGAAGAGTCATGAATCGACCCCAGCGGGTTCTCATTACGGGGGCCCACGGTCAGGTGGGGGTTGACCTCGTCGACTACTTGAGTGGCCGTCTTCCCCTCGGCGGACGGGCCGACTTTGCGCCCGACCAGCGACCCCTCGACGACCAGGAGTTCGAAGTCGTTGGGTTGAGCCACCACGAGTTAGATGTGTCCTCCCCCGAGCAGGTGGAGCGAGCACTCGCGAGTGCGCGCCCGGACGTCATCGTGCACCTGGCGGCTTACACCGCGGTCGACCGCGCCGAAACGGAGCCAGAAGCCGCGCGGGCCGTCAATACCGACGGAACGGGCCTACTCTCAGAGGGGGCCGCGCGCTACGGGGCCCACCTGGTGACCGTGTCGACCGACTACGTGTTCAACGGTCGTAAGGGCTCGTCCTACGTCGAAGACGACGAGACCGATCCGGTGAGCGTGTACGGACTCACGAAGCGCGACGGGGAGTTGCGCTGTTCTCTCGCCGACACCGTCGTGCGAACCTCCTGGGTGATGGGGGTGCGGGGAAAGAACGTGGCCCACGTCATCGCCGATCGGGCCCGTTCCGGACAAGGGGTTCGCTTCGTGAGCGATCAGATCGGTACGGTGACGAGCGCCGCCGACCTCGCCCGGGCCCTCGTGGCGATGGTGCGTACTCAACCGGGGGGCGTGTGGCACGTCGCGAACACGGGGACGACCACCTGGTACGAGATCGCCGCCTACATCGGGGAGATTCTCGGGAGGGGCGCCGACTTCGCGACTCCGATCACCAGTGATCAGCTCTCTCCGACCCCGCTCGCGACCCGTCCCCCGCGCTCCGATCTCGACACGACTAAGTTCGCCGTGGCCTACGAGGCTCTCCCGGAGTGGCGAGACGCACTAGCTCGTCTCGTGCGCGACCGAGACCTCCTTCCTCGGTGAGTCCCGTCTCTCGTTCTCTCGCGGCCGTGGTGGTGGACTACCACTCCGGTGAGTCGTTAGGAGAGTGCCTGCGCTCCCTGCGCGCCGAGGGCGTGGACCAGATTGTCGTCGTCGAGAACTCGCAGGACTCGCTCCCCGCGCCCTTACTCGAGGCGGTCACTCTCGTGCGCCCCGGGATGAACGTGGGTTACGGACGGGGAGTGAACCGGGGGGCGGCCCGGGTCGAGGGGGAGTACCTCATCGTCTCTAATCCCGACGTCGTCGTCCACGAGGGGGCGCTCGAGGAACTGTGTCGAGCCCTCGATCACGACGAATCGACGGGCATCGTCGGACCCCGAATTCGTCGCCCCGACGGAACGGTCTACCCCTCACACCGGGTCTTTCCCTCGATCTGGTTAGCCGGCGCTCACGCTCTCCTCGCGCCCTGGTGGCCGCAGAACCCCGCCACGCGCCGCTACCGCTCGCCGCGCGCCGACGGAACGGTCGACTGGGTGTCGGGAGCGTTCTTCGTCGTGCGCCGTAGCGCTTTCGAGGAGGTGGGGGGCTTCGACGAGAGTTACTTCATGTTCGCCGAGGACATGGCGTTGTGTTGGCGCCTGGGCGAAGCCGGGTGGCTCGTGCGCGCTATCGACTCGGCCGAGGTGACCCACGTGGAGGGAGTCTCGAGGGCGAGTGCGGGGCGACGCATGGTCGTCGCCCACCACGTCAGCGCACTCCGTTTCGAGGCTCAGACCTCGCGGGGACTACGCCGAGCCCTCGTACCCCTCGCCGCCCTCGTGCTCGGACTCCGGCTCGTGGTCGTCCTGGTCCGGGGGGCCTAGACTGAAGGCTGGGACTGTGGGCGGCTGTGGTTGAAAGTCGATGCCAGCCGCGGGCGAAACGACCCACGTAAGGTGCGAGAGCGCTGAGCATGGCGCGGTTTAGATGTAAGTCCTGGTGGGGCCGGGGCATGGTGCTCCGTTAACCGCCAGGCGGGTGTGGGGTCAAAGACCAGGTCAGCGCCCGCAGCCCCTTAGACGGAGCACGAGGCCCCGGTAGTGTGGAGAGTCCATGAGCGTGTTCAAAAAGATTCTGCGGGCCGGAGAAGGTAAGCGGGTCCGACAACTCGGTGAGTTGGTCGACCCCATCAACGCCCTGGCCGGGGATATGGCCGGACTGACCGACGAAGAACTACGCAACCAGACGGTGGTCTTCCGGGAGCGCCTGGCCCGGGGCGAGACGCTGGACGACCTCCTGATCGAAGCCTTCGCCGTCGTCCGCGAGGCCGCGACGAGGGTTCTCGGTCAGCGCCACTACGACGTTCAGCTCATGGGGGGTATGGCCCTGCACTTTGGGTGGATCGCCGAAATGAAGACCGGTGAGGGCAAGACTCTCGTCTCGACTCTCCCCGTCTACCTCAACGCGCTCTCGGGTAAGGGAGTTCACGTCGTCACGGTGAACGACTACCTGGCCTCGCGCGACGCCGAGTGGATGGGGCGTCTGCACCGCTTCCTCGGACTGACCGTGGGTCGCGTGGGCCCGGATCGTCCGGAGTTCGAGGACAAGAAGGCCGCCTACCTCTGCGATATCACCTACGGGACGAACACCGAGCTGGGTTTCGACTACCTGCGCGACAACATGGCTCGATCGCTCCCGGAGATGGTCCAGCGCGGACACAACTACGCCATCGTCGACGAGGTGGACTCCATCCTCATCGACGAGGCGCGCACCCCCCTCATCATCTCGGGACCCTCGACGGGGAGCGCCCAGCTCTACTACCAGTTCGCCTCCATCGTGCGTTCACTCACCCGCGACCTCGACTACGAGGTCGACGAGGAGAAGAAGACCGTTATGCCGACCGAGGCGGGAATCGCCAAGGTCGAGAAACTCATCGGGGTCTCCAACCTTTACGACAGCGGGGCGGTGAGTCTCGTTCACCAACTCGAGCAGGCCCTGCGCGCGAAGGAACTCTACCGACGCGACAAGGACTACCTCGTCGACCGCGGCGAGATCAAGATTATCGACGAGTTCACCGGGCGCACCCTCGACGGACGACGTTGGAGCGACGGTCTGCACCAGGCGGTCGAAGCCAAGGAGCGGGTGCGGATTCAAGACGAGAATCACACCTGGGCGACGGTCACTCTTCAGAACTACTTCCGCATGTACGAGAAACTCTCGGGCATGACCGGAACCGCCGAGACCGAGGCGGCCGAGTTCGCCAACACCTACGGTCTCCAGGTCGTACCGATCCCCACCCACCGACCGACCCAGCGCCTGGACCAGCCGGACCTGATCTACAAGACCGAGGCCGCTAAGTTCGCGGCGATCGTCGAGGAGGTCCAGGAGCGACACGCGAAGGGCCAACCCATTTTGCTCGGGACCGCCTCGGTGGAGAAGTCCGAGTTGCTCTCGCGCGAACTCTCGAAGGCGGGGGTGACCCACGAGGTCTTGAACGCCAAGCACCACTTCCGCGAGGCGGAGATCGTGGCCCAGGCCGGTCGACCCCACGCCGTCACCGTCGCGACCAACATGGCCGGACGTGGAGTGGACATCATCCTCGGTGGTAATCCCGAGGGGCTGGCCGCCCGTGAACTGTCCGGTCGAGGACTCGAGCCGGGTGCCGAGGAGTACGAGACGGCCCTCGCCGAGAGCGCGGCTCGACTGCGCTCGCAGGTCGAGATCGACGCCGACGTCGTGCGAGCGGCCGGTGGTCTCTACGTTCTCGGTACCGAACGCCACGATTCTCGTCGTATCGATAACCAGTTGCGCGGCCGTTCGGGACGTCAGGGCGACCCCGGTGAGAGTCGGTTCTACCTCTCTCTCGAAGACGACCTCATGCGTCTGTTCGCCACCGGAGCGGTGAGCTGGGTCATGGACCGGGCGATGCCCGACGACATTCCCCTCGAGGCGAAGATGGTGTCACGCTCTATCGAGCGCGCCCAGACCACGGTCGAGGGACGTAACGCCGAGATTCGTAAAGAGGTGCTGAAGTACGACGAGGTGATGAACGAGCAGCGCAAGGTGATCTACGCCCGGCGCATGCAGGTCCTCGCGGGAGAGGACATGCACGACGCCACGTTGGACCTCGTGGGAGAGGTCGTGGAGCGCGTAGCCCGCGAACAACTGGTCAGTGAGTTCAACGAGGAGTGGGACCTGAAGTTGCTGCTGGCCTCACTCCAGATGACCTATCCCGTGACGGTGAGTGAAGACGCCCTGCGGGCCTACGAAGACCGCGACGACGTCGTGGCGCTCGTCGTCGAGGACGCCCTCGGGGGCTTCGAGAAGAAGTGCGCGGAGTTCCCCGGTGGCGAGGAGGTCGTGCGCGCGATCGAACGTGACGTCATGTTGCAGGTCATTGACACTCGTTGGCGCGAGCACCTCTCCGACATGGACTACCTACGCGAGGGAATCCACCTGCGCCAAAGCGCTCAACAAGATCCCCTCACCGCGTGGCAGCGAGAGGGTTACGAGATGTTCGAGCGACTTCTCGACGCGGTGAACCAGGACTACGTCCGGGTGATGTGCCACTTCGACACCTCCCAGATTCAGTTACTGAACCCCGAGACCGGGCTACCCCTGAGCGGGGAGACGAACGCGGCCGAGGTCCAGGACGTCCCGGGCATGGACCTCACCTTCGCGCCCGGGGTGATGTCGGCGAGGCCCGCACCCCCCACGGTGGCACCTCCGGTGATCTCCGTTCCCGAGCCCGCGGGTCCCCCCGAGGAGGGGACCAAGATCGGTCGTAACGAGCCGTGCTGGTGCGGGTCGGGACGAAAGTTCAAGCAGTGCCATGGCCGACCCTAAGGCGGAGAACGCGGTCCGTGAGGCGGACGGCGCCCTCGGCGAGTTGCGCGCCCGCTGGGAGGCGGCTCGGGAGTATCTGAAGATCGATCCTCGACGAGAGCGTCACCAGGAGTTGAGCCGACTCGCGGAGGACCCGGAACTCTGGACTGACCAGGACCACGCTCGGGCCGTGACCACCGAACTCGGTCGACTCGGTGCGGACCTCGACGCGTTCGACGAACTGGGGGGGATTTTGGACGACGCCGTCGTGCTCGTCGACTTCTGTCGCGAGTCCCTGGCCGGCGGGGAGGGTGACTGGTCGCTCATTGAGGAACTGGTCGACTCCACGAATGAGCTGGACCGCCGACTGGGCGAACTCGAAACCCAGAGTCTGCTCTCGGGCCCTTACGACGACAACGACGGCATCGTGGAGATTCACGCCGGCGCCGGCGGCACCGACGCCCAGGACTGGGCCGAGATGTTGGTCCGGATGTACAGTCGCTGGGCGGAGCGCCGGGGTTTTGCCGTAGAGGTCGACGAGGTCACGGAGGGTCAAGAGGCGGGGATTCTCTCGGCGACCTTCATCGTGAAGGGGCGCTACGCCTACGGGTGGTTGTCGGCCGAGCGAGGGGTTCACCGACTCGTGCGCATCAGCCCCTTCGACTCCCAGGCTCGGCGCCAGACCAGTTTCGCCTCCCTCGAGGTGACCCCCCTGCTCGACGACGACACGGAGGTCGAGATCGACGAGAAGGATCTGCGCGTCGACACCTACCGTTCCTCGGGTGCCGGAGGTCAGCACGTGAATAAGACCGACTCGGCAATCCGTCTCACCCACCTTCCGACGGGGGTCGTGGTGAGTTGTCAGAACGAACGTTCCCAGCACCAGAACCGGGCCCGGGCCATGCAGATTCTCGCGGCGAAGTTGGCCGAGCGAGCCCGCCTCGAACGCCAGGCCGAACTCGACGCGCTCTCGGGCTCGCGCAGTGACAACGCGTGGGGATCACAGATTCGCTCCTACGTACAAGCTCCCTACCAGTTGGTGAAGGACCTGCGGACCGACTTCGAGACCGGTAACGTCGAAGCGGTGCTCGACGGTGATCTCGACGGGTTCATGGAGGCCGAACTACGTCGCCAGCGCGCCGCGAATCCCTAAAGGTGAGAAAGTAGTGGGAGATTCTTCGGAATCTCCTGGTGCTTACCGTAAGGAGGACGTGTACTCGGGAAGAGAGATCGAGGGACCAGCGTTCCTATTTTCTGAGGGGTCCCACGTAGAATGGGAACGTCAGCGCATACAGCGCTCCCTATTTCTTTTCCAGAGGTGTTGTGATGATTCTTTTCGAGAACGTCTCGAAGACGTACAAGAACGGGACACCGGCTCTCTCCCACGTCTCGGTGAATATCGAGAAGGGGGAGTTCGTCTTCCTCGTGGGGGCGTCGGGGTCCGGTAAGACGACCTTTCTTCGTCTGCTCCTTCGAGAGGAGTTCCCCGACCAGGGTCGGATTCTCGAAGCCGGGCGCGATATCGCCTCCCTGCCGAAGTGGCGAGTGCCCTATCTACGCCGCAACATCGGTTGCGTCTTTCAGGACTTTCGCCTTCTGCCGAATAAGACCGTCACCGAAAACGTCGCCTTCGCCCTCGAGGTGATCGGCCGCCCCGCCTCGACGGTGGCGAGCCAGGTACCCCAGATTCTGGAGTTGGTCGGACTGGGCGAGAAGGGCCACCGTCTACCCCACGAACTCTCCGGAGGAGAGCAGCAACGAGTGGCGGTCGCTCGCGCCTTCGTGAACCGCCCCCTTATTTTGTTGGCCGACGAACCGACCGGAAATCTTGACCCGACGAACTCGGAGTCGATCATGGCTCTCCTGGAGCGGATTAACCGCACCGGGACGACGGTCGTGATGGCGACCCACGATCAGAACATGGTGAACCGAATGCGACGACGCGTGATCGAACTGGACCACGGCGAGGTCGTACGCGACCAGGTGCGTGGGGTCTACGGCGTTCCCGAGGGAGTCCTCTAGTGCGCAACTACCTTCGTTACGCCCTGCGCGAAACCCTCACCAACTTGTGGCGAAATCGCATGATGACCATCGCCGCAGTGTTGACCGTCGCGGTCTCGCTGTCGCTGGTCGGATCAGCGCTACTCCTGCGCCAGAGCGCCGCCCAGGCCTCAGCCCAGTGGCAGTTGGGAACCCGGGTGACCGTCTGGATGGCGCCGACCGCCACGTCGGGCGAGATCAGTTCGGTTCATACCCAGTTAAGGCAACTTCCGATCGTGAAGAGTTGCGTCTTCCAGTCCCAGTACAAGGACTACCTGCAGTCGAAGTCGATCCTTCCCGCCTCGGAGTGGACCCTGCTGAAGCCCGGTGACGTGCCGTCCTCATTTATCTGTACGCCGACGGTGCCGAACGACGCCTTCACCATCCAGGCAACCTTTCAACACGAACCCGGTGTCTACATGGTCACCGCACCCGAACAGCAGATTCGACAGATGAACCACACGATCCGAATAGTTCAGGTGGTGTTTATCGTCCTCGCCATCGTGCTCATGGTCTCGGCGACAGTACTTATTTTGAACACCATTCGAATGGCCATCTTCTCGAGACGACGTGAAGTCTCGGTGATGAAGTTGGTGGGGGCCACCAACTGGTTCATCCGGATTCCCTACATTACGGAAGGTTTCGTGCAGGGCCTGCTCGGCTCCGCGGTCGCCATGGGGGCGGTGTGGGCTCTGAAGACGTGGTATCCACTCCATAACGAGTTCTCGATTGGGAGTTCGGCCCTCTGGGGGACCAATATCGTGGTCCTGCTCGTGGGCGTGCTCGTGGGCTCCGTCGGATCGGGTATCGCGATCCGACGATTCCTCGACGTCTAGGGGACCTCAGCGGGGCGCGGAGGTCCCCGGCCGGAACTGCATCGAGAGGGAGTTCACGCAGTAGCGAAGCCCGCTCTCGGTGGGCCCGTCGTTGAAGACGTGACCGAGGTGGCCCCCGCAGCTCGCACAAAGAATCTCGGTGCGACGCATGCCGTGGGAGGTGTCGACTCGCTCGATGATGGACCCGGGCTTACAGGCGTCAAAGCTCGGCCACCCGCAGCCCGAATCAAACTTCTGATTATGGGTGAAGAGTTCGGCACCACAGCCGGCGCAACTGAACATCCCCTCCTCGTCGACGTGGAGGAGATCTCCGGTGAAGGCTGGTTCGGTAGCGGCGTGTCGGAGTACCTCGAAGCGCTCGAGAGAGAGTCGCTCACGCCATTCAGAGTCGTTCATCGTCACGGGAAAGTCCATACGTAGGACTTTAGGGGTACGACCGCGCTCTCGTGATCAGAGAAATCGGGGCGTGGGCGACTCGGGCCAGGGTCGGGGAAACTCCGGTTGGTCGGCGAGGAAACGCTCGAAGGCTCCCGCGAGTCCCGCCGGGTCGAGGCCGAGTTCAGCGAGGAGAGCGTCGGGGTGGTGGTGTTCGAGGTAGACCCGGGGGACTCCGAGAATCCGGGTCGTGGGGAAGGGTTGTCCGATCTCCTGGGCCCGGGATCGAATCGCCGACACCATGAGGGTTCCGGCTCCCCCGTGGCGGGTCCCGTCCTCAATCGTCACAATCCGCTCGTGGTCGAGGGCGTCGGCGATCATCGCCGGATCGGGGGGGAGAACCCGCACGTCGTAGAGGGTGATCGCTCCGGCGTCCGCCATGTGGCTGAGCGCCTCGTAGGCGCTGACCGTCATCTTGCCCACCGCCAAGACGCAGAGGCGTCCGTCTCCTCGGCGCACGCAGCGAGCTTCGAGGCCCCGACCCACCTCGCCGTCGAGCGGGCGCGGGGGAGTCTTCGGGAATCGCAGCGCACTCGGCGTCGAGAGGGCGAGGGCGCTGTCGAGCATGACCGAAATCTCCGCCGCGCTCGAGGGGGCGAAGACGGTCATGTGGGGGATCGCGAGACAGAGGGCGATATCGAGGACGCCGTGGTGACTCGGACCATCGTCTCCGGTGACCCCGGCTCGGTCGAAGACGAAGACCACGGGCAGGTTCAAGAGGCCGACGTCCAGATTGGCCTGGTCGAACGCGCGCGAGAAGAAGGTGGAGTAGATCGCGACGACGGGCTTCAGCCCTCCCATCGCCATCCCGGCCGCGGCCGTCACGGCGTGTTGTTCGGCGATTCCGACGTCGAAGAATCGGTGCGGAAACTCCGCCTCGAAGGGCAGAAGACCCGTGGGTCCAGCCATCGCGGCGGTGATGGCCACGATGCGGTGATCTCGGCGCGCCTGATTCATGAGGGCGTCGGAGAACACCTGGGTAAAAGAGAGGGGCGAGATGTCCTCGTCGTTGACCTTCGGGGGCAGTTTGTAGTCGTGCATCCGCTGGTAGTCCGAGGTGGCGGGCTCGTAGCCGCGCCCCTTCTCCGTCAGACAGTGGACCACGATGGGTCCGTTCCAGTCCTTCGCGGAGCGCAAAACGGTTTCGAGGGCCTCGATGTCGTGACCGTCGACCGGTCCGAGGTAACGCACCCCCAAGTTCTCGAAGAAGGTGTGGGGGGTCACCATTTCGCGAACGACGGAGGTGAACGAGTCGATTCCTCGGTAGGCGGTCTTACCCACCCAGGTGAGGCGGGGGACGAGTCGCCGGAGTCGGTCGCGCCAGGTGAGGTAGGTCTTGTTGATCCGCAGCGAGGTGAGAGAACGCGACAACAGGGAGATGGTCGGGGCGTAGCTACGACCGTTGTCGTTGAGGACGATGACTACTCGCTGACCCGAGACGCCGAGATTGTTGAGCGCCTCGTAGGCCATACCGCCGGTGAGTGAGCCGTCTCCCACGACCGCGACGACGTGGCGCCCACCACCGTGGCCGGCCAACTCGTGACGGGCCTCGAAGGCGACGGAGAGTCCGTGGGCGTAACTGAGAGCGGTCGAGGCGTGGGAGGACTCGATCCAGTCGTGTTGGGACTCCGAGCGACTCGGGTAACCCGACAAGCCGCCGCGCTTGCGTAGTTGGCGAAATCCGTATCGCCGGCCGGTGAGCAACTTGTGCACGTAGGCCTGGTGACCCGTATCAAACAAGAGGGCGTCGTGGGGTGACTGAAAGATTCGGTGCAGAGCCAGGGTGATTTCGACCACTCCGAGGTTGCTTCCGAGGTGTCCCCCCGAGCTCGTCACGGATTGAATGATGAACTCGCGAATCTCTTGGGCCAGTTGTCGCAACTCGTCGAAGGAGAGCGACTCGAGGTCGGCCGGCGACTCTATCGAGGGCAAAATCACGCTGGTCAGCCTATCCCCGCCACCCCCCGAAAGAGCAGGTGCCGAGAGTCCCTAATCCGAGCTCGTGCTCGAGGTCGTTCGGGAGTCGGTCTTGTAGAAACCGCTGCCCTTGAACGCAATCCCCACGCCCGAGAAGACCTTGCGCAAGTCCCCACCACACTTCTCACAGGTCGTGAGTGGGGCGTCGGAGAACTTTTGGACGGCTTCGACGTGGTGGTGACACTGCTGACACTCGTACTCGTAGGTCGGCATACCCTGCTCCTTTGCTGATTTATTCTACCGGCGCACCGGGGCGGGTCGGCCGCTCGGTAGTGTGACGGGGTGGACCACTTCCACCAGTTTCGTCCCACCCCACCCAGCGGATCGTTCGGGATGGATCGTGGGCCCTCGGAGGTATCGGCCCGTCGGGCCCTCGCGCGGGGGCGGGTGACGATGTTGCCCTCGACGACGGCGGCGGTAGCGGCCAATACCACGGCCAAGGGCGACGTCTTAGCGACCGCCCGAGTCGCCGGTATTCAGGCGGCGAAGCAGGCCGCGGCGTTAATTCCGATGGCTCACCCCGTTCTCGTGGGGAACGTCTTCGTGAACTTCACCATCGCCGACGACTACATCGTGGTGGAGGCGTCGGTCGACACCGTCGACCGCACGGGCGTGGAGATGGAGGCCCTGACCGCGGTGAGCGTGGCCGCCCTCACTATTTACGACATGTGCAAATCGACGGACCGCACGATGACGATTTCGGAGATCGCCCTCTGGGAGAAGTCCGGTGGTCGTTCGGGTGCGTGGCGGCGAAGCGAAGTGGAGTAACTCCTTACCGGGGGCTGGCTAGTCTGGCCTCCGTGAGTGAGATCGCCGCCAGCCGTGCCGACGCCGCCCGTGAGCGGGTGGCCTCCCTAACTCTGCTGCTGATGGCGGCGCACGACTCGGGGCGCCCCCTCACCCAGGATGAGATTGTCGACCGATTGGAGGTCGACGATCCCGCGAGTGGTCGACGTGTCGCGGCCTATCAAGGTTCAGACATCGCAATCCGCCAGAAGTTCGAACGTGACAAGGCGCAGATTCGCGACAACGGTCTGCGACTTTCATCGCTTCAGGGCGAGGACCAGCTCTACCGCTACTCCATCGATCCGGCCGAGACCTTCGCGCCCGCAGTGGAGTTCACTGACGACGAACGACGCGTCGTGGCCCTGGCCCTGCGCTTTTGCGGCTTTGGTCGCGAGGGCGCGCTCGCCCTCTTCGACGGAGGTGCGCCGACTCCCGGGGGTCTGCAGTACTCGGCGTTCTACACACCCGTCGTTCGAGCTATCGAGCGTCAGGCTCCGGTCAGTTTTGACTACGTCAGTCGGGCCAAAGTGCGTCGTAGAGAGGTGGAGCCTCTCGTCATTCGAGTCATTGAAGGAGTGAGTTACCTCGTCGCGCGCGAGCGTGACGAGTCGGGCTGGCGAGTCAAGGGCTACCGCTTTTCGCGGATGCACTCCATGCCCGCCGTCGGCGAGGGCCACATCGCAGCGAGCGCCGACGAACGGGCGTTGGCTCGGGTGTGGCAGCCCGGTTTCTCTAAGGGAGAAAAGCCAGTGGACGTGGTGGTATCCACCACGTCGGAGTTTGCGCAGATCGTGACTCGACTTCACCCCGGGGCCGAAGTCGTGACGACGAAGAAGGGCCGAGTCGAGATTGGACTCGTTTTCGACGATCACTACCAAGCCCTGAGATTCGTCCTCGAAGGCGGAGAGCGGCTGCGGCTGATCGCCCCTTCGACGTTGGTGAAAGCCCTACGTGAGTGGTTGAAGTCGGTCAACACGATGGACGCGCCCGACGGTGCTGATCTGCGCTTTCCCCCTACGACGAAGCGATCGAGCCTCGGTCAAACCCTGGCCATGCTCTCCGCTATTCATAACTCACCCGAGGGGCTGCGCATCTCGGATCTAGCGGAGCGGTTCGACATGAGTCCGGCGCTCGTGCGTGACCTCATGGGGCGCCTGGCCACCTTCGAGATCGCTGACTCCGGGGCCGGTTTCGTCTACCCCGCTCGCGTCATCAAGGAGTGCGAGGACTGGGACCACGAGGAGACCGACGACTCGACCTATCGAGTGACCTACGAGCCGGGCGACGCGGAGGCCCCAACGCTGACCTGGGCCCATCTCTTTGAACTGAACGTGGCTTTACGCGAGGCGACGGGATTGGTCCGGGACCCGGCTCTCTACTCGGCCATGGCGAAGATTGAGGAGATCGCCGGGGAGTTCGTGGAGGTCACCGACCCCCACCTCGACAACCTGGCCGAGTTGGTGGCGCACGCCATTACCGACAATCAGGCACTCAAGATCACCTACCTCTCCCCGCACGGTACCGAGTTCACTCAACGAACCGTCGAACCTCGCGCCCTGCAGTCGCTCAACGGTCGCATTCTCTTTCGGGCCTACTGTCAACTCCGCGAGGGATGGCGAACCTTTCGACTCGACCGGGTGGGCGATGTGCTGGCGGTCTCTCCGGCACTCGGTGGTCGCCCCGAGGACTCCGAGCGAGAGTGGCTGAGTTCGACGAGTGACGACGGAGTCGAGGTGACCGTGGTCGCCGACGTGCAACGACGGTACCTCTTCGAGTCCCTGCCCCACGCCGAGGTACTGCCTCTAGAAGAGGGGCGTGTCGCGGTGCGCTTCAGAGTGCTCGACCCCAGTTTTCTCGATCGTTTGATGGTCATGGCCGGACCGGGAGCGAGAGTGGTCTCGTCCACGCACTCGGCGGCGGGACGAGAACTCGCCGAGCGCTGGCGCGCACAGATCTAGCCCGACCGTTGCGGCCCCGGGGGCCGATGTTTCGAATCTTTGTCCGGCGCAGTGCGGACCTGTCGTACTTGAGCGACGACCGTGCCCTCGAACTCGACGGTCTCCGTGGCGGTTCGGCGGCCTGGTTACCGCGCGGCGGGACGGTCGACTTCGAGGGAGTGGTGCAACGACTTCGGGCGAGCCCTCGCTCGCGAGTCGTGGGTTTTGACGTCGTGGTCGCAGCTCCGCGACCCGTCTCCATCCTGCTCGCCCTCGACGAACACCGCGCCCCCGAGGTCGTGCGCGCACACCGGGAGGCGGTGGCGGGCGCCCTCGAGTATCTGGACGAGCGGGCCGCGGTCGTCCGATCTCGTCGGGGCGGTGGAGACGAGGAGGAGGCCTCGAGTTGGGCCAATCCGGTGAGTTTCACCCACGGAGTGAATCGGCACGGTGAGCCCCACCTGCACGACCACCTGGTCCTACCCGCCGTCGCGGTGGGTGAGACGCGCATGAACGATCCGCGTGCTCTCTTCGCGCACGCAGCCACCGCCGACGCTCTCTACCGTTCAACTCTGCGCGCTCTCGTCGGTGAACGCACCGGCTACCG
>JABEUS010000062.1 GCA_013044285.1 Acidimicrobiaceae bacterium
CTACCCGAACAGATCGGGGAGATCTCCCTGCCCCGGTCCTTCGACGAGACGTGGTGTCGTTCCCGGGGGCTGTCCGCGAGTGCGGGATCCTCGGTCGTGCTGTCGGCGTCCTCGGGCGCCCTCGTCGTGCTCGTGAGTGTGGGGACGAGTTACGGTGCCGCGTCGGACGAGAGTTTCCGACTCGCCGGCGCGAGTCTCGCCTCGCGCGCGAAGGCCGCCGGCGCGTCGGCCGCTCTCCTCGTGCCCACTGATGTTCTCGACGACCCCGCTCGGGCCGCCGAGGGGTTCGTCACCGGGGCGCTTCTCGCGAGCTACGACTTTAAGCGACCCGAGAGCGCCGAGGAGGTCGTGGTGGCCCCGGTAGGAGCACCGCTCCCGAGTGTGGCCGATCACGACGCCGTTACTCGCGGGGTGCAGCGGGCCGGAGTCGTGAGTGACGCGACGAACTGGGCGAAGCGACTGATCGATACTCCGGCCGGACAGGCGACACCGAAGGAGTTGGCGAAGCGCTTCGCACATCGACTCGGGGCGGAGCCCGACACCGGTGTCGAGATCTGGACCGAGTCGACGATTCGTGAGGAGGGCCTCGGGGGACTGCTCGGCGTGGGGGCCGGCTCGGCCGAGCCCACCCGTCTCGTCTACGCGCGCTATCGCCCCGCCGACGCGCGCACCCACGTCGTGCTCGTTGGTAAGGGCGTGACCTTCGATTCGGGGGGTCTCTCCCTCAAGCCGGCCGAGTCGATGATGACGATGAAGACGGACATGTCCGGAGCGGCCATCGTGATGGCGGCGCTCTCGGTGGCGGCCCGCCTACGTCTGCCCCTGCGAGTCACGGCCATCGCCGCCTTGACGGAGAACCTGACCGGGGATCGGGCGACGAAACCCGGTGACGTGGTGACGGCCCGTAACGGCACGACGATTGAGATTCTGAACACCGACGCCGAGGGTCGGGTGATCCTGGCTGACGCCCTGAGCCTGGCCGTTGAGGCGAACCCCGACGTCATTATCGACGTCGCCACCTTGACGGGTGCTCAGCGAGTGGCGTTGGGCGACGAAGTCGGAGGCCTCTTCGCTACGACGGACGAACTAGCGACTCAGCTGATCCGGGCGGGCGAGGTGACGGGCGAGTCCCTGTGGCGTCTGCCCCTCGTGGACTCCTACGAGCGCCAACTCGAGTCCGACGTGGCCGACCTGCGCAACATCGGTAAGGGTGGGGGAGCGGGATCCATCACCGCCGCCCTCTTTTTGCGCCGCTTCGTGGGAGATCGCCCCTGGGCCCACCTCGACATCGCCGGTCCTGGTCGATCCGACCAGGCACGGGGGTACGTCACGAAGGGCGCGACCGCCTTCGGGGCCCGCACCCTCGTGCAGTTCCTCGAGGGCGCGGTGCGCGACGAGGGGGTCTCGTGAGAGTCGCGGTCGCCGGTTCGAGCGGATTCATCGGCTCCGCACTCGTCGGAGCCCTGAAGGAGTCGGGACACGAGATTGTCCGGCTGGTTCGCCCCGGCACCGAACCCGGAAACGACGGAGTGCGCTGGGATCCGGCGAAGGGTGAGGTCGACGAGGCGGCGTTGCGGCGCGGGGGTGGTCTCGACGCCGTCATCAACCTGGCCGGGGTCGGCGTCGCTGATCGTCGATGGAGTGCGCAGTACCGAGAACGGGTGCTCGACTCACGAGTGAACTCGACGAGGACTCTGGCCCAGGTTCTCGAGGCCGCGGGGGGCGTGGCGCGGGTGCTCAACGCGTCGGCCATCGGGATCTACGGCTCGCGCGGGGACGAGGTCCTCACGGAGGACTCGTCACTCGGCGACGACTTTCTCGCCCACGTCTGTCGACGCTGGGAGGACGAGGCGAACGCCCTGCGGAGTTCCGCCACGACTGTGGTCACCCTGCGGACCGGTCTCGTCATGGACGGGGCCGGCGGACTACTCGGGAGAGTGCGACCCCTCTTTCGGGCCGGACTCGGGGGGCGACTCGGTTCCGGTCGTCAGTGGATGTCTCTCATCAGCCGTCGCGACGAGGTTCGGGCGATTCAGTTTCTGCTCGAGTCCACCCTCGAAGGTCCGGTCAACCTCGTCGCTCCCGGTGCGTGCACCAATACCGAGTTCACGCGAACTCTCGCTCGCGCCCTGCACCGCCCGGCCCGGGCGATCGTTCCCGCACCGGCCCTCCGACTCGCCCTCGGGGCCGAGATGGCCGCGCTCACCGTTCTCGCTTCCCAGCGCGTAGCGCCGCGAGTCCTGGTCGAGTCCGGATTTCGTTTCGAATCGGCCGACTCGTCGGCGGTGATCGCGACGGCTCTCGCCTAACTAGTCGAGGCGCCGGACGCGCTGGGCGCGGGTGGGTACCGTGCGGGCGAGCGAACTTGACGGCGGATCGCGGTGGTCGGGAATCCCCACGAAGAGAGTGGCGAAGATCTCCTCGTTCTCGAGGTGGGCGAAGCGGTGCAGCGCCTCGGCGTGGCGAAAGGCTCCCCAGAGAGCCACGCCCCAGCCCTCGTTCTCGCACAGGAGAGCACAGCCGAGCGTCGCCATCGCGGCGTCGGTGTGCCAGTAGGGGACGGGCCACGCCGCGACGTCGCCCAGGCCGGAGTCGGCCTTGTCCGATTCGCGGTAGCGGGCGGCGTAGACCTCGGGCAGTGAACTGAAGATGACGACGGCGCCGGCGCGCGAGAGTCCCTCGAGGCGCCTGGAGTGCATCCTCCACTCCTCGTCGGTCGCCGCGAGGAGGAACTCACCGAGGCGTTCGGGACCCACCACGGTGGCCCGAACTCCCGCGCAGTTCCCGGCCGTCGGAGCCCGCAGTGACTCCGCAACGAGTTCGCTGACGCGAGTCAGATCGAGGGGATCACCGGTAAAACTTCGATACATACGACGACGTCGCCAGAGGTCTTCGAACTCCACCGGCTCGGTCTACCATGGTCCGTCATCGAATGTTGACCTAACCAGTAATATTTATGGCGGAAGGAGAATCCATGTCCTCACCCCGCGACTTGCTGAACGCCGCGAAGGCCGAAATTCGAGAGATTGACCCCCACGACGTGGCGGGAGATCTCACCCACTACGAGATACTCGACGTGCGCGAGCCCGACGAGTACGAGCAGGGGGCTCTACCCGGGGCGACCCACATTCCCCGTGGTCACCTCGAGTTCAACGTCGAGGGCCGCCTGCCCGATAAGACGAAGCCCATCGCCGTCTACTGCGCCGGTGGGGTGCGTAGCGCCTTCGCCGCCAAGACCCTGAAGGACCTCGGGTACACCGACGTCGTCTCGATTATCGGGGGTTTTAACAAGTGGAAGGACGAGGGTCTGCCCTGGTCGACTCCGCGGGCCCTGACCCCGGATCAGCGCAACCGGTACCAGCGTCACCTGCTCTTGCCCGAAGTCGGTGAGAAGGGTCAGCTGAAGCTGATGGACGCCAAGGTGCTCCTCCTCGGAGCGGGCGGCCTCGGTTCGCCGGCCGCCCTCTACCTCGCGGCGGCGGGAGTCGGAACCCTCGGCATCATCGACATGGACGTGGTCGACGCCTCGAACATCCAGCGCCAGATTCTTCACAATCTCGACCGAGTCGGGATGCGCAAGGTCGAGAGCGCGAAGATGACCCTTACCGCGCTCAACCCCGACCTCGTCGTCAATATGTACGACACCCGTCTCGGGGCCGACAACGTCCTCGACATCATCGACGGCTACGACGTCATCGTGGACGGAACGGACAACTTCCCGACCCGTTACTTGGTGAACGACGCCGCGCTTGTGAAGCGCATTCCCGTCGTGCACGGATCGATCTTTCGCTTCGAGGGCCAGGCCACCGTCTTTGCCCCCTACGTGGGACCGTGCTACCGCTGCATGATTCCCGAACCACCCCCCGCCGATCTAGCCCCTAGTTGTGCCGAAGCCGGTGTGCTCGGCGTACTGCCGGGAATCATCGGATCGATTCAGGCGCTCGAGGCGATCAAGCTCATCTTGGACCTCGGCGATCCGCTCATCGGGCGACTCTTGACCTACGACTCGATGGATCAGACGTTCCGGAACTTCAAGGTGCGTCGGGACCCGAACTGCCCGGCCTGCGGGGAGAACGCCGGCGAGATCATCATCGCCGAGTACGACGATCTCTGCATGCCTCACGTGGCGGCCCCGGCTCACTAACTCTTCACCACCTCGACGGCGGCACCCTCGTTGACAACGACGAGGGTGCCCGCCCAGAGGTCCTGGGGACCTCGTCCGTCGCGCGAGACGAAGGGCCAGGCCAGCGTGAGCACCGGAAAAAGGGCGAGAGACGCGCTGATGTCGAGCGCACCGATCAGGGTGAACCCGACGAGCACGGCGAGAAAGAACCAC
>JABEUS010000063.1 GCA_013044285.1 Acidimicrobiaceae bacterium
ATGTCCGCCCCCGCGCCCACCGCCTTCAGCACCCGTTGAGCGAGTTCCGCCGAGAGCCCGTAGGCCCCGCAGGGCACCCCTCCGCCCAACGATTTACCGATCGTGAGCGCGTCGGGGCGCAGCCCGAACCGACGCGTCGCCCCACCGGGCCCCGCCGAAAAGGTGTGGGTCTCGTCGAGAATCAAGAGGGTGCCCGTCTGGTCGCAGAGATCTCGGACCCCCTCGAGGAACCCGGGCTCGGGAAGAACCATGCCGATGTTGGTCAGGGCCGGTTCGGTCAAGACCGCCGCGACGTCGCCGTGGCTCAGCTCGCGGGCCAGCGCCTCCAGGTCGTTGAACTCGACCACCCGGGTCGTCGTCGTGGGATCAAAGGCCGGACCCACCAGTCCCGGACGGGGCCGGGGTTCGCCACCGGCGCCCACCACGACGAAGGTCTCGTCGACGCTGCCGTGGTAGCTGTAGGAGAAGACCAGGACCTTCGGGCGACCGGTCACGAGGCGCACGAGGCGCAGCAGCCAGCGATTGGCGTCGGTCGCCGAGAGGGTGAAGGACCACTGGGGAAGTCCGAACCGGCGAGTCATCTCGGCGCCCACCCACTCGGCGTCCTCGGTCGGCATCATGGTCGTGACTCCCCCGAGTCGACCCGCTCGCTCCTCGAGGGCTCGCGCGAGTGGCGCCGGAGAGTGTCCCGCCATCGCCCCGGTGTCGCCGAGGGCGAAGTCGGTGATCTCGTGAGCGTCCACGTCCTTCAGCGTCGCGCCGTGGGCCTCTCGAAGGACGAGGGGGAATCCCCCGGCCCACTTACTCATCCACGTCATCGGTACTCGGGCGAACAGGTGGTCCGAGGTGCGGTAACGCTCGAGGGAGAGAGGGTTTCTCTCCTGGTAAAGAGTGGTTTCTCTCTCAATAAGTCCCTGGAGATGCGCCCGATCGATGCTCGTCATGGCACCAGTGTAGGAGTTGGGAAAGAAATCCTTCGAAATTCGACAGAGTTAATAAAGCCATTCATCAGGAGTTTTAAAAATACGAGACCCGAAAAGTGGCTAAAAATGGCCGGAAATACCCGAATGGGTCCCCGGAGGGGATAAAGATGGCTACCGGTTTCGGGGATTTCCCCCGTTCCCTTCACCTCAAACACAAGGAGTCCTACGGTGAACAAGTCCGAGTTGGTTGATGCAATCGTTGCCGAGACTGGTGCCACGAAGGCTGCCGCGTCCGAGTTCCTCAGCGCGTTCGAAAACGTGGTCGTCAGTAACGTCTCCAAGGGCGAAAAGATTGTCTTGTCGGGCTTCTTGTCCTTCGAGCGCGTTGAGCGCAAGGCCCGTACCGCCCGTAACCCCCAGACCGGTGAGGCGATCAACGTCCCCGCCGCGCGCGCTCCGAAGGTCTCCATTGGTTCGACCTTCAAGAAGCACGTCAAGGGATAGATCCACGGACGGCGACCCGAAAGGTCGCCCGAAACAACGAAACCCCCGGGCCGCGGCCCGGGGGTTTCGTTACGAATGGGGGTCGTTAGTCGTTGACCAGAACGTCGACGAGCTTGCGACCGGCGCGAAAACCGAACTTCACCGTTCCGTCACTCAGCGCGAACAGCGTGTCGTCCTTGCCGATGCCGACGTGACGACCCGGGTGGAACTGAGTCCCCCGCTGACGAACCAGAATCGAACCGGTCTTCACGGCAGTTCCGTCGAAGGCCTTCACTCCGAGACGCTGGGCGTTAGAGTCGCGACCGTTGCGAGTAGAACCGCCACCTTTAGTCTTGGACATGTCTTCCTCCGTTTCCTAACTACTTCGCCGAGATCTTGTTGATCTCGACCGTCGAATACTTCTGGCGGTGGCCCCAGCGCCGGCGCTGAATCGCCTTCGCCTTGTAGGTGAGGCCCCGAATCTTCGGGCCCTTCTCCTCCCCGACCAGAGTCGCGGTCACGGTGGCGCCCTTCAGGGCCTCCCCCGCCTTGACCGCGTCGCCGTCCACTACCAGCACGGGCTTAAACTCAATAACGGAGCCCGTGGGCTCCGGGCGCAGGTCGACGCGGACCACTTGGCCCTCGGTCACGCGCTCTTGGGAACTGCCAACTCGAATCACGGCGTACATAGGGAGAGTATCTTAGCGCACGCCGGCTCGGACCGGGGACTCTAGGCCAGTGTCGAGAACAAAACCTCGTCCGTCACAGACACTGCACACGCTCGACACCGATTCGAGGAGCCCCTCGTTCACCCGCTTACGGGTCATCTCGACGAGGCCGAGCTCGGAGATGTCGAAGACTTGGGTGCGGGTCTTATCGCGCGAGAGGGCCTGGCGTAAGGAGGAGGCCACCGCCTCGCGGTGGGCCTTCGTCTCCATGTCGATGAAGTCGATCACGATGATGCCTCCGATATCGCGCAGTCGCAGCTGTCGGGCGACCTCTTCGGCGGCCTCGAGGTTGTTGCGAAAGACGGTCTCTTCGAGGTTCGTCGATCCGACGTTCTTACCGGTGTTCACGTCGATCACCGTCAACGCCTCGGTGCGCTCGATAATGAGCGATCCCCCCGAGGGCAAGAACACCTTACGGTCGAGGGCGCGGTGCAACTGCTCGTGCACGAAGTAGCGCTCGAAGAGGGGCAGATCCTCACTCGCGCGGTCGTAGTACTCGATCCGGTCGGCCAACTCGGGGTTCACCGCCAGCACGTAGTCGCGCACCTTCTCGAAGAGTTCCGCGTCGTCGATAATGACCGCCCGGTACTCCTCGTTGAACTCTTCGCGCAGGACGCGCACGGCGAGGTCGAGGTCCCGGTAGACCAGGCGGGGCTGGGGTGAACGCTTGACCTCGGCCTCGATGGCCGCCCACTTATCGGTGAGCGAGGCGACGTCACGGGCGAGGTCCTCCCCCGACACCCCCTCGGCGGCGGTGCGAATAATGATGCCGTGGCGTTCCGGCTTCACCTCGTCGATGATCTTGCGCAGGCGGCGACGCTCGCCGTCGGCCAGGCGCTTCGAGATTCCGATGGTCTGGGAGTTGGGCACCAACACGGCGAAGCGGCCCGGGATGGAGACCTCCTGGGTGAGGCGAGCCCCCTTCGCTCCAATGGCGTTCTTCGTGACCTGGCAGACGACGGTCTGGCCGGCCCGAATCATCTGCTCGATGCGCTTGTCGGAGCCCCGCGACTCCTCCACGTCGTCGTCGATCGAGACGTCACCCTTGTAGAGCACGGCGTTTTTCGGGATTCCGATGTCGACGAACGCCAACTCCATACCGGGAAGGACGTTCTGGACTCGACCGACGTAGATATTGCCGTCGATCTGGTTCGTCTCGTCGGCCGCCTTGGCGACGGTGTACTCGACCATGGAGCGACCCTCGAGGGTCGCGATGTGGGTGGCGTTGTCGGTCGTGTGCACGCACATGAGGTAGCGACCCTGGGCGCGGACCCGGCGATCGGTCCCCCGTCTCCGGCTGCGCCGAGCGCGCGACTCGTCCGCGGCGTCGGGGGCTGAGGCCTCCACGGGGCTGGGGGCGACC
>JABEUS010000064.1 GCA_013044285.1 Acidimicrobiaceae bacterium
CGCCGCGGCGCGGGTGTCGCCGTATCAGCCGGCTAACAACTCTCTCGAAGGCTTGGTGGGTCCCGGTCAGTACATCATCCCGCCGGGAGAGAGCGCGAGCCAGTTAGTGTCCCAGATGGGACGCTCCTTCGAAGTGGAAGCGGCGCACGCCGGCCTCAGCCCCTCGACGCGTCGTTTCGGCCTGAGTGCCTACCAGCTCGTGATCGGGGCTTCCATTGTGGTGAAGGAGGGCTACTACCCCTCCAATATGCCCAAAGTGGCGCGGGTGATCCTTAATCGACTGGCTCGCCACACCGCTCTCCAAATGGACTCGACGGTTCTCTACGCTCTCGGTCGCGACGGCGGGACGGTCACCCCGGCGATGCTACAGACCAACAGTCTCTACAACACCTACCTGTACGCGGGACTAACCCCGACCCCGATCTGCGTTGTCTCCAGCGCCGCCCTCGCGGCCATGCTGAACCCCCCGGTGGGTCCCTGGGAGTACTTTGTAGTGGTGGATAAGCAGGGAGATATGGCGTTCGCGACAACCTTCGCCCAGCAACTGGTCAACGAGGCCCGCGCGAGGACGAACGGCGTATGACCACCTGGCGCCTGGCGGTGGTGGGTTCGCCCGTCGAACACTCGTTGTCACCCCAACTTCACGCGGCGGGACTGCGCGCCTACGGCCTGACCGGTTCTTCGACTCGTGTGGACATGGGCTCGGGGCGTGTCGAGGACCTGCGAGCCCTCATGGGCGCACGTTTTGACGCCGTCTCGGTGACCATGCCGTTGAAAGGTGACGCCTTGAGAGTCGCCGACCGCATCGAGCAAGTCGCCGCGGAGTGCGAATCGGTGAACTCGTTGCGTTGGCGTGGCGGGTCTGTCGAGGCCAACTCCACGGACGGCGAAGGCCTTCTGAGCGCCCTGGGGGCCCAGTGGCGCTTGAGCGTGGACGGAATTCACGCCGTCGTTCTGGGCGCGGGCGGAGCGGCGAGTGCCGTTGTCGGTGCACTGGTGAGAGCGGGAGTCTCCTCGATTGCGGTTCACGGTCGAAGTGAGGAGCGGGTCGCTCGACTCGTGCGCCGCTACCCCAATGTTGTCGATCACATGGTGATCTATCGACCGGTGGATCTCATCGTGAACACCATCCCGGTCGATTCGCGAACCCCGTCTGCCGCGGTGATGCAGGGAGTCACGCACGACACCGCGGCCGTGGACATCGTCTACGAGCCCCGCGAGAGCGAGTGGCTCGCCCAGCACCGCGCCCTCGGCTGCGCGGGAATGAACGGACTGCCCATGCTCGCCCACCAGGCGGCCGCGCAGATGCGCTGGTGGTGGGGGGGCGATCTCGACGGCGAGAGTTTGCTCGGAGAGATTCTGTGACCGACACGTTGATCGCGCGGATCGCCTCGTCGGCAAAGCCCAAAGATCACATGGACTTTGGCCTCTTTTGGGGGCTCGCCCTTCTCGGACTCTTCGGGGCCTTCATGGTCTACTCGGCGACCCGGGTGGCCCTCGCCACCCAGGGCTATAACCCCCACTACTACCTCGATCGCCAGGGGCCCTTCGTCATCCTCGGTATCTCCGTGATGTACATCATCTCCCGGTTCGACTACCGGCGTTTCGAGGTTTTAGCGACGCCGTTCTACATCGGGGGCATTCTGTCGCTGCTCGGGGTCTACGTCGTGGGCTCGAGTGCGTTGGGCGCCCAGCGCTGGTACTCCCTCGGATTCATCACGATTCAGCCCTCCGAGTTCACGGTGCTCTTTCTCGTCCTCGCCATCGCGGTCTACTGTGAGCGTCGACCCCAGGGACTGCGCATGTACGACGTCGTTCGACTCCTGGTCATGGCCGGAGTCCCCCTCGTTCTCATCGTCGCTCAGCCCGACCTCGGAACGGCGATCATCATCGTTCTGGTCGTCGGCACGATGCTCGTGGTCGCCGGGGTTCCACCCCGGTTCATGAGTTTTCTCGCCCTGGCCGGATCGGCGGGTGTGGCCTCGGCGATCTACCTGGACTTCTTGAAGAAGTACCAGTTGGACCGCTTCATCGCGTACTTCAACCAGAATTCAACCAATCCGGCGCTCTTCGGCTTGATTTACCAGGTCGATAACGCGAAGAACGCCATCGGATCGGGTGGGCTCTACGGCGCCGGCGTCTTTAAGGGCCTCCAGACGGTACTGGGCTTCGTCCCCGAGCAACAGACCGACTTCATCTTCACCGCGATCGGTGAGCAACTGGGATTCATCGGGTCGGTCGGCGCGGTGTTGCTCATGGGGTTCGTCGCGTGGCGCATGTGGATGACCGGCCTGCACGCGAGGGACACGATGGGCCGCCTCTTGTCCATCGGAATCTTCGTCTTCTACGCCTTCAGCGTCTTCGAGAACATCGGAATGACCATGGGACTCATGCCGATGACCGGAATTCCGCTGCCCCTGCTCAGCTACGGGGGCTCGGCGACCCTCGTCTTTTACGCGGCCGGGGGAGTGGTTCTGTCGGTCTCGCGCCGGCGCGCCTGATGAGCGAGAATCGAATCGTCGATCTCCTCGACGTCACCTACGACTACGCGGCTCAGGCCGGAGTCCTTCTCCTGCGCGAGGCGGAAGGGGCCGGGAGGACTCTGGCGATTCCGGTGGCGCTCGGTGACGCCCAGCAGATCTGGCGGGCGGCTCGCGGGGACGTGCGTTCGCGTCCGGGCACTCACGAGCTCACGGTGGGCATTCTCGCCCTCACCGGAGTTCAACTAGTCAGTGTGGTCGTGACGAAGCGCGAAGAGGGGGTTTACTTCGCCGAAATACATCTGATGAGTTCGAACGGTCCCCAACTCCTCGACGCCCGGCCGAGTGACGCGGTCACCCTGGCCCTACGCCATACTCCCCGAACGCCGCTGCTGGTCGCCGACACCCTGCTCGCCGAGGCCGGTCTCTAGAACCTGTCGTTCATACTTCGAAACCGCGCTCCCGTCGACCGTGAGCGGGGGACCGCTTGACGAGTCGACTTCAGCGCTTCTTCGTGATGAAGGTCACCGTGAACATCGGCGAGGACTGCGCTCGGAACTTCCCCGAGGCGTTGCGGTTCGCTCGGACCCGGCAACGGGTGGCCCTGTTCGCGGTGAGAGAGTACGCGTGTAGGCGACAACCTAAGCCGCTCACGTGAACGCTCAGTCGTCCCGACCCCGAACCCCCGACGATGCGCAGCGCGACCCGCGTGCCGGACGGCCCTGACGCGCAACGCGCGCTGGGCCGCTAGGGAGAAGTGAACCGACACCGCGGGCGACGTCGTGCTGGCGTAGATTCCGTTGGCCGCGTTGGTGGCCGTCACGACGCAGGTGTCAGTCCCCGTGGTGGACAACACGTCACCGACGAGTGAACATCCGGTGCCGCTCACCGCGAAGCTCACCGCGATCGTCCCCGAACCGCCCGCGCTAGTCAGAGTGATGGGAGAGCCCGCGGTGCCGGTGGTGACAGAGTTAGTGATGCTCAAGGGACTCTGGGCGACGAACATCAGGGTGCTGACGAAGGCCTGTCTACCGGTGCTGTCTTGGTAGTAGCCCCCGTCACGCAGAGTGCCCCCTTGACACACGAGACGCCATCCAAAACAGCGTTGCCGCCGGCATTGAGCGCGGCGCCGACCTCCTGGTCCGTCCAACTCGTGCCGTTCCACGTACTCACCAGCGCCTGGGAGTGAGAGGCGCTGTCACTGTAGCTACCCGCGGCGACGCAGAAGGTGGTGCTCGTGCACGAGACTCCATACAATCCGGCGTTGCCGTGGGTATTGAGCGCGGCGCCGACCTCCTGATCCGTCCAACTCGTGCCGTTCCACGTACTCACCAGCGCCTGTGCGTTAGAGGCGAGGTCTAGGTAGTCACCCGCGGCGACGCAGAAGGTGGCGCTCGTGCACGAGACTGATGTCACCACGGCAAGGCCCCTGACGTTCAGGGCGCCAGCGATCTCCTAATCGCTCCACGTGGGGGAGGTCGCGGCCCTTGCGGGAGTCGCGCCGGTCGCTAGTAGCGACGTCAGCAAGAGAATTCCGGTGAGAAACGATGAGACTTTCGAGCGCACAATGTACATCACAGGTTCACCATTTCTCTGAGGTCTCGGATCACGTCAACTCGTGGGAGAAGATAGAAGAATAAAGGGGCGCACCAGTACTTCGCCACGAATGCAACGCGCGTATCGGAGACCATCTGGGTCAGACCCTGACGCTCGTTGTGCCCCCGTCGTCGTTACTCACCGAGTGTCACGTTGGTCAACTTTGTGACGTTAAACGGTTCGGCCAGCGGAGTCGCCTTCTCCACGGTCCTGTTGCAGACGCCGCCGTAGGGACCCGCGCGGTCGGTGGCGAGCGGACGGGGAAAGCCAATTCGGGCTTCAACGTCACCAAAAGAACGCGTGGGACAGAGTGCGTCGGGACAGAAGAAGCGCCGCGTGTGGCACGCGAACCTAGTCGCTCGATCGTTCATCGACGAGTCCACCAGGGAGATCACCTGACAATCCTTTACCGGAGCCAATACTGCGCGCTGGGAGTCCGCCATCTCGACGCGCCGACACTCGAACGCGCACAGACCACCTCTCAGAGTCGACTCTCGACGCTCAGAATGTTCACGTCCGAAAGATCGACCAGCATCTCGCGCCGGGGGGTCGAGTCTGTTTCACGGGTTATTTCAATGCTGGCGGTGTCAGTGCCAACGGAGTTACGACGCCCGCGACTTGCTTTTGTTCACTGCCACGACACCCGTCACTGAGTCAGACCCCGTGCACATACGAAATGCCGGTCAACGAGCGCTTACCCGAGTGGTTCGGCGGCGTCGAGGCGACGAAGACGAGGTCCCCGACGACGAGTGCGTTCGGTCACGACACTGGTCATGTCGAGTGCGACCACCTCACCACCGCGCAACTCTCGAGCGTTTTCGTCCGAGATGCGTAGGAGAACGGCGACGATGAGGTAGTTGGAGAAGAGCGAGGACCCTCCGTAGGCCATGAAGGGGAGGGTGATACCGGTGAAGGGCAGAACCCGCAAGATTCCCGCCATGATAAAGAAAGCCTGGAGTCCGAGGGTGGCGGTGAGGGCGGTCGCGACCAAGCGAGTGAAGTCCGAGTGGGCTCGTTGGCCGATTCGGAATCCTTCGGCGACGAAGAGGGCGAAGAGACTCACGATGACGACGATTCCCACGAAGCCGAGCTCCTCTCCGAGGGCCGCGAAGATGGTGTCGGAGGTCGCCAGGCCGACCTGGGCGCCGATGGTGCCGAGTCCGAGTCCCGTTCCGGTTACTCCGCCGTTGGCGAGGGCGAACCAGGCGTAGGCGATCTGGTAGGTCCCCTGGTGGGCGAGGAAGTACCAGGGGTCTAACCAGACCGAGATGCGCTGGTGCACTTGGTAGAAGAGCTGGTAGGCGACCACCCCTCCGCCGGCGAAGAGGGCGAGTCCGAGCAGGACGTAGCTCTTTAGTCCGGTCGTCACCCAGAGGAGAGCGAAGAAGAGGATGAAGAGCATCATCGCGAAGCCGATGTTGTTCTCGGCGGCGAGAATCATGAGGGCGACGCCCCACACGACGAAGATGGGCACCACAATGCGCGGAGGTACCACCAGTCTTCCGAGAAAGCGCTGGGTGGGAGTCGAGAGCAAATCCCGGTTGGCCGCGAGGTAGGACGCGAAGAAGAAAGCGAGGAGAATCTTCGCGATCTCGACCGGTTGGAAGGAGAAGGGACCCACCGCCACCCAGAGGCGGGCTCCTCCCAGGTTCTCTCCGAAGTGGGGGGTGAAGGGAGTCATAATGAGAACGAGAGCCGCGAGAAGAAGAAGGTAGCGGTACCGGTCGAGGTCACTCACTCGTCGCACGAGGGCCAGCGCACCAATCACGATTCCCGCACTGAGGGCGACCCATACCGCTTGCAGGGTGGCTTCGTGGGGGCTGTAGCGGGCGATCTCGACGTAGCCGATTCCGTTTAACAAGGTGGCGATGGGAAAAAGAACCTGTGAGGAGTAGGGCGCGAGACGGCGTAGTCCCAGGTGAACGAAGAGAGACACGAGGACGACGAAGACCACGACGAGGTCGAGGTGGGTGGGTAGATGACCGTGCACGCCGAGCGAGGCCAGGGCGTAGAAGGCCGCTATGACGATCCAGACGAGAAAGAGGAGACCGAGTTCGGCTGAACGCGACGCTCTCACGGGGGCCGAGAGGGAAGTTGACACCGTTGGGTTACCTGAGCGTCGCCCCACGGGACCAGGCTAGCCGTAGCATGGGATTAACCATGACCACACTTGATTCCCGTCTCAACGTGGCCGATTTCGGACCCGAACGCTTCTCGAGCCGTGAGATGTCTCGACTGGAGTTCGGTTCTCGCCTACTCGATTTGGCCGAAGACTCCCGCACCCCGATGCTGGAGCGGTGCAAATACGTCGCCATCTTCGCCGAACTTATCGACGAGTTCTTCCAGGTTCGGGTGGTGTCGCTCCAGGACAAGGTGGCGGCCGGCGTGGAGACCCCCGGCACCGACGGGGTCCGGCCCCG
>JABEUS010000065.1 GCA_013044285.1 Acidimicrobiaceae bacterium
CCAACCCGCGCCGCTGGCTGGCGATGCCCTTCATCGCCCTCGGAGTCGCCATGATTATCGTGGACGCGACCATCGTCAACGTCGCCGTCCCGTCGATCATCCGTTCCCTGCACCTCAGTGCGACGAGCGCCGAATGGCTGAACTCGATTTACTCCCTCGTCTTTGCGGCCCTGCTCATCTCGGCCGGTCGTGCGGGGGACCGGTGGGGTCGCCGCCGCCTCTTTCTGCTCGGGACGGTGGTGTTCGTGGGCGCCAGTCTGGTGGCCGCCCTCGCGCCGAGCGGGGAGATTCTCATTCTCGGTCGATTCCTCCAGGGAATCGGCGGCGCGATGATTCTGCCCTCCACTCTCTCGACCGTGAACGCCCTCTTCGTCGGTCGCGAACGGGCCATCGCCTTCGCGATCTGGGGGTCGACTATCGGGGGCGTGGCGGCGATCGGACCACTCGTGGGTGGCTGGCTCACGACCGATGTCTCCTGGCGCTGGGCCTTTCTCGTGAACGTCCCCGTGGGACTCATCATCGTGCTCGGAGTTACTCTCTTTATTCCCGAGACCTCCCAACCCGACTCCGCCCGGGGTTCGGACTTCGGGGGCAATGTTCTCGTGACTCTCGGCTTTTCCGGAGTGGTCTTCGCCCTCATTGAGGGCACCCACTACGGATGGTGGTACCGCGAGAGTCCCCTCACCCTCGGAGGGGTGCACTGGACGAGTGGAGTGTCACCCGTGCCGGTCGCCGCCGCCATCGGGGTCCTCAGCCTGGCGATCTTCTGGCGCCACGAACGCTCCCGGGCCCGCTCGGGGGCTCCGGTCCTCGTTGATCCGGCCCTCTTCGCCATTCGTAGCTTCGCCGCCGGCAACGTGGCCGCGCTGGTGGTCTCTCTCGGTGAGTTCGGCGTGCTCTTCGTCCTTCCCCTCTTCTTGCAAGGAGTGCGAGGATTTAGCGCCCTCGGGACGGGAGTACTCCTACTCGCCCTGGCGGGAGGCAGTTTGGTCGCGGGGGGGCTCACGCCCCAGTTGGCGCAGCGCGTCAGTGCTCGCACGGTGGCCCGGACCGGACTCGCTCTCGAGTTCGTGGGTCTCGTCGTTCTCGGACTCGTGATCTCGCCGAGCGTCTCGGGACTCGACCTGGTGCCGGCGCTACTCGTGTACGGCCTCGGCGTGGGCCTCGCCACCGCACAGTTGACCGGGGTCATCCTGGCGGACGTCCCGGTGCAGGCCAGCGGTTCGGCGTCGGGAGTACAGAGCACCACGCGCCAGGTTGGTTCGGCCCTCGGCATCGCCATTCTCGGCACGGTCTACGTCTCCGAGATTGGACGACGAACCTTGTCCGGAACTCTCGCGGTCTCGGGGACGACGCGGGCTCTGGCGACCTCGCTCTCCTCGGCGGTTCGCCAAAGCGGGGGATCGGTCGTGAGCACTCTGGCCCCCGGACCCCTGCGCGCCGCCGCCGCGTCGGCGGTCGCCTCGGCGACCCGCCTCGACGCGTTCGTGGCGGCGACGTTCATCGTGGTGGGTCTGGCCGCGACCTTCCGTCTCCCCCGTGAGCCGGGGGACCGCCCGTAGTGCCGCGCATCAGCGCACCCAGCCTCGCGGAGCACCAGTCTCGCCAGCGAGCCCGGGTGATCGACGCGGCGCTCGAACTTCTCGCGGAGGCGGGGGTCGCTGGGGTGACTCCGGCGGCGGTGGGAGAACGAGCCGGTTTGTCGCGCTCCAGTCTCTACCAGTACGTGGAGTCGACCGCGCAACTCGTCGCCCTCGCGGCGACGCTGGCCTACGAACGCCGGGCCCGCGCCCTGGCTCCCGCCGTGACGATGGAGGAGTGGGTGGACCGGCTTTTGCGATTCTCTCGAACCCCGGCGGGTCGGGCGGTCGTGGCCCTCGAGCGAGCGGTGGTGCCCCCGGAGTGCCGTGCAGCGGTGGAGGAGTGGCGTGCTGAGCAACGCGAGCCCCTCGAGAAGGTTCTGCGAGAACGTGGGGAGTCGGAGGAGGCTGACCTCGCTCGCCTCTACGAGGCGTTGGCCGAGTCGGCGGGTCGTCTCGCCGGAGTCGCGCGCGCTCGCAGTCTCCTCGCCCGGATGCTGGGGCCGCTCGAAGAGAAGTAGGTCGTCGCGAAGAGTTGTCGACCTCGCGAGTCCGGTCGCACGTCGTCACTCGGAAGAATTCGGTAAGAGTGGACGACGGTCGGAAAGTACACGAGGGTGAGCCCCGAGGCTCCCAGGAAGATGAGGACGAAGTGAGACGCGGCGGACCACGGGGCTGTCGGACCCCGATTCGACTCGCGGCGCTCGCCGGAGTTCTCTCGAGTGTGCTCGCTCTCGGCCCCTCACCAGCGGCCTCGGCGTCGCCCCCGGTCACCGCGACGTCGTGTCCGAGTCCGCTGAGTGGGGCCCAGTACGCGGCCCCCGGTGGGACGACTCCCACGGTGGCGCTGACCTTCGACGACGGGCCCGGGGCGTCGACCCTAGCCATCCTCCACATCCTGCAGGCCTACAACGTGCGGGCCAGCTTCTTTAATATCGGAGAGAACGAGGCCCAGTCGCCGGCCGCGGTGATCGCCGAGGCCCAGGACGGTTTCGTTATTAACGACCACAGTTGGAGCCACCCCTTCTTGACGGGGCTCTCGCCGTCGGCGGAACTGGGACAGATCGCCGCGGTCGGGTCACAGCAGCGAGCACTCGTGGGTTCCTCACCCTGCGGGCTTCGTCCCCCCTACGGGGCTTATAACCAGACGACACTCGCAGACGCCCACTCCCTCTCGATGAGCACCTGGATGTGGGACGTCGACACCCAGGACTGGATGGCGGAGGGATCGGGATCGACGGCGTGGGTGAATCACATCGTCTCACTCGCCGAGTCAGAAGGTGGAGCACTGGCTCACCCACTCGTGCTCATGCACAATCAGACCATCGCCATGCCCGCGACCGTGGCCGCCCTGCCGATCATTATTCAGTACTTCCGGGCTCGCCACTACCGCTTCGTCGACCTGCTCGGTCGAAGTGCTCCCCTGGACGCGTGTCCCGCGGGGAGTCCGAGTTTCCCGAACGCGGCCACCCTCTGGTCGAGCGCGCGAACCTTGGGCCCGGGGGCGTCTCTCGTCTCTCCGGACGGCCAGTATCGACTCACCCAGTGGTCCGGGGGCTCACTCGTCGTCAGCGCAGCCGGTTCACCCACCTGGTTCACTCCCACGGCTCATCACCCCGGCGCGAGAGCCCGCGTACTTCCCAGCGGCTACTTCGTCGTCCAGTCCACCACGGGACGAATTCTCTGGCAGAGTTCGGCCGGTCACCGTGGTGACCACTTGGCCTTCGGTGATGACGGCTCCCTACGTCTAGAGAGCGGGGGGCACGTCTGGTGGCGACGTAACGTGGCCGCCACCTCTCTCTCCGCGGGCGGAGTTCTGCGTCCCGGGTGGTCGATCACGAGCGATAACGGAGCGTGCCGGCTCGAGGTGAGCCCGGCGGGACAGATCCTCCTCCAGTCCGCGGCTTACGGGACTCTCTGGGCCTCGCCCGGTCCGGTCGCGGCCCACTCGAGCGCCGTACTGGAGCGCAACGGAGAGTTGGTTCTCGTCGCGCCCGGGGGCGCAGCCACGTGGGTGAGCGCGAGCACTGGGTTGAGCGCCCGACTGACCCTGGACCCGGTGGGTCGAGCCGTGGTGGAGACGCCGAGCGGTCACTGGATCTGGTCAACGCCCTAGCGGGGAAACCCTAGTCCTCGTCGTTGAGAAAATCGGTGACGACCTCGTCGAAGGTCTCTGGCTCTTCGACGAAGGGCATGTGACTGGAGTTCTCGAAGACGCGCCAGCGAACGTCGGGAATCGCGTCGGCGAAGGGTTGGACCGTGGCGGGAGTGGCTTCGTCGAAGAACCCCGAAAGCAGGAGTGTCGGGACCGCGATCTGGTGGACCTGATCGACCACGCTCCACCCCCGCAGGGAGCCGATGCAGTGAAACTCGGTGGGTCCGTTCATCGTCATGTAGACGGTCGGGTCCTCCGCTAATTGACGGAAGGATTGTTGAACCTCGTCGGGGTTGGGGACCACTCGACAGACGTGGCGGTCGTAGAAGACCTGGACGGCCTCGAGATACTCCGGGGCGTCGTAGAGTTCGAGCGCCTCGTAGTGATCGAGTCGCTGCTGAGTCACGGGGTCGAGGTCGGCCTTCAGACGATTGGCCTCGCTCACCCAGAGCTCCATGGAGGCCGGAGAGTTACTGATCACGAGTCGACGAAGTCCGGCGGGTCGGCGCAGGGCGTGTTCGGCCGCCAGCATGCCACCCCAACTCTGGCCGAGGAGGTCGTAACGTTCGCCGATACCCAGGTGGAGAAGGAGTGCGTCTAGTTCGGCCAGGAAGAGTTCGACGGTCCACATCTCGGAGGGAGCCTCGGGGAGGTGGGTCGAGAGTCCGCAGCCGAGTTGGTCGTAGTGAACGACCGCGCGGTTCTCTCCGGCGAGACGGGTGAGTGAGTCGAGGTAGTCGTGGGCGGCCCCGGGTCCACCGTGGAGGAGGACGAGAGGGACCCCACTCTCGAGATCACCCGTGACGCGGTACCAGGTCTCGTATCCGCGAAAACTGAGGCGTCCTTCGCTACTGGCTGGTGACACGGGTCACCTCACTTTCTCGTCGCGTCGTCCTGGTGAGATTAGACGAGCGGGTGACGACGTCGTTCTCTAGGGGTGGGTGAATGGGGGTTCACACACGATGTGAGCAGCGTCGTCATCCCTCTCTCGAGGGTTCCGACGTACTACGACGCCGATCACCGTGGTCGACCGAAAAGGAGCAGACACCAATGAAGACGTGGATTCAACGGACTCGAATTGCCACGGCCACCGTGGCGGCCGTACTAGCGGGCGGAGTCGGTAGTTGCGTTGGCGCAACGACGATGACCCCGAGTCACGCGACGTCGAAGGGCGTGGGCGTC
Source organism: Acidimicrobiaceae bacterium (assembly GCA_013044285.1). Taxonomy (GTDB): domain Bacteria; phylum Actinomycetota; class Acidimicrobiia; order Acidimicrobiales; family RAAP-2; genus RAAP-2. Next base: position 4,918 of record JABEUS010000065.1, read on the forward strand.
AACGAGTACGGAATGACGAAGGCCTTTTTCAACGGTCGGGCCGTCAATTTTACTTACACCCAGGGATTCTTCTCTGACCGACACGTGGCGTCGGGTGCGACGTCGGGCTGTGAGGTGGGGGCTCCCTTCAAGGTGGCCCCGGCCAAGAATTACGACCCGCTCTACATCACCGTGCCTCTCGGGTTTAAAGTCCCGACGATGACGATGGACTGCCCCACCGGTCTCGTCTGCGTGGACCACCCCGGGACGATTGACTGGAGTCGTTTGGAGTCTGCACTGAAGGGTCTCTACCCCCAACTCAGCGCGGCCCAGCTCACGGCGGCGTTGAAGAACACCGCGGTGCCGGGTCACCAACACTTCATCACCACTCTGAACGGTCGTCGCCCCGAGTGGTGGAACGTGGACGTGGTCGGAGTCACCAGCCTGAAGGAGTGGAACGCCATCGACGCTCACCGGTCCTTCACGTTCTTGAACGAGCAGGTCAAGACGCAACTCACGACCGGCATCATCCCCACCAACTTGTTCCTGTACTTCGCGGTTAACTAACCGGGCGATTCGGCCCGGACGTCGCTCACTACGGTGAGCGACGTCCGGGCTTTTTGTCGTCTCGGCGGGTGGCGGCGACGGTGACGCACCGCTGACACACGGGTTCCGAAGAACTTCCGCACTCCTCGTCAGGGGTGGCTGGCGTCGTGTCCCGTCAGCGGAGGAAGTTTTTCTTCACTCCTCCGGACTCACGCCGAGTCGGACGGGCTCTCTTCTTCGTTGTCGAAGGGATGAACAACCTCGACGTCGGAGCCGTAGGTAGGGAGCAGGAGTCGCGCCAAGACTGGAAAGAGTACGGAGGAGAGGACGGCCACGAAGATGATGGCCGAATAGTTTCGGGGTCCGAGAAAACCCGCGCTACGCCCAATCTCCGCCGTCGTGACCAGCAGAGTCAGTGGCGCCATCAGCATGACGGCTCCCGCCAAGGAGAGGCGCCAACTGTGTCCCCGGGCCTTGAGGTAAGGCACGATCACGAGGCGCGACACACTCAACACCACCAAGATCAGTCCAATGAGCGGAAGAAGTGACACCACGCTGGCGTGAAGGGGTGTTTGGAGGCCGACGGTTAAGAAAAAGAGAGGGATGAAGAAACTGTTGGCGACGGATGTCAAGCGCTCGATGATGGCCCGGGCGTTACCGATGACTCCGCGAAAGATGACTCCCGCGAGCAGCGCTCCGAGTACGGTCGGAATCCGAATAATGCCGGCGAAGGCGACGACAACGAAGAGTAGTGCGAACGTGCCTCGCAGACCCACCTCAATGGGGTCGTCACGACGAAACCAGCGGTGAAAGTGTCGGGGTACGCGCGACCTCGAGCGCTGAAAGAGGCGTACCAGTCCGAAGGCGAAGAGGAAAAAGAGAGTGACCCGACTCCCGAGGAGTACGGAGGTCGTCAACGAGTCGTGGCGACTCGCGACGCTCAGAATGTTGAGAGCGCCGAGGTACACCACCTCGGTCACCGAACCCACGAGCAAGATGTCGTGACCAAAGTGCTGACCCATCCATCCCTGGACGTAGAGAATCGGGACCGTGATTCCGACTGAGGTGGCGGCACCCGCGAGGACCCAGATGGGTGAGGCTCCCGCCAGGTGACCGAGGACGAGTGCTGACAAGCCGAGTGATGCGGCGAAGAGGCCCACTCCCATCACGACCGCTCCTCGAGCGGCGCCCAGCAACTGTCGAAAGTCAATCTCCAGGCCCACGAGGAACATCAGAATCAAGAAGCCGAGCTCGCCCAGGGAGGAGATCACACTCGACGGCGCGTAGTCGACCGGGGTGATAACTCTGCTCAGTCCAATTCCGATGACGAGTTCGACGACGGCCCCCGGGACCGAAATCAATTCACCGATGAGGGGTCCGATGAACGTGGCGATAGAGAGAATCGCGAGGAGAAAACTCACACTGAGTGACATGAGTCCTCGATTCTCGATCTCGGCGCGCGATTTCTAGCGGGGGTCAATAACGTCGGGGACTTCATTACCCACTGTACGAGACGAGTTCGGGCCGACGAAGTGAAGAGTCTGTTACGGCCAATCGAGTCGAGCCGAGGGATCGGGATTCGCGTGGGAGAAAGGATGAACTTTTCGCGACCCCTCCCTCTCGAGCAACGGGCGCGATCGGTCCTCTGGAACGTCGCACCGTGGTGAACGCTCCGACCCCCGACGAAAGCCCCGAGGATACGTGACCGTCGTCGACGACGAAAGGTCTTTCGACCCCGGTCGTCGTCGGTGATACCCGCGAGACTGCCCAGTAGTGACACTCGTCACGCACGAATTTGGAGGCACATATGACCGACCTACTAGAGAAGGGTGCGGCCGCCTCATCCGACCCCGCCGACAACGTGACCGTCTTCGTTGCGCCGGGAGTCGCCGGCAGTCTGGTGTCGCTCAAGCCCCGATACGAAAACTTCATCGGGGGAGAGTGGGTCTCTCCGGTGAAGGGCCAGTACATGGACGACGTGGCACCCGCCGACGGGCGAGTCTTCTGCCAGGTCGCGAGGTCCACGAAGGAGGACGTCGAACTAGCCCTCGACGCGGCCCACGCCGCCCGCCGGGCCTGGGGGGAGACCTCGCTCACGGGTCGCGCGAAAGTACTGAACGCCATCGCCGACGTCATGGAGGCGAATCTCACCATGTTGGCGGTCGCCGAGAGTTGGGAGAACGGTAAGCCGGTGCGCGAGACGCTGGCGGCGGACATTCCCCTGGCGATCGACCACTTTCGCTACTTCGCCGGCGCGACGCGTTCACTGGAGGGACGTTCGACCGAGATTGACCACGACACGGTGGCGTTCCACTTCCACGAGCCCCTGGGCGTCGTGGGTCAGATCATCCCCTTTAACTTTCCGCTGCTGATGGCCGCCTGGAAGATCGCCCCGGCCCTCGCGGCGGGAAACTGCACGGTGGTGAAGCCAGCGTCACCCACCCCGTGGTCGATTCTGAAGTTGGCTGAGCTGCTCGAGGGGGTCGTTCCCCCGGGGGTCATCAACGTCATCACCGGCCCGGGCGCGGAGATTGGTAAGGCCTTGGCGACGAGTCCGCGAATCGCCAAAATCGGCTTCACCGGCGAGACGACCACCGGTCGCCTGATCATGCAGTACGCCGCGGAGAATCTGATTCCCTCGACCGTAGAGCTGGGCGGTAAATCGCCCAATATCTTCTTCGCCGACATCATGAACGCCGACGACGAGTTCTTGGATAAGGCGATCGAGGGGCTCGTTCTCTACGCCTTCAACAAGGGCGAGGTCTGCACCGCACCCTCCCGAGCCCTGATTCAGGAGTCGATCTACGACAAGTTCATGGAGCGTTGCCTGGCGCGAATCGCCCAGATCACCCAGGGAAATCCCCTGGACACGACGACGATGATTGGACCCCAAGTCTCCAGCCAACAATTGGACAAGATTGAGTCCTACGTCACGATCGGCAAGGACGAGGGGGCGAAGGTACTCATCGGCGGAGAAACCGCGAGGATGGGCGGAGAGTTCGCGGGTGGCTACTACTTCCAACCCACGGTCCTCAAGGGAAATAACAAGATGCGGGTCTTCCAAGAAGAGATCTTCGGGCCGGTCCTCGCCGTGACCACCTTCAAGGACGAGGCCGAAGCCCTCGAACTCGCCAACGACACCCTCTACGGACTGGGCGCGGGGGTGTGGACTCGGGACGGCAACCTGGCGTACCGCATGGGCAGGGGTATCCAGGCCGGTCGCGTGTGGACCAACTGTTACCACCTCTACCCGGCGGGAGCGGCCTTCGGAGGGTACAAAATCTCGGGCATCGGTCGAGAGAACCACGCGATGATGCTCGAGCACTACTCGCAGACGAAGAACCTTCTCGTGAGTTACAGCACCAAGCCCATGGGCTTCTTCTAAGCCGTGAGCACGTGACGGACCCACTGCCAGCACCCGGCGTCGACGTGACGCCGCGGGCCCTGGAGGCCATCGCTCACCTCGTGAGCGATGGCGGGCCCGTCATGTTCTTCCAGTCGGGGGGGTGCTGTGACGGCAGCCTGCCCCTGTGCTTTCGCGCCGGTGAGTTCACAATCGGCGAACACGACGTCCTCATGGGGGTCGTGGGGGAGAGCCCGTTCTACATCGACCATCGACAGTACGAGGTGTGGAAAGTCACCCGCCTCACCCTGGACGTTGTCGACGGCGAGCCCGAGGGATTCTCCTTACCGGCTGGTCCCGGTCACCATTTCGTCACCCGGAGTCGCGTGTGCGAAGTCCCCTCGCCCTCGTGAGGGGTGGGAACTCGCGCGAGCCCGGGTGTACGGTCGCTCGCCGGGACAGTCCGCCGGTCTTCTTGTAAGGTGGCGGTCGGTGGAATCTTTTGACGATTCGTTCGATTTGACCATGGCGGCGGCGACGCTACGGTCGAACAGTACCGACGTGCGCATTCTCTTAAAGGCGCTGACGTCGGAGTTGTCCTCGACGTTGGGGGAGCGCCTGCGCGTGGAGTACGCGGGGGGACGTTTTCGCAAGTCCGACGTCATTGCTCGGGTGCTGATCACCATGGGCAACGAGACCTTCGAAGCGACGGTCGATGGTCCAGTTCTTCGCTGCAGCGTCGGACACTCCTCGGGTGGCATCAGAATTCGTAGTGACACACTCGGCGTGGACGAGTGGATTGTGCGTTTACTCGGGGCGCTCCAAGTGGAGGCGGCCCACAGCGAGAGTGCCCGCGTCGCTCTCGAGAACATCGTTATCGGAGGAAACCAGTGACCAGTCCAACCAATGACCTGCCCCAAGCCACCGAGCACCGGCTGGAGGAACTCGAAAAGGGACTCTTCACGTCGGACCTCTCGGTGAACGAGTTCCTCCTCATCAAGGAGGTGGGTTTTCACCCCGTGGGCTTCGTAATGGGTTCGTCGATCTACCACACCGGCATCCAGACGAGGAAGTGGAGTCAGAGCCAGGAGCTCACCAAGTTGACCGAAGCGATGTACAACGCACGCGAACTCGCCATGACCCGCATGGAGGAGGAGGCCGCCGAGTTAGGCGCCGACGGTGTGGTCGGCGTTCGCCTGGACGTGAACTACTACGAGTGGGGTAAGGACGCCGCTGAGTTCATCGCCGTCGGGACCGCCGTGAAGGCGGAGGACGGAGTCTCGCGACTCAATAAACTCGGCAAACCCTTCACCTCGGACCTCTCCGGTCAAGACTTCTGGACGCTACGCCAGACCGGCTACCTACCCCAGGGCCTCGTCATGGGCACGTGCGTGTATCACATCGCGCACCGCGGCCTCGGTCAGACCCTCGGTACGACCGGTCAGAACGTGGAACTGCCCAACTTCACCCAGGCCCTCTACGAGGCTCGCGAACTGGCCATGACCCGCATGCAGGACGAGGCGACCCGCCTGGGGGCGACCGGCATCGTGGGCGTGCGCCTCGAAGAGAAGTCCCACCAGTGGGGCAGCCACACGATCGAGTTCCTGGCGCTCGGCACGGCCGTCACGAAGACCTCCGATGAGGTGACTCTCGTGAAGCCCACGACCATCATTTCACTCGACAACTGATGAGTGACGTACCCAGCGACCTGCCCGAAGCGGCCCAGCGGCGGTTCAGCGAGGGATCGTTCTCCTCGGGACTGAGCGTGTCGGACTTCGCGGCGTGCCTCGACATGGGGCTCGAACCCGTGGGGCTCGTGCAGGGTTTCTGCGCGATGCAGTGGGGCGCCTTCACGATGAGTTCGATGGGGCGTGGTCTCAACCCCTACTCGAACTCTTCGGGTGGTTACGTGCAGAACTATCAGTGCCCCCACGGAATGGTCTCGGCCGAGCACCGTAGTTGGGGACAGAACTACCAGCAGGGTTGGGTCGAAGAGGCCTGGCGCACGGGATTTAACAACGCCTACTCGCGGATGATGGAAGAGGCCGAGGCCCTCGGCGCTCACGGGGTCGTCGGCGTCGTCGACAGCGAAAACCCGCTCAGCGACACTGGGGTCGTCGAGTTCCACCTGCGGGGAACGGCCGTGAAGTTGAGTGACGCGCCGGCGCCCACGCAGACGCCCTGGAGCACCTTTCTCGCCGGTCAGCGCCTCGCCAAAATTATCGAGGCCGGCTACGTGCCCGTCTCGATCGTGACCGCCGTGGCCTCGATGCGAGTGTGGTCGTACTGCGTGACGGAGTACTTGATGTCCGGTAACGGGGGGCTCTGGTCTAACGCCAGTGGCACCGCCGAAATCGGCCAGATCGTGGACGCCCAGAGCTCGGTCCGCGACTTAGTGCGCAGTCGGGTTCGCGCAGCGCTGCACGGTGACACCCTCCACGGCGCGGATCTGCAGATGTCGGTGCGTGAGTTTGCCGCCGGGGACTTTGAGTTTCAGTCACGCCTCAGCGGTAATCGAGTGCGCCGCTTCAAGGACTTCGACCCCCTACCCGTCCCCCGGCCCACGGTGCGTCTCTCGTGAACGAGCCCTCCTCGACTCCCCGCCTCGATCTTCGTGCGGAAGTTCGCCGGGCTTTCGCCGCCCCCACGACGGGTGGTGGGTCGACGGGGACCCCTCACGCGATGACCTCGGATCTCTCGATCGACGAGGAGCTCAATCTGCACTCCATTGGCTGGGAGCCGATGGAGATGGTGTCGGGCGTGTCTCTGCACTCCATTCCCTACGGCTACTGGAACTGGGGACAAGGCGAGATTGTGGGCGCCTCGAGCGCCCACGCCACGGCCTTCGCCCACGCCACGGCCCGACTACTCCGCGAAGCGGGCGCCGCCGGTGGTCACGGGGTCGTGGGCGTGCACATTGAGCAGGCCGTTCACCCCACCTACGTGGAGGTATCGCTCGTGGGAACGGCGGTTCGCCCGCTGGGAGGGAGTCAACGACTCGACAAGCCCGTCTTCGCCTCGGATCTCTCGGCGCGTGATTTCACCATGTTGATGGTCGCGGGGTGGGAGCCCCTGGGGCTCGCCACGGGCGCGAGCTTCGTTTTCGCTCCGCGTAGGTCGGTGGGTACGGTCCTCCAACAACAGTCCCAGAACGTCGAACTCACGAACTTCACCGAGGCGATGTACTCGGCGCGAGAGACCGCGATGCAGCGAATGCAAGAGCGCGCGATCGCCATGAACGGGACCGGTGTCGTTGACGTGAAGGTGCAAGAAGGTCCGATGAGTTTTGCGGCACACGCCGTCGGTTTCATCGCCCTGGGCACCGTGGTGCGTCTCGCGACCCCGACCCATCAACTCATTCACCCCACGATGGTGGTCTCGCTCAACGACGACGCGGTCGCCTTCGACGCCCAGACTTTGGGTTAGAGCCCGCCCTCCGAGATACGTCTCCTCGGTCACGCCCGGTCGTGGCCCGTCTCTTCGTTGACACCGTGTCCCAGAGCGCACACCTCCCGGCGCGGGTCGGGAGCGGCGAGAGGGGTGGTGACGTTCCCCGCGGCCTCGGTCTACGGCCGGCGGCGACGAAGAGATGACCTTGGCCCCTGATGGAGTTGTGGACAGACCCGCAGACTGTCCAGAGAAAGAGACGATGAGGAGATGACGTGGAGTGTCAAAAGGGTGAGGGACAGAACGCCAGTCCGTTGATGATGGTGGTACCCAAGGTGGTACTGGTCGCGGCGGTCGTGGGCGCCGGGGCCTGCGCGCGCCGATGGAGGCATCGCCACCTCCGTGACGGGGTGAGTGGGGTCGAGGGACACGAGTGCGGGCACTGTCGTCGTCACGGGTGCAGCCCGCGGGGCTCGCTCGAGCCCGGAGCGGACCGAGAGAACCCAACGTCCTCGACGGGTCCAGTTCGCATTCTCGAGGAGCGCTACGCCAGTGGCGTGATCGACGAAGAGGAGTTTCGTCACCGCCGGGGAGTCCTGCTCGAACACACTCATTGAGCACCGGAACCTGACCGGGCGCTCGTAGCGTTCGATGGTGGGCGACCCAACTCGCGCACAACGGTGGGTACCGGAGAAGGCAAGATGGGTAGTGATGGAATCTCTCGCGTCGACGTACACGGCATATTCCTCGACGTGACCCGCCACTACCTCTGGAGGTTATCGCCGTACTTCCGTCAACTATCGGGTCTCATCGTGGTGGGTTCCCTCTGCGGCGTCGTGATGAACGTGGCCGTCGTTCTTCCCCCACTCCTGCTCGGCAATGCTCTGAACGCGGCGGAGTCCCTCCATCGCGGAACGGGATCACTCAGCCGGGTCGGGTACGCGGTGCTGGCCTTGGTGGCGGGATCGGCGGCGACTGAGGTTCCGAGGGTGGGCAAGCGCTACTGGCTCGGCGTCGCCCGGACCCGATTCTCCGCGAGTGTTCGCGCCGACGCGCTACGAGGAGTTTTGACGACGTGGTCCACGAAGGAAGAGACCGTCCGAGTGGGTGAGGTGATGTCCCGAGTGATCGGGGACGTGGAGGTGTTGTCGACCGGTGCCAATGAGGTAATGGTCGAAACGTGGGACACCCTCTTATTTTCGGCCTCCCTCGTGGTCGCGATGATCGTTCTCGATCCGGTGCTCGCCGTCTGGGCCCTCGCTCCGGTTCCCGTGGCGCTGTGGCTCGCCAAGCGATCCGGAGTCCTGGTCGCCCGGAGGACTCGGATCTCCCGTGAGGGCGAAGCTGAACTCACCGTGGCGCTGCGCGAGGGGATCGGCGCGATGAGAGTCCTCCGACTCTTCGGGCGAACTCGCGCTCGCGGCGAGCTCGTTCGGGCGCTCGCCGAACGTCGCGCGTCGAGTGAGCTCGGAATCATTCGCCTGGAGGAGGCACTCGGCGCCCTCTATTCAACGATTCTGACCTCGGGGGTGGTCGTCGTGATCTGGCTGGGAGGGCGCCAGGTCGTCGCGGGATCGATCTCCATCGGCGGGCTCGTCTCGTTCCTGGCGCTCTTCACGAGGTTCGTGACCCGCTCTCCGCGCATCCCCCAGATGATGAACCGTGTTCAATCGGGCGGTGCCGCCTACGCGCGAGTGGCCCCGCTCCTCGCCCCGCCTCTTCGGGCGACGGCGGACGCTCGACGTCCGCGGCTCAGCGCCACGTTTCTTCCCGGGGCGATGTCGTTTCTCGACCCCGGGGTTACGCCCCGTCGCGCCGCCGCGGACCTCTCTTTCGACCACGTCACGCTGAGCTTCGAAGGTGCATCGAGTCCAGCCCTCCACGACTTCAACCTGAGCGTCCCGGCGGGGGCGTTCGTTGCGGTGACGGGCCCGGTGGGTTCGGGTAAGAGTACCCTGGCCCGTCTCGCGGCCGGCGTGGTTCAACCTGATGCGGGCGAGGTCTCGTGGGGGAGTCATCGCGGCTCGACCATCGACTCGGCGGACCGAGCGAGGCTGGTCGGGTACTTGGATCAAGAGCCCCACCTCTTCTCGGGCACCGTCGCCGAGAACGTCGCCTTCTGGTCTTCGGTTCCGCTCGCGGATAACCACTCGCCGGTCATTGATCGAGCCATCACTCTGGCCGCCCTCGACCGTGACGTGGCGGAGATGCCCCGCGGTGTTCGGACCGAGGTGGGCGAAATGGGTGTTCTCGTCTCTGGTGGGCAGCGCCAGCGACTCGCGTTCGCCCGAGCGCTCGCCGCCCAGGGACGTCTTCCCGGACTGCTCGTACTGGACGATCCGTTCTCCGCACTCGACGTGCACACCGAAGCGGAGATTGTCGCCAACCTGCGGGCGGCGTTCGGGCCGAGTGCGCCCGAGGAGGAGCGCGTGACGATTTTTCTCGTTTCTCACCGACTGGCCGCGTTCCACCTCGCTGACCTCGTCGTGGTGCTCGACTCGGGACGGGCGCGCGAAGTCGGCACGCACACCGAGTTGGTGGCTCGCGGTGGCCTCTACGCCAGAATCGTCCGGGCCCGCGCCCAACTCAACGGACGCCCGGGCGAAGGTGGGGGAGAGGCGTGAGCGCAACGTCACCTCATTCGTCGAGCGGACCGGGTCTCTGGCGTCACGTGCGGGCCCTGGCGCGACCGTGGCGGACCCGCCTCGTGATCGTCGCCCTCTGTGTCGTCGGCGCCGCGCTGGCGAGTGTCGTACCACCCCTGATCGTGCGTCACGTTGTCAATGCCAATCTCACTGCGCGCCGCACGAGTGGTCTACTCGCCTCCGGCTTGGGGTACCTGGGCGTCGTTGCCGCCGGGGCGCTACTCGTGTACGTCTACAGCTATCTCGCGGCCACCGTCTCTCAGGGAATCATCGTCGACATTCGCGTCCGCTTGTTCACCCATCTCTCGGTGCTCCCCGTGTCGTACCTCGATCGAACCCCCGTCGGAGACACGATCAGTAGGGCGACGGCCGACGTCGAGACGATCGACTCGTTGTTCACTGACGGAATCACCACCCTCGTCGGTCAAGGGGTCTCGATCATCGCCACGGCCGTGGCGATGATCG
>JABEUS010000066.1 GCA_013044285.1 Acidimicrobiaceae bacterium
CTGTTGGCCGAGGCCGGCGAGTGGGCCGAGACGGTCTGCTTCTACCTAGCGGTTCGCGGTACCGGTGGTGAGACGCCGTACCTGAGGGGGGTGCGCCGTGCTCGAGCGCCCTGGGCGGGGGCCCTGCGCGAACTGTCGAAGCGACTGGACGGACTCGAAGAGGAGATCGAATTTCTAACCCTCACCGACGTGGCGCTCGACCTAGACGGGTGTCCGCGGGGCTACCGGGAGTTCACACTCCGGGTGGCCGAACTGGTCACCCGCACCCTTCACGCGGCGCCGCCGAGTGATGCGGAGGACGTGAAGCGCCTACGCCGGTCGTTGGCTCCCGGTGGCCGCCGAGCTCCGTCGAGACAGTTCGCCCCCCTGGTGTGGAGAGATGATCTCACCTACGAGGCGAGTGCGGGCACTCGTGGACGAAGACGGGGAGGGGCCTCCAGCACCGGGACGGCGCTGCGCTACCCGTCTCGACTCTTGACCGACCCCTACGCCCGGGCCTTTCACTCGGGAACCCAGCGAGGGGGAGGGGTAGTCGTTCTCGACCAGTCCGGGTCCATGGATTTGACCCGCGAGGAGGTGGAGCGGGTGGCGCGCCGAGCTCCCGGAGCGTGGGTCATCGGGTACTCGCACCGGCCCGGAGATACGGGGGGTACCCCCAACGTCTGGGTTCTAGCGGGTCCCCAGGGCCTGGTCGTCGACGTACCCGCGGGCAACGTCGGCAACGGGGTCGACGGACCGGTACTGCGCCACGCGATAACCCTTAATCGTTCCGGCGGGCGGATCTACTGGGTCACCGACGGTCAGGTGACCGACTCCCAGGATCACCCCTGCGAACAACTAAGTCGGGAGTGCGCCGAACTGGTTCGACGTCATCGAGTCACCCTTATTCGCAGTGTCGAAGAGATCGGTCGTCCGAGTAGGTCGGGCGACTGGGCCCGATTCGGACGACTGGGCGCCGCGCTACTCACCCGGTAGGAACTCTTGTCACAGGGGGGTTGTAAAACGAACAGGTGTTCGCTAAGGTAGCGAACAGGTGTTCGTAAGGAGGATGCGTGTCGGCGCTCGAAACCTGGACCGAAGTAAATCACGAGACTCACTCGGGGCTGCACCTGGTGCAGGGACGTACGACCCCGCTGCGCGGTCCCCTCGTCGCCGCTCGTCGGGCGGCGCGAGCGCGTATGCGCCGTCGTCGACGTCGCACTCTCACCGGTGTCGCGGTGGTGGTGTCCTTTCTCGTCTTGATGTTTCCCGGACACGCCTTCGGTGGGACCGGATCGGCGGGCCTGTCGGCGGATGAACTGGGGGCGGTCGGCCTGACTCCGGGTTCGGTCTACGTCGTGCAGAGTGGGGATACGCTACACTCCATTGCCCAGCTGGTCAATCCCTGGAACTCCTCGGCCGCGTACCGCGCTCTGGCCGGTGAACTGCACTCGGGAGTGGTGGTGGCGGGTGAGCACGTTATCATTCCGTAAGAGTTGGGCTGACGAGGCGTAGTATGACCCTGTGCGATGCCCGTACTGCTCGGCTGACGACGACCGAGTCGTGGACTCTCGGCTCGCCGAGGACGGCTCGGCGATCCGACGCCGACGTGAGTGCAGTACCTGCAACCAGCGCTTCACCACCTTCGAGAGAATCGACGAGGTGGGCGTGATCGTCGTGAAGAGATCGGGCGAAAGAGAAGTATTTTCGCGCGACAAGGTTCTGAGCGGAATCAGAGCGGCGTGCAAGAATCGTCCCGTGGGCTCCGAGACTCTCGAGTCCCTGGTGGGCGGGATCGAAGAGATCGTGCGCGCCGCCGGGCGTGACGTGACGTCGGAGGAGGTCGGGATGGCGACCCTTAACGCTCTTCGACTGGTCGACGACGTGGCGTACCTGCGATTCGCCTCGGTCTACAAAGGTTTCGAGGGTGCCGACGACTTCGCTCGTGAAGTCGGCAACCTGGTCAAGGCGACCGCTCCAAAGTCGCGCTCCTGAACGTGCGACTTCTCCACGACCGACCCCGGGTCGCCCTCGCCATCTACGCCCATCCCGACGACGCCGACGTCGCGGCGGGGGGAACACTCGCCCGGTGGAGTTCACTCGGTTGCGCGGTGCACCTCGTGGTGGCGTGCCAGGGAGACAAGGGGACCCACCACTCCCACGAGGGGGGTCACGATCTCGTGACTCGCCGCAGTGCCGAAGTCGAGCGGGCCGGAGCGCATCTGGGACTGACGTCGGTGGACCTACTCGGCGTACCCGACGGCGAGGTGGTGAACGACCTCGATCTGCGCCGACGATTGGTGGGTCTCATTCGACGCTTTCGTCCCGACGTGGTCCTCGGACCGGATCCCTCGGCGGTGTTCTTCGGTGGGGTGTACGTGAATCACCGGGACCACCGAGAGACCGGGTGGGCCCTCCTCGACGCGGTGGCGCCGGCCGCGGCGATGCCGCTCTACTTTCCTGAGACGGGTCCCGCCCACGCGGTGCGTTACCTCTTGCTCAGTGGAACCCACGAGCCCGACGCCGCCGTGGACGTCACGGCGAGTATCGAGGCGAAAGTCGCCGCCGTGTTGGAGCACCGATCCCAGATGGGTGGCGAGACGGCCGAGATCGGTGAGGTGGTGCGGGCTCGCGCGGCCCAGGGGGCCCGGGACCTCGGTGTCGGATTTGTGGAGACCTTTCGCCGTGTCCAGTTCACCGAGTAGTTCACCCGATCCCTGGTCGACGCCGATCCTCCACATCGATCTCGACGCGTTCTTCGCGTCGGTCGAGATTCTCGATAATCCGAGTCTGAAGGGTCGTCCGGTCTGTGTGGGGGGATCGGGCGAACGGGGGGTGATCGCCTCGGCGAGCTACGAGGCCCGGCGCTTCGGGGTGCGTAGCGCGATGGCCTCAAGCGTCGCCCGGCGACTCTGTTCTGATCTCGTGATTCTTCCCGGTCGATTTGATCGCTACGAGGAGTATTCGTCCCGGTTCCACGAGGTCTTAGGGGACGTGACCTGGCGAACCGAGCCCCTCGGTCTCGACGAGGCGTTCCTCGACCTCAGTGTCGCCCAGCGAGTGCTGAGTAATCCCCTGGAGGCGGCGGCGAGTGTGCGATCGCGCCTGCGCGACGAACTCGGTCTCGACTCGGCGGTGGGGGTTGCACGAAATAAGCTCTTCGCCAAGCTCGCCTCGAAACGGGCTAAGCCCCGGTTTAGTGCCGCCGGGGTGAGTGAGGGCGCGGGGGTTCTCTGGGTGACACCCGAACTCGAGTCTCGTTGGCTCGACACCCTGGGTGTCGGAGAGCTCTGGGGGGTGGGGCCGGCCACGTCGCGCAAACTCGCCCGTCTCGGGGTGATCCACGTGAGAGATCTACGCCACGTAGATGAAGATCTTCTCGCGGGCCACCTCGGGTCGGCCCTCTCTCGCACCCTGTCGGAGTTCGCTCGCGGGGAGGACTCCCGGGTAGTGGAGAGTTCGCGGGAGGCCAAATCGGTTGGTCACGAGGAGACCTTCGCCGTGTCGGTGAGTGACGACGCCACGATTGAGGAGGCGCTGCGCCGGCACGCGGGAGTCGTGGCGCGCGCCCTACGGGAGCGACACCTGCTGGCCCGACGGGTGACCGTGATCGCTCGCGACGACGAACTACGAACCCGTTCTCGTTCCCAGACCCTGAACTTCGGACTGGATGACGAGGGGGCCCTCGGGGAGGTGGCGTGCGCCCTCGGGCTCAGCCTGGAGAGAACGCTCGCCCTGCGCCTACTCGGAATCCACGTCAGTCAGTTAGAGGCGCGAGCCGGATCGAGCATTCAACTCAGCTTCGACGTGGGGAGTGACCCGTCGGCGGGTTCCCCGGCTCCCGAGGTCTCTCGCCGTCACCAGATCGACCAGGCGGCTCTACGAGACGCGGTCGACGATATTCGTCGGCGCTTCGGGGCGAGTGTGCTCGGTCGGGGATCCCAACTGCGCGAGGGCCACCTGAAAGTGAGCGCTCAGCGCTCCGACACCCCCTTCGGTCCGGCTAGGGAAGAACCGTAACGAGGGTGCCGATGGGGGTGTGGGGCCAGACCAGACCGGCGGTGGCGAAGGGCATCTCCACGCAACCGAGACTCTGGGGGAACCCGTAGGAGGCGCGAATGAATCCGTGTAGGGCGTCGCCGCCGTAGAAGTAGGAGACCCAGGGGATACCCGGGTCGACGTACTTCGTGCCGTTGGGGTTGGTCCCGCGCATCGTCTGGGTGACGTAGCGCAGGTAGACCGGGTACGTACCGACCTGGGTGGTGGACTGGGGGATGCCGGTGTTGACGAGGGCCCGGAGAGCCACCTTGCCATTCTCGTAGAGAGTGAGGTTCTCGGGCTGGGTCTGAGAGACGAGGACGTAGTTGTAGCTCGCGGTGTTGACCTGGTGGTGCTCGACCGCACTCACCAAGGCGGTCCAGGTCGCCGGGTCAGTAACCCCGGAGTCGGGGAGTCCGTTCGCGTCCTGGAATCGCATGAGGGCGGCCGTGAGGACGGTGTTGGTGGTACCGAGACTCCAGAGGGGGCGAAGGGTCGTGAGGTCGGGGAAGCGCCAGGTGAAGGCGCCCGGTACCTGAGTGACTGCGAAGGGGCCGTCGGGGGAACTGAAACTCACCGGGAGGTAGTTCAACTCGGCTAGCAACTGGGCCGTCCAGGTGTTGTTGAGGGTGAGCTGCGTCGAGACTACGCGGGTGCTCTGCACCGAGCATGTCGTCGAGCAGCGCAGCGTCGAGGGGACGTTGATGTGGTAGCTCAACACGGGCGCGGGAGTCTGCAGGGCGACGGCCTCTACTTCCCGGGGACCCACGGCGATCCAGCGCGTCGGGACCTCCGGGGAGGTGACGAGGGCCGGCAGGGTGCTGGCGGGCTCCGGAGAGGAGAGTGTCAGGCGAAGAACGGGCATGTCTTTGGTGATCCGTAGGGCAACTTGAGAGCTGGCGTGAACTAGTGCGACGCTCGCGCTCTGGGCTCCGACCGGCACGGCGACGGAGAGGGAGGCGAGAGTGCCGAGGGACACCAGAGCGAGTCGCGTAGGTTTCACCACCCCAACTCTAACGTGCCGGGTCGAGAATGTCCGCAGTGACTCCGAGGTTGAGAGGGGGAGGAGATTCACCTTCGAGCCGTCATCGGGGCACCTCCATTCCCCGAGGCATCTCCTGTGAAACAGCGTCGACTTCCTACCCCTCTCGGCTTACGAAGAGACCCCCAAGGTTCCTCGGAGCGTTCTCGAACCCGTGAAGGGAGAATCTGTTCCGCGACGACCCCCCCTCCCACTCGCCGAACGGCGCCTGTGACCGGACACCTTTAGACCGGTCGAGAGTTAATCTGGACGGGCGGAGTCGGGCCATCGCTCGGGTAGACTCTCCTTTCTGGCGGCGTGGCCGAGTGGTTAGGCAGGGGCCTGCAAAGCCCCGTACTTGGGTTCGAATCCCAACGCCGCCTCCAGAAATCCCTTCGTGCTGCCCCTGAAGCGGCCGAGTCGTACAAGGCGTTTGAGAATTTGTGCCTCCGCCCCTGCCTCTGCAATTTCGGTTGTCGGGTGCTGACCGTCACTCGATCAGTGCCAGAACTCAAAGACACCCGCGTCCAAAATGCCGCTCAGGCTTATGCGGCTGATGCCGCCTGTGGGGTTGGTTGACTACGGCATGATGCTGTTTCTACAGATTTGGACGTGTCATTCACCAGGGCAAGTCGGGCGAGCGCGTCCGACTAGGAATTGGGGCGCCAGTGCAGGGTGGCACGACTGTTACGGCGGGCCACCGGTAAGACCAGCAAGGGTGCATTGGAGTTGACATCGCCTCACGAACTGCTCCTGGCACTTCCCTCGGAGGGTGATTCCTGCCTTCGAAAGAGTTGACTCCGCGCGCCTGCCGACGAATCGGCGGCCTAATGAAGTGAAAGTGATGTATAGTTACATCATGCAGCGGACACAGATCTCCCTCACAGTCGAGGAACGTAGGACACTAGATGTGGAGGCAGCACGCACGGGTAAGTCGATTTCGGCCCTCATCCGTGACGCGGTAGAAGCGGTGTACGGAACGTGGCGTTCAAGCAACGACGATCTCGATCTCATGCGCCAGTCCTTCGGCTCGTGGACTGACCGCGGCGAGGACGGAGCCGCCACGGTGGAGAAACTCCGATCGGGATCGCGCCTCACTCGAAACGACTCATGACGGTCCTAGTTGACACATCCGTAATTATTGACTACCTCCGGGGTCATCACGGTGCGGAACGGGCTCTGGAGGACGCGAGAAGTGGTGCGCCGTTGCACGCGAGCGAAATGACACGTCTCGAGGTGCTCGCAGGAATGACGACGAACGAGGAAGGTGGTACTCGGGCGCTACTCTCAACCTTCATCTGGCACCCAGTCGACGCCTTGATTTCCGAGCGAGCTGGCGAATTGGGCCGAAGGTGGTTACCGAGCCATCACTCAATCGATAGTGCAGACCTAGCAATCGCTGCCACGGTGATTGTCGCCGGATGCGAACTACTCACCTGCAACGTTCGACACTTCCCAATGTTCAAAGACCTGAAGAAGCCGTACTGAATTTCGATGGGGGAGATACCAGCTCTCTCGATGACCGAACTCGGGTTACAGAGTCACGTCGGCCTTCTGATGTCAACCCGCATCAAACGCAGCGCAAAGCTTGGCGAGGGAGCGCGCCCTACAACTATCCCTTCGCAGAGAGACCAGTTGGCCTTCCCCTGTATCTGCCACTGTCTTTTGCCACAACCGGACATTTCGAGAGGTCAGGTAGAGCGGGGCCAATCGTGCGAGGTCCATATTTCGACTGAGATTCGGCACAGCCTGGCACGGCCAGTCGTACGATGTAAGGGCCTGCAAAGCCCCGTACTCCGGTTCGAATCCGGACGCCGCATCCAAGTACAGGGGTGGGTATGCGCGGGTCCCCGTGAAATGATCCACTGCTATTGAGAGTCCCGATGCTCCAGAATGGAGCCAGGAGGACAGCATGAAGA
>JABEUS010000067.1 GCA_013044285.1 Acidimicrobiaceae bacterium
TGATCGACGGGACGGCGACGTTGACGATGGTCGCGTCCACGATAATCATGGCGACTCCGAGGGCGATGAAGGGCATCGCCAGCCAGCGGCGCGGGTTGGAGATGGGGGTCTCGAGAGGAGTCGTCACCGTGCCAATATACCGACAGATGTGTCGGTATGTGACGTCCTCCTTACGAGGCGAAGGCCTTCGTCAGGCGCTCGAGCGCTACGTCGAGGGTGGCGCGCGGACACCCGAGGTTGGCTCGCACGAATCCTCGTCCCTCAGTCCCGAACTTCGGTCCGTGATCGAACCACACGCCGGCCCGGGTGATGAGGAAGTCCTGAAGGTCCTCGGCCTCGAGTCCCGTTCCCCGAGCGTCCACCCAGGCGAGGTAGAGCGAGTCCATCGGAAGAGCGCGCAACACCCCGAGGGAGTTCACCACCTCTCGAAAGCGCGCGTGACTCTCCCGTAGGTAGTCGAGCAGGGCGTCCAACCACTCCTCACCCTCCCGGTAGGCGACCTCCGTCGCGACCGTACCGAAGAGGTTGAGGAGGGAGAACTGGTTGCGCTCGAGTTGGCCAAGGAACCGGCCCCGGAGACTCGGCTGGGCGATGAGGGTGTTGGCGACCTGGAGACCCGCCAAGTTGAAGGTCTTGCTCGCCGACGTGCAGGTAATACTGCCCTGGGCGAAGCGGGGATCCAGGCTCGCGAAGGGGACGTGGCGTCGCTCGGCGGTCAGCACGAAGTCCTGGTGAATCTCGTCGGCGATCACGAGGACGTCGTGCTCGAGACAGATCTCGCCCATCAGTCGAAGATCCTCGCTCGACCAGACGTTGCCCGTGGGGTTGTGGGGGTTCGAGAGAATGAACAGTCGCGTGTCGGGACGAAGGGCCCGTTCGAAGCCGTCGGGATCAAACAGGTAGCGATCCCCCTCGAGGCGAAGCGGCGCGTAGACGGGTCGCCGGCCGTTCGACTCGACGTCGTCTCGAAAGTGACCGTAGACCGGGGGCTGGAGGAGGATCGAGTCTCCCGGTGAGGAGAAGACCTGGACCGCGACCTTTAAGGCGGCGATGACTCCCGAGGTGGGAACAATCCACTCGGGGTCGACCTCGTATCCGTGACGTCGGTGTTGCCAGGAGGCCACCGCGTCGAGGTAGCTCGAGCTCACCGGCGCGGGGTAGCCGTACACCCCGAACTCGGCGACCTCGCGGAGAGCCTCGCGCACGGGAGCGGGCGCGAGGAAGTCCATATCGGCGACCCACATCGGGAGGGGTTCGGCCGCGCGCTGGGAGGGGGTGAGTAGGTACTCCTCGGCTCGCCACTTCATCGAGTTCGTGCCACGTCTCTGCACGACTGGATCAAACCAGGCGCGTTGTTCACTCGTCAGCACGGGTCCTCCCCCAACGTTTTAGGTTTCTACTCCGGCGAACTGACTGGCGTAGAGGTCGGCGTAGACCCCACCCCGGTCGAGGAGCTCGTCGTGAGAACCCTGTTCCACGATCTGTCCGTGATCCATGACGACGATGACGTCCGCGTCTCGAATCGTCGAGAGTCGGTGAGCGATCACGAAGCTCGTTCGCCCCCGGCGTAGTTGCCCCATCGCCTCTTGAATCAAAACCTCGGTGCGGGTGTCGACGTTGGAGGTGGCCTCGTCGAGGATCAACACGCTCTGATCGGCGAGGAACGCTCGCGCGATGGTCAAGAGTTGGCGCTGGCCGGCGGAGAGGTGCGACGCGTCGTCGTCGAGGACCGTGTCGTAGCCCTCGGGCAACGAACGCACGAAGGCGTCAACGCGGGCTCGTCGGGCGGCTTCTACGACCTCGTCGTCAGTCGCGTCCTCTCGTCCGTAGCGGATGTTCTCCCGAATGGTTCCCGAAAACACCCAGGTGTCTTGGAGAACCATTCCGAAGTGGCGACGAACCTCGTCGCGGGTGAGTTCTCGGTAGTCGACTCCGTCGAGCAGTAGACGCCCTCCGTTGATCTCGTAAAAGCGCACCAGCAGATTGACGATGGTCGTCTTACCCGCTCCCGTCGCCCCCACGAGGGCGACGGTGGATCCGGGCGCCACGTCCAGGGTGAAGTCCTCGATGAGGGGAACGGCCGAGTCGTAGCGAAACGACACGTGGTCGAAGACGACGCTCGCCCCCGACGTCTCCACCAAGTCGAGCTGGCGCACTCGGGGGCCGTCGGGAGTCTCGTCGGGGGCGTCGAGAAACTCGAACACACGTTCCGCCGAGGCCACCCCGGACTGCAGGAGATTCATCTGACTGGCGATCTGGGTGAGGGGCATCGTGAACTGACGGGAGTACTGGATGAAGGCGGTCACCGCGCCGAGTGACAAGAGCCCCGAGGCGACCCGGTAGCCCCCGATCACCGCGATCGCCACGTAGTTGAGGTTGGCCACGATCTGCAGGGTGGGCTGGATAATCCCGGAGAGGAACTGGGCGCGAAAGCTCGACTCGTAGAGTGCCCGGTTCTGGGAATCAAACTGGGAGACGACCGCCTCGGTGCGCCCGTAGACCTGGACCAGTTCGTGACCCGTGTGGGTCTCTTCGACTAGCCCGTTCAACTCCCCCGTCGCGCGCCACTGGCTGGCGAAGTGACGCTGACTCCGGCGAGCGACGAGCGTGGTCGTCGCGAGGGCCAGGGGGATCACGACCAGACTCACCGCCGCGAGCAGGGGTGAAATCCAGAACATCATGCCGAGGACCCCGAGGACGGTCAAGGCCGAGGTCATCAGCTGACTCAAACCCTGCTGCACCGTGGTCGTGAGGTTATCGATGTCGTTCGTCACGCGACTAAGGACGTCTCCGTGGGGGTGCGAGTCGAAGTAGGCCAGAGGCAGCCGACCCAACTTCTCCTCCACCTCCTCACGGAGACGGCGCACGGTGCGCTGGGTGACGCCCGCCATCGTGTAGCCGAGGGCGTAGTTGAAGAGTGAACCCACGGCGTAGACCAGCACCGCGAATAAGAGGATGGTGCCCATTCGAGTGATGTTGACCCCGACCCCGGGTGTGATGGACATCGACTGGAGCATGTCGGCTAACTGACGGTGACCCGAGGCGCGCAGTAACTCGAGGGCGTGGGCTTTCGTCGTGCCGAGCGGGAGTCGCTTCGACACGAGGCCGTCGAAGAGCACGTTGGTGGCACTACCGAGAATTTGGGGACCCGCGACGACGAAGCCGACGGACGCTATCCCCATGATGAGGGCGAGGATCAATTTCAGACGTTCGGGCGCGAGTCGTCGACCCAGTCGGCGCACCGTTGTACGTACGTCCCGGGTCTGGTGAACCGGGCCGGGAGCCCCTCCGAAGGGTCCCCGCATACTCACGAGAGGGCCGCCTCACCGAGCTGGGACACCGCGATATCACGGTAGGTGGGACAGGTGGTCACGAGGTCCTCGTGCCGTCCGATCCCCACCACGCGCCCCTCGTCAAGAACGATGATCTGGTCGGCGTCCATGATGGTGGAGACTCGCTGGGCCACGATCAGCGTGGTGGTGTCGGCAATCTCTTCGCGCAGGGCCTGACGCAAGAGAGCGTCGGTGCGCGCGTCGAGGGCGGAGAAACAGTCGTCGAAGATGAGCAGCGGAGCCCTCGTCACGAGCGCGCGAGCGATACTCAAACGCTGGCGCTGACCCCCGGACAAGTTGGTACCCCCCTGATCGACCGGGGCGTCGAGCCCACCGGGCGTCGCCGCGACGAACTCCCGAGCTTGGGCCACGTCGAGGGCCCACCAGAGGTCCTCCTCGCTCGCGGACTCTCTCCCCAGGCGCAGGTTGCTCGCAATAGTCCCCGAAAAGAGGAAGGCGGACTGGGGAACGACGCCCAGGGACGCCCAGAGGTCCTCCAGACTCTGTTCCGTGACGGGGACACCGTTCACGAGTACCCGACCCTCAGTCGCGTCGAAGAAGCGGGGAATGAGACTCGCGAGGGTGGTCTTGCCCGATCCGGTGCCCCCGATGAGAGCGTTCGTCGTCCCGGCCCCGAGTTCGAGGGTCACTCGATCGATGACCGGTCGCTCCGAGCCGGGGTAGGAGAAA